>NZ_JAPAEP010000001.1:1031408-1375210 GCF_025842465.1 Exiguobacterium sp. N5
CGCACCGAGTGCTCCTGGTGACTCAAGAATCCCGAGGGCGAGCGGGTTGCTCGAAACGACGAATAGCGCGCCGGCTTCATGAGCCAATTCTGCTAATTTTTCTAAGTCTTCAATACGACCGTAGAAGTTTGGATATTGTACGACAAGACACGATGCATCCGTCAAATCGAGGTCAGATACATCCGTCACCCCGTTCTCCACATCTGTGTAATCAACGGATAGACCTGGTCCGTCAGCATACGTACGTATTACATCCTTTGCTTCAGGATGCACTGCACCAGAGACGACGACACGTTTTTTCTTCGTCTGCGCGCTCGCTAGGTAAGTCGCCTCAGCGAGAGCCGTGATCCCGTCGTACATCGAAGAGTTCGCGACGTCCATCCCTGTCAATTCACAAATCATTGTTTGGAATTCGAACATCGCCTGAAGTTCACCTTGTGAAATCTCAGGTTGATATGGCGTATACGCCGTATAGAATTCAGAACGCAAAAGCATATGGTTCATCACACTTGGCGAAAGATGATCGTACATCCCTGCTCCAAGGAAGCTCGGGTATGATTTCGTATGTTTGTTTTTATCAGCCAACTTCGTCATGTGACGAACGAGATCGACTTCCGGAAGCGGAGTCCCAATCGCCGCCAATGATGCTTGTTCGCGAAGTGTTTCTGGAATATCTGAAAGAAGCGCTTCGATTGAATCGACGCCGATTGTCTCTAACATGTCTCGTTCATCTTGTTCGGTCATCGGTAAATAACGAAATTCCATTCTGTTCATTCTGAATCCCCCTGTATCATTTCGTTCGTTTATAGAAAGGTGTCGGTACGCGTTCGGCTTCAATCTTTTTGCCACGGATGTCGATGACAAAACGATCTTCATCTTTGTAACGTGCATCGACTCGTGCCCATGCGATTGATTCACTTACAGTCGGAGGCATCGTACCGGTCGTGACAACGCCGATTACATTCCCATCCAATTCAACTTGCGCCCCTTGGCGGGCAATCCCACGACCGAGCAATTTCAATCCGATCAATCGATTCGGAATATTCTCTTTTTGAGTGACGAGTGCTTCCTTACCAACAAAGTCAGTATCTAGCTTGACGGCAAAATTGAGATTCGCTTCGAATGGCGTGACCGACTCATCTAACTCATGACCGTAAAGCGGCAAGCACGCTTCGAAACGTAATGTATCGCGTGCGCCCAGCCCACATGGGGTAACACCCTCGGTTTCAAGCGCTTCCCAAATGGCAGAAATCACTTCTGCTCGAGCATAAATCTCGAAACCATCTTCCCCAGTATAACCACTTCTAGAGATGATCGATGGCACACCCGCAACGTCCCCATTCATGAATTTGAAGAACCCGATTTCGTCGAGTACCACATTTGTGATAGTTTGAAGTACGGTTTGTGCATTCGGTCCTTGAATCGCAATCTGACCATATTCATCAGATTCATTTGTCACAACCACGTCACCCTTGACGTATCGACGAATGTGGGCTTCGTCCTTTTCAATATTTGAAGCATTGACGACGAGCCAATAAGCGTCCTCATCTAATCGATAGACAAGCAAATCGTCCACCACACCACCGTCTTCAAGACAGAGAAGGTTATACTGGGCTTGACCAACTTTAATTTTCGAGATATCATTCGTCACCAAGTTTTGAACTTGCTCAAGCGCATCCGGCCCTTCGATTCGAATTTCTCCCATGTGAGATACATCAAACATCCCCACGTTTTGACGTACAGCCAAATGCTCTTCTTTAATCGAAGAGAACATAATCGGCATTTCAAATCCCGCAAAATCAACCATCTTCGCCTTCGGTTCGATCAAATCGAACAAAGGCGTACGTTTCAAAGTAACCTTTTCCATAATATCCCCCAATCCCGAACATAAAATGCTTTTGTTTTTGAAATCTTTCGTTTTCCATTCCACTTTAACAATTTTTATTCCTTCTGCATAGGTAAAAAGGCGAAAAAGAAAAAGGATGAAAAACGAAAACGTTTTCATCCTCATTATTTCATATTTTCGACTCGGTGGAAACGTCAGAACGTTCAATTCCCGCTGTCCGTTTGATTTCATGAGTTAGCTCAACGGCGGCTTGCTTCAATTCAATCGATTCATTCTTCGCATTGACCCCAAACTCTTTTATTTGAGTAACAGATCGATTGACCGCATCCACGTGTCCTTTGATTTCATTGACCTGTTGACCAATCACATCCGCCCGAATTTTAAAACGTTCCGTCAGACGATTCAAACGACCAAATTCTGGTTTCATCTTGTTTTTGAACAAGAGATAACCGTATATCACAAGTCCGATTAATGAAAATACGATGATGGCGAAATTAATCCAGATCATACTTTTTCCCCCTTTATACGGATGATTTGCTTGGCGATGTCTTCAGGCGGTTGAGATGCATCGATGGATACACTCGCTGTTCGATATAATCGATCGCGTCGTTGAAACAACGTCTGAACATCCTCCCGTCCTTTTTTAACAAGTGGCCGCGCAGAATCTTTGATTCGTTCCCAACACATGTCGAACGGAAGATTTAAATGGATCATCGTACCACGTTCTCGCATCCAACGTATATTTTCAGAGCGCTCCACCACTCCGCCACCGGTCAGGATATAGTCAGCAGTGACTTGTTTCAGTACTGTTGATTCAACATCACGAAACGCAGACTCACCAAAACGGTCAAAATATGTAGCGATATCCATTCCAGTCATGGACTCAATGACTAAATCAAGATCGATGACCTCCCCATATTCTTTTAGAAACGAGAATAAGGTAGATTTACCTGTACCCATAAACCCCACGATATAAAACGGATTATCATTCATAAACCATCACCTCTTTATGCCGTTCGCCGGATGTTAACACAATGTCCACTTCAGTACGATTAGGTGCAATCGGACGACACGTCAGAGTTCCCGTCGGTTTATGCAACGTTAACGGTCGTTCAGCGCAACGCTCCTTCGCCAGTAACAAATGCGATTCAAAACGAATCGCTAAGATTTCCTCTGACAGTCGCCTCGTCGTTCGTTCCACATCAGTATACCAAAATAACGCGGCGCCGAGTAACCAAACAACAATGGTCAAGGTGATAACGAGAAAGAAGCCTGCTTCATGCACATGACATGCCGCTCTCTTCTGAACGATGAATCTTTCCATGAGATTCGAAATCCCTTTCCGACCGTTTCGACATGATACTGGTCGATTCCTCTTAAAAAGAGTAAGTTTCCTCCTCCATCTCCGACCATAACCAAATTGCCATTTACTTGTTTGATCGTCCATGACCATCGCTCCTCATCCGATTTGACGAAATCACCCCGTAATCGCCCTTCGTCAACACGACAGTTCTCGCTATCCATCAGACGGCGCACAATCAGTTGAGGTGTCGTATGATGATTCCATTTAGGCTGTTCATAAAGATGTTGACCGAGCGTGAGCAGTTCCACTAAAAGAAAAAGAAACATGGGAAGGATCAGCAAAACGAACGTCATTTCAATCATCGTAAAGCCTTTTTCATAATGTCGGTAGACAAAATCCTTTCTCACACACTTGCTCACGCCCTGTCGGTTCAGTGGCTTCAAGCAGAACCTCTCCTTGTAATCGTTCATAGATGAACAGCGTGTCACTCAACCGTTGGATTCGTTCGTTCCCTTGCACGACAAAGGATGCCAGTATGAAAATCCATCCCATGACCACCGCAAGACTGACACTTAGCTCCCATAAAGAGAAACCCGATTCATCCACTTTCACGAGTAATCACCTCCGGTTCATACGTCCCGATTCGAAATTTGAGCGTCACCGATGTCTTTCCACTGACGAATTTCCATTGTCCCGCATAAGAGGCTGTCGCTTGTGAAAAGGTCAACGTGTTGTACGTCGGAAGATATACATCCACCCCATCAGGAACATCAACTTCCCTGACGATCTCTCTCCCACACACAATCAGATAAGTTTGTTGTTTCGAAATCCAAATCAATCGCGGCACACAATCTCCCTCTTCTGAAATATAGGGAAATTGCCCAGCTTCTTGAATATTCGCTACCAATGAATCCGTAAAATTGTAGAGTTCCATTCGTTCGAACGGTCTCATACTCGGCGCACTGATCAATAGTAAGAACGACAATACGACAAGTACCCATGTCATTTCGACCAAGGTGTAGCCTTTCATTGTTTTTTTAAGGAGCCATCAGTCGGAGAATACGTATAGGTCGAGGATTGACAGCTATAAACGAGTGGATCTGCAGCCGACGCACGCTTAATCACTTCTAACGTTTCAGGATAGGCCTTATGTTCCGCGTAATGCAAATTGATTTCAGATTCAACGATTCGAACGCTACCTTCGCAACTCACTTGATCAGCACGAGATTTCCCGTCCGACAAAGATGGGACAAGTAACAAGAGAAGAACTGATATAATGAGTAATACTGCCGCCATCTCAACTAATGTGAACCCACGCTCTTCCTTCATTTCATCTTTCTCCTTTCACAATTGAGCCATAATGAGTTTGACCGGTAAATAGAGTGTGTAAAAAAGAACACCGATCATGACACTGAGGATGCCGTATAAAGACGGTTCAATTTTTTCAATCAATTCTCGACTATACTGCTCCATCTCCTCGAATACAAGCTCGCGATGAAGAGACATCAATTTACCAAGTTCCCCACTCATCGAACCCACACCTAATAGACTCACAACCTCATGATCGATAAACGGTTCACACCTTGTCGCCGCTTCAATTCCTTCACCTTCAGACATGCGATGGTGAATTCGCTTGGCCATCTCTGCCATTTCTCCCTCTTCCTCGGCTAGCCGACTCATAATCTGCCTAATATTCGTTTCAGTATGTTGGAGCAAGGACAACTCACTTACAAACACATAGGTCATATAGAGTGTTTTCCCACGTCTCCATACGTAAAAAGGGAGCTCTACTCCTCGACGATGGAGTCCATATATGAGAACCGCGATTGCCACGAATATAGAAAACAGTACAGGAAAGAACCAATTCGACAATAGAATCGACCCCACACCGCCATGCGACGAGACATCTACCATCCCCATTAATTTCGGGAAAATGTATAAAGCATAAATCATGCCTAATGCAAGTAGGATGAAGAAGATAATCAACGGATAGCGAATTAGCCTCCGCAACTCCTGCTTTAATCGTTGTCGCATCTCGAGTACCATTGCCACTTGCGACAATCCATCCATGAATCGTCCGTTGCGATCCGCCGTATGTAAAATCTCTTGCATTTGCCGATTCGTGATCAAGATGGAAAATACTTCAGACAAACTCACGCCCGCTTCTAGACGTACCCTCATCTCTCGAATACAGTCTTTCATTTTTCCCTTCTCATGAAGTTCAAGCGTCTCCATGGTCACCTTCAATGACACACCTCGTGATTGTAGACGAAGAAAGCGATGAATCATTCGAATCGATGGGATTATCGGAACGTTGACCATTCGCAAGTCACCTCCTGATTTCGAGTCAGTACACACCAATGTCTTTCCACGGTCGCCATACCAAGAAGTTGTGTCAGCCGCTTTTCTCCATCTTGAATCGATGCGGTATGAAAGGTTGTAATCGTCAAATGACCACTGAGCGCGGCATCGTATGCGACCATCAATTCTTCATCTGTCCGCACCTCACCAATCACGATAATATCCGGGTCGGCACGAAGCGTCTCTTTCAACAAGTGTCGATGGCTAAGTCCAGCTTTAGCATTCACTTCCAACTGAATGACACCATCGACCATTTGTTCAGGAGGGTTTTCAATCGTCACAATCCGCTCATGCTTCAGCTGATTTAAAAGGGCATACAGTACCGTCGTCTTGCCCGCTCCGGTAGAACCCCCTATAAAGAAAAGACCATGATGTGATGCCACCACTTTCTGAAATCGTTCTACATCGTGTGATCGTAACAGATGCTGGAGTTCAAACGTGTCATGGGGAATGCGCCAAGACATTGACGTCTGGGCGAACGACGGGAGAAAGGTCACCCGGATGACATCCTGATTCAATTCATAGACACCTGATTGTGGAATACGTTGATTAGATTCAGGTAGTGAACACCAATATCGCATATGAAGTGTAAGTCGATCATACAGCTCGACATCCATCGATTGAAGTGCAGCAAGCTTACTAGCAGAGCGAACTTGAACCTTTACTTGGTTTGCATCGGGTATAAAATGAAGATCACTCGCACCGATTTGACGTGCTCCATCTAGTAAATCTTCAATGAGTTCCTTCATCTCGTTCACCTCGATACAAGCATAAAAAAAAGCCCACTATGTTGAAAGTGGACTTGTTTTATGAAACTTGAACCGCTGCAGTGTTGTGGCGACGTGCATATGTTTCGATTGAAACCTTGTCATATCCGACAATCACTTCTTTTCCATCAGTTAAGATCGGACGCTTCAAAAGTTTTGGGTTTTCGCTCATCAGCTTCAGAAGCTCGCTTAATTTCAAATCCTCCACGTCAACATCAAGTTGTTTGAAGGCCTGGCTTCGGGTCGCAAGGAGAGAGTCGACTCCTTCCTCACTGATTGCAAGGAGTTGCAACAATTCATCAACTGTTGGTGCATCTCTGAAAATGTGACGCTCACTCACTTGAAGTTCTTGTTCTTGTAAAAACGCTTTCGTCTTCCGACAAGAAGTACAGCTTGGATACGTGTAAAACATTAGTTTTGATGCCATTTTTATGTTCCTCCCTCATTCAACTTTCACTTCGCTCATTTTGTATAAGTTGATTATACATCTCTATACCCCGTTTGTACATGTTTTGTGCAACTTTTTTATAAATTTTGTACAACTTTATTTACCGAAATGATTTCACATATTTTTCACGATTATTTTGCTCAATTATCACGTTTCCATAGCATTTTTTCGAATGTGTTGGTAAAATAGTGAATGAGAATGGAATAATGCACGTATGGGGGGATTAACATGGCAAGAATGTTTCGTGTCCTAGGCTTTTGGACTGGACTAGTAGCGGCACTTGCTTTCGTAGGCGCACTAGGCGGCGACCAAAGTAGTAGTGAACATACTGGCGACTTTATCGTTATGGGACTTGTCTTCTTAGCACAAACGATTTTCTTCGTCGCTCTTGGTTACTTAAAACTAACTGAAAAAACGTATGTATATGTCTTTGGTGCGTATTTGACAATTTTCTTCGTTGTCTTTACGTATTGGAGCAACTTCCAAATGTAAAAAAAGATTGTCTCGCCGGAGACAATCTTTTTTTATGTGAAGAACGGATTTGTCCGCTTTTCTTCTTCTAGTGTCGTCTGAGGACCGTGCCCCGAGTATAGTGTCGTCTCATCAGGAAGGAGCTGCTTCATCCGATCGATGGACCCCATTAATGTCGACTGGTCTCCACCAAACAGGTCTGTCCGTCCGACGGATTGCTTAAAGATCAAGTCGCCACAAAAGGCGATTCTTTCATCATCCATATACAATACGACACTCCCTGGGGAATGACCTGGTGTATGATAGATTCGAAATACGATGTTCCCAATTTCCAATACATCGCCTTCGTATGTTTTTTCTGCCGGTTTCATTGAAGGCATCGGCAAGTTGAACGCAGAAGCGCCATTCTTTTCGCCATCTGTCAGCCAATCTGCTTCTAAGCGGTGTACATAGACTGGCACCTGATAACGTTCACGGAGTGCATCAATTCCTCCGATATGATCGAAGTGCGCATGAGTTAACAGGACGGCGGATAGTGTACCGAAACGTTCGATCGTGTCGAAGAACCTCGGGTCATCCGTTCCGGGGTCAATGACGACGACAGTGCCGTCTTTTTCAATCACATAGCCGTTCTCTTGTGCCAAGCCAGACGTAATCTTTTTGATTTGCATAGGATTCATCCCCTTCTTATTCAAAACAATATTGTGGCAAAATTGTTTCGATGTCAACCTTTGCTCGACAGCGACTCTATAATCGGATAAAATAATAATGATATTTCAGTGAAATTTTTATGAATTTCATGACGTATAATTAAAGGGGGAACTCGTCATGCATTTGTATGAACCGTTCGGATGGATTTCCGTCATCGTCGCGATTGTGGCTATTTGGGGAATGCTTCGTTCATTCCAAAAACGCCAATTCTTTCCGCTCGTTTTTGCAGGTTTAACTGTACTCGTATTCGGATTCTTTGGTGTCGCCACGTTGATCTACGGTGGAATTCCAGGTTAATGATTCGCATATGCAATCATCAAGCGACTTCGGTCGCTTTTTTTATGCCTTTCTATACGTTCATTCCCTCTACATAAAACGGACCAAATCACTATGTGACTTGGTCCGTACTCATTATTCTTCAGTTTGTTCTTTGAAACGGAGTAAGTCGGAGTAAATCAAATCATCGTTCATTTGCAAGATTTTTTCCGCTTCTTCCGTCATCGGACCACATAACGACGTATCTTCGACTACTTCACCAGAAGTCGCGTTATAACATGTCGACTGTGTCCAAACATATTCATCCGTCACGACCGTTCCGTCGCGGAAAATCGCGCGGCTGTTTCGATTTTCAGAGAATAAGTCGTTTCCGAATCCAATCGTATCTGACGTGTCGATTCCAAGTAAGTGCAAGATGGTCGGTTTCATGTCGACATGACTACCGATCGTCTCATGCACTTCCCCTTCTTTCTGGTCAGGTAAGTGAATGGCAAACGGAACTTGTTGCAACTTCGCCACGTCGAATGGTGTCAACTCATCTTTGCCGAGTAGCTCGGCCATCGCACTGTTGTGGTTCGTCGAAATTCCGTAATGGTCACCGTAGACGACAAAGATTGTATCTTCCCACATTCCGTTCTCTTTCAACTGGTCGATGAAGAGACCGAGTGCGTAATCTTGATAAGCTAGTGCTTGCGGGAAGTTGTTCAACGTAGTTGAGCTCGTTTCAAATTTTGGTACAAGCTCATAGTTTTCACTTGGCATCGTGTACGGGAAGTGGTTCGTCAATGTGATGAACTTCGCGTAGTACGGTTCAGGCAATTCTTGAAGCATTGGAATAGATTGTTCGAAGAAACTATCGTCTAAGAGACCCCATTCTGTCATGTCTTCAGGATTCCCGAGGTCATAACTCTTTTCATCAAAGAATTGATCGACGCCAATGTTCTTGTACATTTGATCGCGGTTCCAGAACGATTTGTTATTCGCATGGAACACGGCTGAGTAATAATTTTCGTCCTTGACCAACTCAGGGAGCGCTTGATATTCGTTATCGGCGTTCGTAAAGTATACAGCACCACGCGGGAGTCCATATAGTGAGTTATCGAGTGCGAACTCAGCATCAGAAGTCTTCCCTTGACCGACTGTATGGTAGTAGTTCGGCCAGTAGTGAGACTCTTCAATCAGTTTGTTCAAGTTCGGCGTGATGTACTCTCCATTCGGCGCCTTCATGTTGTGAGTAAAATTCTGCGCAGATTCGAATGAAACCACGATGACATTTTTCCCTTTATATTTTCCGAATAAATCCGGATTCGGCGCCGCATAGTTTTGACGGGTGAATTGTTCAATCGTTGCGAGTTCTGATTCATCCGCCATCGCTTTTTGAGCCGATGTTTTCGTTTGGAGCATGGCATCATACACATGGAAGTTAAATGTTCCGATGTTTTTCACCAACAGCTCACGGTCAAATGAACGAGTCAACAATTCAGGTCGTTCCGTTTCTGCTAGCGAAAGGTTGAACAAGAAGACAGAGACCGCTACGACGAATGTGACGAGCGCACGTCGATGTGAAGCTGCATTCTCTTTCATGTTCATTCGCCATAAGATAAACGGAAGGATAAACACGTCACCAAGAATGATTAAATCTTTCCATTCAAGAAGCGAAGTGAATGATGTCGATAACGTTTCCATGTTCGATGGTTGCATGATGACAGGCATTGTCAAATAGTCCGTGAATTCCCGATAATACACGGCGTCCGCAAACAAGATAAACGATGCAATCGCATAGAGCGTGTAGAGCACCCATTTTTGTTTGTTACCTTTAAAGAAGAAATGGAAGGCAAACAAGAATAATGTCGAACTGATTGGGCTAATCAGTAAGATAAAAGCTTGTGCGGTGTTTTCAATCGGAATGTTGAAGAAAAATTGATAGACGATATACGTCTTCGTCCAAAGCAATAACGTAAAAATCCAAAATAGACGATATTCTTGAAACGAAGCGCGGACCGTGTCGTTCAGTCTCGTCGATAGCTTCGAAAAGCGTTGAGATGAATTCATCTGACGGTCTCCTCCTCTTTTCAGTTTTCGGCATGTTTTAGTTGCCATTCTTTATTTATATTTGTTCATTCATTGTACAATTCGGATTGAATAGTACACGTCCAGTATCAAGTCCAAATCTTACCCCTTTTTTAATAAAAAATCAACTGTGACGTTACAAATTTTACAATATCCCATACCCTTTCCCACAAAAAAACACGCCTGCAATGTGCAGACGCGTCCGTTTCATACCCGTGTCGGAAGGAAGTGTTTCCGTGCCAGCCAAGCACATCCAATCACACCGGCATCGTTTTCGAGTTCAGCGATTTTGAATGTTGTCGACTCGTATACCCGCTCGAGCGCAAACCGTTTGAACTGTGCATCAAGCGGCTCCAATAACGCGTCGCCAGCTTTTGAGACGCCTCCACCGATGACAATCATTTTCGGATTGAGCGTGTTCGCGATGTTCGAGATGGTCAAGCCGAGGTATTCCGTCATCTCGTCAATGACTTCTGTCGCGATCGAGTCACCAGCCTTATATGCTTCAAACACGTCACGTGCAGTCACTTCTTTTATCTCGTTTAATGAAGTATCTTGATTCTTACGCTTCTGTAACGCCAGACGCGAGATGCCGGTCGCTGAAGCAATCGTCTCGATACACCCGAGGCGACCACAACCACACTTCACAGCCTTCGTTTCGTCTCGTTCCACGGTAATATGCCCGATTTCTCCGGCCATTCCTGCCGTCCCATGAACGATATTCCCGTTCGTGATCACGCCACCACCGACACCTGTACCGAGCGTGATCGCCAATAATTCTGACGCCCCTTCGCCGGCACCTTTCCACATCTCACCAAGGGCCGCGGCGTTCGCATCATTTTCGAGCACGGCCGGAAGACCGACTGCTTTTTCGAACTCACTCACGAGTGCAAAATCTTTCCACCCGATGTTCGGAGAATATTCGACAACTCCTTCTGAGAAGTCGACGAATCCTGGTGCCCCGATTCCCGCACCCGCAAAATCTTCTTTCTTCTTACCTGATGTTTGTAAGTATGTTTCAAAAGAAGCTGCGATGTCTTTTGGAATATGTACACCATTCTCTCGAATATCCGTTTTGACTTCCCACTTATCCGAAATGATGCCGTTCATGTCTAAAACGGCCATCTTCACCGTCGTACCACCGATGTCGATACCTAATAACCATTTCATACCGTTCACTCCTCATCTCAACTAAATCGCTTTCATTGAATAGTGTACACTATTATCCCCTTAGTGCAACCCTTTGCACTAAGGGGATTTCTGTCAATCTGTTGAATTTTTTAATTCGTGGGTCAAAATGATTTTGGCCGTATCGTACACACGTTGTTCGATGATGCCCCCTTCATACAATTCGTCGAGTTCCATCATCATGAGTGAGATTTCAGCATCCCGTTCTCCGATGTAAATAATGGTACCGAACGATTTTAAAAACTGTTGGACATCATAAAAGTTTTTCATGCTTCTTCCTCCATCGTCGATTGTACATAACGATTTAACAATTCTCGCGTTGCTTCCATTGATGACAGATGCGTTCGCTCATAACTATGGCTCGATTCGATTCCTGGCCCAATCAAGGCATGTCGCACATCATACCCTGCTCGAATCGCCGCTGACGCATCTGACCCATAGTACGGATAAATATCTACCTTATACGCGATCTCATGAGCTTTACATAACGCCGTGAACTTCCGTCGTAACCCGATATCATACGGTCCAGATGAATCCTTGGCACAAATCGAGACTGTATACTCATCGGAATGCTGTCCATCCCCGAGCGCACCCATATCAACGGCAATGTATTCCACGACGTCTTCCGGAATACCCGCGTTCCCTCCAAATCCGACCTCTTCATAATTCGAGATCAAGAAGTGAACGGTATGCGGTAAGTCATAACGGATTAAGTCTTTCGCAAGGTCCAATAGAATGGCGACCGACGCCTTATCATCCAAGTGGCGTGATTTCACGTATCCTGAAGAGGTCACTTGAAAGCGAGGGTCGAATGAAACGAAGTCCCCGATCTCAATCCCAAGCGCCGTCACATCTTCACGAGAATGCACTTTTTCATCCAATCGGACTTCGATGTTTGATGCAGATCGCTCGGCAGAGTTCGTGTCCTTATAGACGTGAACACTTGACTGATGGATCAAGATCGTTCCTTCAATCGCCTCTCCTTCTTCACGGTGGACGAGGCAGTTCTCTCCCTCAATCGCCGTCCATGCGTATCCTCCCACTTGAGTCAAACGAAGACGCCCGCTCGGCAAGATGTCTTTGACCATCGCACCGAGTGTGTCCACGTGTGCCGTCAACAGACGCGCCTTGCCAGAACGACCTGAAAATGTGGCCAGCAGTGCCCCTTTATGTAGACGTGACGTCTTGACACCCAGTGCATTCAATTCTTGCTCCGCGAAGCGGATGGCCTCTTCCGTCATCCCGGAAGGACTCGGGATGTTAACGAGTGTTTTTAATGTTTCAATCATTGAATTCTCCCCTTACCAAAATCCGTACCCGACGAATAGTCCAAACATCGAGATGGTGAGTACGGAAAATAAGATTCGTTGTATACGGTTCTTCTCATCCGGTAGCCCGACGACCCCCGAGACGACAAAACCACCAATCAGACCTCCCGCATGCGCGAAATGGTCAAGACCTGCACCTAATACAAACGCAAGTCCTACGTTTAATCCTAACATAATAAAGAGCGGAGGTCCGAGCGTCTTCATGAAGAGAGAACGATCCCGCAACCCAAAGTACAAGAGCGCACCGACCAATCCAAATAGCGCCCCTGAAGCGCCTGCTGATATCGATTCGCTGAATGCAAACGATGTGGATGTCGCTAATATTCCACTTAGCAGATAGATGATTAAAAATCGTATGGAGCCATACATCCGTTCAACGAGCGGACCGAGCGACCAGAGTGCAAACATATTAATCGCAAAGTGGAACCAACCAATATGCAGGAACATCGGTGTAATCAAACGCCACCATTCCCCTTGTTCAATCAACGGGTTCACTTTGGCCCCGAATGCGATTAACGTGTTTGGATCAAGAGTCGAACCGACCGATTCCGCTAACCACATGACTAAAAAAGTGATGAACAGTAGCCCATATACCACTTGTGGTTTCCCAAAGGAAAATCGTTTCTTCAGCTCTGCTTTCTTTTTTCGGTCGAGGGAGACCGCTAGCATTCGGAACCGGTCCTCTTCCATAGTCGGTGTGCAAATCGAACGAGACAATGTCACTTTCGCAGGGATTTGGAACGTCAACGAGTCCACACGCTCTTCATCCACAAGGCGCTCGCCATAGACATGAATGGTCAATCGCTTCCGCCCGATACGAGATAAGCGAAATGCGTTCAAAATCGCGTCTATATCCGTCCCAACATGATTCGCCCATGCTTTTTCAGTCTGAATGAACAAATCATACCGATCACCTGCTTTTGTATCGAACAAGATGACCGCACGGGAGGGTTCGAGTATGCCTTCAATTCGCCCACCGTTTTCGACCTTTCGATATATATCTTCCCAAAAACAAGTTGTCGCCAACGAAACCCCTCCTCTCTCTCAATTCTATTGTAAATCACGAGACGACAGACGACCAAACGATGATTCGTTCTATATGTACAAAAACCCGTAACCATATGGCTACGGGTTTCAAAAGGATGGAGATTACAAGACAGGTTCCATCGTTTTCATGAGTACGTTCGCAGAATGTTGCATTTTCTCATGCTCTTCTTGTGACAACTCAATCTCAACGACTTCACGAACGCCTTGACGGTTGATAATCGCTGGTACACCGATATGGATATCGTGCAATCCATACTCACCATCAAGATGGGCACCGACTGTCAACAACGTATTCTCGTTACGAAGGACAGCCTTGACCAACCGAAGGAGACCGAGTCCAATCGCATAGTACGTCGCACCTTTACGTTCAATGATATGATATGCTGCGTCACGAACGTTGACATAAATGTCTTCAAGGTCTTCCCAACTATACTCATCATGCTCTTCAAGTAGTTGCTCGACCGATTTTCCATATATACGAGCGTTGCTCCAGGCAGCAAACTCAGTATCACCATGCTCACCCATAATGTAGGCGTGACAGTTACGCGGGTCGACGTTGAAATAGTCTCCGAGCATGTAACGCAAGCGAGACGTATCAAGCACTGTTCCTGAACCAAAGACACGATGTTTCGGAAGACCAGAATATTTCCATGCGAGATGTGTCATGATGTCGACCGGGTTTGAAGCAATAATGATAATTCCGTCAAAACCAGAGTCCATGATGTCTGAAATCATAGATTTCATAATCTTCGCATTTTTTTCAACGAGATCAAGACGTGTTTCACCTGGACGCTGTGGTGCGCCAGCAGTGATGACTACGATGTCAGCGACGCCACAATCCGAATAGTCCCCTGCCCAGACGCGCATTGGTGATGAAGCGAATGAAACCCCATGGTTCAAGTCCATCGCTTCTCCTTCTGCCTTGGCTTTATTAATATCGATGATGACAAGTTCTTCACATAGACTAGCTGTCGTCAACTGGTAAGCAAAACTCGCACCTACTGCCCCTGCCCCTACAAGTGCGACTCGTGTTACTTTAGCATGATTTAATGTTTCCATAATGATTCTCCACCCTTCAAACAATCTGTTTCATGTTTTTGTTATCTCTGTTACAAATAGATTGTAACATCATTCACAAACTCTAACTACAGCGGAAACCGTTTTCACTTTGGCGATATTGTGACAATATTCACATTCGTTTGGAACACCTTCATTTTCTGTACTACCCTCATCCAAACACAAAAAAACAAATCATCGTTGCCCCACAAACCGAAAGAAAATTAACCGCATCATTTCCGAGAAAACGCCATCCCGACACGTAACTCGTCGGCACGTCGTGATGTATTTTTTGCTCGGTCAACTTTCCACAAACAGCACAACGAAACGTTCGTTGGACGGTCGCACCAAGTAGCGTATCAATCATACTACCAGTTAATCCAATCACCCATAATATAAGAAGAAGCGTGATGCTTAAGTCAATGAAAACAAGAGAGGATATGACAATCAACAATGCACCAAACATCGACATGACGGTACCGAATGTCGAGACGGCCCCACTCATTCCCGGTTCGACTCGCTTAAAGGTAAACATGAACCGAGGTTTCCGCTTCGAGAGGACACCAAATTCAGATCCCCACGTATCGCTCGTCGCTGCCGCGATGGACACGACATACATATAGAGGTAGACCGGATCATTTGTAAACTGATAACCGAGTGCACATAAAATCCCGACCCCACCGTTAGCCAACACTTGCATGGCATCACGAGCCCCCGTCTTCTCGACAATCTCATCTACTCCTTCTTTATCGCGAGAGCGATATTTCGAAGCGAGAGAAGAAGTCGAAAAAAACACCCCAAGCAAGTATAGACCGAACCATCCGAAGGAGAATCCAATCACCGAACCGGTCACTATCGTCAACAGTGCCCCAGAACGAGTCAACGAGCGTAACCGATAACCGAGATAGGCGACGAAACAAGTTACAGCGAATATGGCGAACACTGAATCATCTCCTTCTCTGTCACGATCCATTGAACGGGTAGGTCGTGCGGCTCAGTTGGTACTTGATCGACAATCTGAACGGTATATGCCAAAGCAAGTGTTCTACCTTTATAGGTTTTTAAATAGCGATCATAATAGCCCCCACCCCAACCGATGCGATAACCGGTTCGATCGAAAACGCGCCCCGGAACAAGACAAAGGTCGATCACTTGCGTAGTCGCTGGAGTGGTCGGCTCTAAAATATTCATGACTCCCTCTTCCAAATCATCAAATGAATGAATGATGTGAAACGTAAGTCCCCGCTCCGTTACTTTCGGGACGCAGACCGTTTTTCCTTCTTTAAAGGCCATATGAATAATCGGGGACGTATCAATTTCTAGAGGGAGTGACAACGTTAGCGCGATTGTTTGACTTTCAATCCATAAGTCCGAGGCAAATAATGATTGGTGAATGACTTCGTCCGCATGATGTCGATCCGCCATTTGTTTGATGTATTGATGAATCGTGCGCCGCAGCGCTGTTTTCTCTTCCACAACGTATTCCTCCTTACAAAAAAAGCCGCCACATATGTGACGGCCGGTCCCTCATTACTTCACTTCGCGGTAAAGCGTGTGACGACGGAGACGTGGGTTGTATTTGCGCAACTCGAGGCGCTCAGGGTTGTTACGTTTGTTTTTCTTCGTGATGTACGTGCGATCGCCTGTTTCTGTGCAAGCTAATGTAATTTTAACGCGCATTTCTTTCACTCCCATCTTAATGATGTTGTATCAAGTGCTTTTGCTTTACAGTCTAAGCATACTCAATTATCCTACCAAGTTTCTTGTGAAAAAGCAAGGTTATTTCACGTTCTTTTTCATTGATTCCTGTCCATACGGAGAAGTCTCAAGAGGTAGGCATGTGTTGACGTTCTCACTCACGTTATACCATTGTTTCAGGTCGTGAATCGAGATCTCTTCACCGACATAAACGCGTTCTGATGCAGAAAACACGCTGTTTTCGATTCGATGGATTGCATCGAATAAACCACCGTGACCATGCGGATTGCGAGTCGCTTCAAAGGACAACATAGTTGAGTATAACGGAAGCGCAAGGGATTGCGCAAGTTCTCTTGCAGCAGGAATCGTCATCCAATCGAAGTGGTGAACCACTTTGAAGGAAACACGTTTCGAAAGTTCATGAACCAGTTTTACATAGGCGATATTTTGTGTTGCCACCTGGTTCATGACATGCTCTAAAAATGGACTAGTTGGACGAACACGATACACATGTATGTTTCCTTGTCGCTCATACTCAGGCAACTCGTCATGATATGGCGTTAATACATAGACGACTTCGCCATCGTCCGCTCTCGCCTCGATTTCGTCGACGACCCGTCTTCCGAGTCCTCCGACGATATGACCGTGATATTCAGGCGTGAGCACCAAAATGGCTGGTTTTTCTTCTTCCCGCTCGGTTGTCACATAGTAATCGTGAGGAGATAGGAACGAATCAATATCGATGTCTTCATCCTGAAGAAATGGATATGCAGCGTAATGATCATGTAGCAACTGTTCGGATACTCCATCCTGATAGAGTGCCGTTTCCAGTTCTGCAAAGAGTCGTGTGTGTTCACGGAACCGTTCGGCGGCATACTGTGCCGTCGTTTGCCCATCCAAGATGAACGCCCAGTCACTCGACACAGCCAATACGTAATGACGGATTAATTGTTTCAAGGCGCGATTCGTCGCTTCCGATTGATTACGATAGTCCGCCACATCTTTTACGAGTTGCATCTCCATCATGTGCAAATGACGAAGCATCCACTCATTTCTTTCGTTAATCCAAACTTCACCATAACCTTTACGTCCCCATGTATTCATCGACACGTGGACCGTCTGTAAATCTTTAAAGTGACGTTCAAGGAAGAGCGCTGGCGTGATGGTTTCAATTCCAAATTCAGCAAGTCTCTCTGCTACTTTCCCAAGAAACTCTGGCCCCTCAAACCACCAGTGACCGAACAACTCCGCATCGAACGGAGCCGTGACTAAAAATGGTGGGAATGTCTGAGCACCGTGCGCTTCAAGATGTGATTCTAACGTTTTGGCAAAATCGGTCGCATGGTTTTCAATTTGATGTTCCGCCCATTCGCGCACGTAGAAATCCTTTTGATCCGTATCACCCGTAATCCGGTGCATTTTTAAACCCGTATCAAAACGAATTCCTTCCGGATGCATGAAGGACTGGATATAGTCCCAGTCCCGATCGTATGCCAAATCGCGGTAAAACTCACGATAATCCGGATGGCCTGGATATCCGATCATCGAACTCCAAATTTTACCTGAGATGATTTGATCCCGCGGGAACAACGCGACGCCATGTGGTGAATAAACAGGGGCTCCAATTCCTTTCTCTGGCGTCGGATCTGCGTCGAGAAGAGCATGTTCATCGACAAATGTGTAGCGAATTCCTTCTTCATAAAGAATCCGATCAACTCCTGGTGTATAAGCACACTCTGGTAACCAGATGCCTGTTGGACGGAACCCATAATGACGTTCGAAACAGTTCAAACCTGTGCGAATCTCAGCACGCGCCGCCTGTTCCGTGAAGAGATGTGGATTAAAGCCATGGGTTGCCGTACATGTCACCATGTCAATATAACCTGCCTCACGATATGTACGGAACGCCTCATTCAAATTTTTATTCCAATGGAGGAACGTATTTTTTAAATCGTGGTATCGTTGACGATAAAAATGTAACGTCGCTGTTTCTTCGTCTGTTCGGTCCTCAGACAATTCGAGGGCAATCAATTCGAGCATATCGTCTAAGTGCTCCACATAGCGATCCTGAATGAGAGGATCGGCAAGCATTTCAACGACAGGTGGGGAAATACTAACCGTCCAATGCAAGGGACGCTTCAAGCGATCGACTTGCCATAGAATCGGAAGATATGTCTCAGAGATGGCCTCGTAAACCCATCTTTCTTCTAAACGGTGTTTCTCTTCATGCCTAACGTACGGTAAATGAGCATGAAGGACGAGTGAAAAGTACCCAGGTTTCATAATAAAAAGTCCTCCTTAACGCACGAGTCGGTATGCTGCATATTTTGGTAACGTATCAAGTAGTTCTGGAGAATCAACTTCCCCGTATTGCCAACGTCGGACCGGTTCTGCGAATCGTCCGACTCCAACTGGTTCTGCCCGCGGCGTATCAAGCGGATTTGATGCGACGATTGGGAGAAACTCCCCTTCCATCGTCCGAATCCCAAATTCAAACACATATGTCGTATTCGGGTCGAGAGGGCGAACGAACCAGCTGTTCGTCATTTCAGGAAGATCGAATGTATAGGAGCGGTTTGCGTGACCGCTATTGTAATCAAGTAACGTAACATCAAGGATGCGAAACGCCTTCGGCAATTCTTCCCAGCGTCGCATAAATTGAAGCACTAACGTTTCTTTCACGAGATCAGATACTTCCCAGCATACATACACTGCGTTTGGAGACTGTACGACCGCATGCATAAAGTCCACGTTGTACCGATCGGGTAGCTTCCAGTATCCTTCCGGACCCTTTTCAAGAAGTGGAGAAGTCGACACGTTGGCCGTCTCTTTCGCTGATGCCACTTGTTTGCGTGAGGTCGTCACCGACGTCTTTGCTTTCTTCGTTTCACGCTTTTTTTTCACAGGGGCAACCGCCTCCACTTCCTGTTGCTGATTTCTCCATTTACGCCATGCGTATTGGACTTTGCCAATCGGGACGTCTAATTCTGCCGCAATCTGTTTTAACGTAAGACCTTGTTGTTTCAAGGATACGATTTTCTCTTCCATCTCTATATGGCTCCCTTCATGTAAAATCCATGTAGACTATTATTCGCTCCTTGAGTTTGTATTCCTGCCCAAAAAAATAAAGAACAACAGCACTGTTGTTCTTTACCACTAATCTTATTGATTCAAATCATAATGTTTCCCTTTTTCGAGGAAAATTAAATGTTCTCCGAAGTTCGTCACATGATCGCCCATCCGTTCGAGGTATCGAGCAATGTTCGAGAATTCGTATACATCGTTCGTCCCAACCGTCATGGCCGGAAGAGAACCGATATATTGTTTAATCACCGTTAGATTGATGTCATCAATCACGCGGTCCATCTCATTGAGTTCACGAACACGGCTCACTTCACCTTTACGATAGGCACGTGTTGCCAGTTCAAGCATGTCAATCAACTGCTCGGCCATCTTCTTGAGCGGTTGGATGTCAAGCACATAAGGAACGTGCTCGATTCGTGTCACTGCTTTTGCGATGTTTGTCGCATAGTCCGCGATGCGTTCAAGGTCTGTCGCTGATTTCATCGTCACAATCAGACGTCGTAAGTCAGTCGCGACTGGTTGCTGTTTTGCAATCAATAGAATCGCTTCGTCATTGATTGTCAACTCCAACTCGTCTAACTCGTTATCGTTATCAATCACGGTTTTAGCCAATTCGAGATCATGTTTTTCCAACACTTCGATTGCCGTCGCCGTTTGGCGCATCGTCAAGTTTGCCAATCGAACAACTTTATCTTCTAATTCAGTCAACTTCGTATCAAAAAATGTGCGGTTTTGTGCCATCAATCCAGTCTCCTCCTTAACCGAAACGGCCAGAAATATAGTCTTCCGTCCGTTTGTCAGATGGATTCGAGAAAATCTTATCTGTTACATCGAACTCGACAACTTCTCCATTTAAGAAGAATGCCGTTTTATCCGAAACACGGGCAGCTTGTTGCATGTTATGTGTCACGATGATGATTGAATATTGTTCTTTCAGCTCTTGTACCAATTCTTCCACTTTCAATGTAGAGATCGGATCAAGGGCAGACGTCGGCTCGTCCATTAAGATGACATCCGGTTCAATCGCTAACGTACGCGCGATACAGAGACGTTGTTGTTGTCCACCTGAAAGTCCGTACGCATTCTCATTCAATCGATCTTTTACTTCATCCCAGATTGCCGCACCACGTAATGAACGCTCGACAATTTCATCGAGTACTTTCTTATTTTTGATTCCGTGCGTCCGCGGTCCGTATGCCACGTTGTCATAGACCGATTTTGGGAACGGGTTCGGTTGTTGGAATACCATCCCGACCGACGTACGCAAATCTTCCACCTTGTATCCGCGATCGAAGATGTTACGACCATGGTATAAAATTTCACCGTTCGTCCGAACCGATGGCACGAGTTCGACCATCCGATTTAACGTCTTGATGAACGTCGATTTTCCGCACCCAGATGGTCCGATAATCGCCGTGACTTCATTCTTTTTAATATCGAGGTTGACGTCAATCAAAGCCTGGTCTTCTCCATACCACAAGTTCAAATTGTTGACGACATAGGCGCTATCTTTTTTCATCTCAGTCGTTGTCGGTTCTGTCGTAGTTGTATTCACGTTTTGATCTCCTTTGTTGAGCTCTTGTTGTTTCATCATCTCGAGCTTCCTCCTCATTCATCTGCAAAAAAGACTTAGTGTCGATTTGTATATTTGTTTCGAATATAGATTGCAACCGAGTTCATCGCGATGAGCATCGTCATAAGTACGATGATCCCTGCTGCCGCTAAGTTTTGGAACTCTGCTTGTGGTCGGCTCGTCCAGTTGTAAATCTGGATCGGGAGGGCCGTGAAGTCAGAAAAAATGTTACTCGGTGTCGTTGAAATGAATGTTGCCGCTCCGACCATGATGAGTGGAGCCGTTTCACCAATCGCCCGGGAAACCGCTAGGATAATCCCCGTAATGATCCCTGGTAACGCCGAAGGTAACACGACGTTAAATGTCGTCTGCCACTTCGATGCACCGAGCGCTAGTGAAGCGTGTCGTAATTCCATTTTGACTGCTCGTAGCGCTTCCTGTGAGGCCACGATGACAATCGGCAAACTCATGAGACCGAGCGTCAAGGCACCGGCCATAATCGAGTTCCCTAATTCCATGACTCGAACGAAAATCGTCAATCCAAGCAATCCGAATACGATTGACGGAACGCCAGCCAAGTTCGAAATATTGACTTCAATAAATGAAGTCATGCGATTTTTCGGAGCATATTCTTCCAAGTAAATCGCCGCTCCAACACCGATGACGAACACCATCGGCACGATCAATAGCATGAGCCATAATGACCCAATCAACGCAGGATATAATCCAGCCTGTTCAGGACGGCGCGACGGGAAGTTGCGCAAGAAATCGAGATCGACCCATCCTGCACCTTTTGACACGATGTCATAAATCAACGTCGATAAGACGACGAGTGCAAAGACCAGTCCCGCCAAAAAGATGTACTTAAATATTTCATTCAATTGTAAACGTCGTTTAATTCGTTGAGACACGGTCTCACGATTCATCAAGTTCTTCGTATTCTTGAACTCACTGTTCGGTAAAGCCATATTAGTACTCCTCTCTGAAGCGGCGCGTCACCCAGTTTGCGAATAGGTTCATCAATAAGGTAAAGACGAACAACAACGCACCGACCGCATAGATACTGTAATATTCGATTGTGCCGTAACCTGCATCACCTTTTGCGATTTGAACGATATATGCTGTCATCGTCTGAATCGCATTGAGTGGATTGAACTCGAAGTTTGGCTGTGAACCACCAGCGATCGTTACAATCATCGTCTCACCAATCGCACGGCTCATACCGAGAACGATAGAGGCAATAATCCCAGACGTCGCTGCAGGCATGACAACTTTCGTCGCCACTTCAAGACGTGTCGCACCTAAACCGAGCGCACCGTCCCGAATTTTCTTCGGAACAGCACTCATTGCATCCTCAGAAATCGAGGCAATCATCGGAATAATCATAATCCCGACGACAATCCCTGGGCTGAGTGCATTGTAAATTTGAAGTCCTGGGATGAGTGCTTGCAGAATCGGTGTAATGAATGACAAGGCGAAGAAACCGAATACGATGGTCGGCACACCGGCCAACACTTCTAGAATTGGTTTCAATACACGTCGTGCCCGTTCAGAGGCGTATTCACTTAAATAAATCGCAGACGCCAAACCGAGTGGGACGGCTACAATCATCGCAATCACAGTAATTTGGAGTGTTCCCATGACAAGGGCCCATACCCCGAAGCGCTGATCTGCACTAAGCGGGTACCATTCTGTCGATCCTAAAAATTCTGCGACAGGGACTCGTTCAAAGAACTTGAATAGCTCAAAGCCTAGTGTGAACGCAATACCAATGGTCGTGACGACCGATACGAATGCGCTCAAGAATAATAAGAAGGGCATGATTTTATCAAACACGTTCGTCGTACTATATTTCTTTTGTTTATTTTGTTGAATCATCTCTCGAATCGAAAGCTTATTGTTCGGTTCATTCATCTCGTGTATCGCTCCCTACCTCTTCATACTAGAAAGCATGGCGAGAAGGCGAGACCGTGTCTCACCTTCTGCCACCTATCATCTTATTCTCCAGCGATTTCGTCGATCATCTTCATGTTTTCGTCGTAACGCGCTTGTTCCATACCGACATATCCTACTTCTTCAGAGAGCGCACCTGCGTTTTCGTTCATGAAGCGTGCGAATTCTGCAACTTGCTCTTTGTCTTTCAACGAAGCGTTGTTGACGTACGTGTAGATTTCACGTGAGAGTGGATAAGAAAGGTCATTGATTGTTTCTGGAGTTGGCTCTACACCCTCGACTGCCATGGCACGAAGCGTGTCTTGGTTTTCGATGTAGTATGCATATCCGAAGAATCCGATTGCACCTTCTGTTCCAGCTACACCCGTGACGAGGACGTTGTCATCCTCTGACAATTGTGCGTCTTCACGAATGTCCGTATCGTCAAGGACGGCTTCATTGAAGAAGTCAAATGTACCTGAGTCTTTACCTGGTGCGAAGAATGAAATCTCCTCATCTGGCCAGTCTGAACGAACGTCTTTCCATGTTTTTACGCTTGTGTCCGTCCACATCTTATTCAATTCTTCAATCGTGATATCTTGTGCCCAATCGTTCGCTGGGTTAACAACAAGCGAAAGTCCATCAAGTGCAACCGAGAGTTGCGTGAATTCCACACCGTTTTTCTCAGCTTCGGCTGCTTCTTCTTCTTTGATTTCACGTGATGCGTTCGAGAAGTCTGTCTCTCCCGTCACGAAACGTTTGAAGCCGCCACCCGTACCAGAGACACCGACTGTCACTTCAACTTCTGGTTGTTCAGCTGAAAATTCTTCTGCGACTGCTTCCATGATTGGGAATACAGTTGATGATCCGTCCATGACGACTTTTCCTGAGAGCGCATCGCCGCCTTCAGCAGCGCCACCTTCTTCATTGTTCCCACAAGCAGCACCTACGAGTGCGACTGAAGTGATTGAAGCGAGTAAAGCTGATTTTTTCATCCAAGACATTTGTGACGTCCTCCTTGAGTTTGCTTTGATTTTTGTTGTGGATTTGTTGTTCTGTCCTACAATTAATATCCTAATGAACTTCTATTAACGAGAAATAAACGGAACGTAAAAGAATTGTAAAGACAAAAAAAGAAGTCACCGAAGTGACTTCTTTTACTGAAGCATTGCATTGACGTCTTCTAGATTAAAGTAAGCTTTCATGATGTCGTGCGCGACACGCGTATTGATTCCTTCCGCCTCAAGTCCAGGCATGATGATCGCCCAAGCGATTTCCGGATCATCGAACGGTGCCCAACCGACATGGTTTGAGTTCAATGTCTTAATCGGTTCTCCGTTCGCATTTCGTTTCGCCTGACCATCTGCCCCTTCCGCGATTGCTTGAGCAGTTCCGGTTTTACCTGCAGCCGTCATACCGGTCTCCTGTAAAATGCGAGACGAACCGGACGCAGATTCAACCCCTTGACGATATCCTTCACGGACACGTTGAATGTATTCATCCTGGATATCGACTTTATTCAACGCATTCGGTTGGAACGTGCTCACGACTTGCTTATTGTTCTCATCAAGCGAACCCGGCTCAATGATTTCTTTCAGCAAGTGTGGTTGTACACGATAGCCGCCGTTCGCCAATGCTGACGTATATTGCGCCAATTGAATCGGAGTATAAGAAATATACTGTCCGATCGACATATCCATTAGAAGCGTGACGCGGTCCGGGATGCTACGGAATCCGGTCGACTCAAACGGCAAGTCGATCCCTGTTTCGATTCCGAGACCGAATTGTTTATAGTAGTGTTCCATCGTTCCGAACGCCTGCGTGACATTTTCCCCGACAATTTGACCTGTCGAGTAATAATCAGCCAGACGCAAAGCAATTTGGAACATATAGATATTCGATGACATCGCGAGTGCATCTAAGTCGTTGATGTTCCCCATATTCCGGTAGGAAGCTTTCACTGACGAACCAATCCGAATCGGAGCATCATAAATATATTCTCCCGGTTTCACGACACCTTCTTCGAATCCATAGGCGACCGTCGCCCCTTTGATGGTTGATCCGATTTGGCTGGCGCGAAGAACCGTTCCGGTCGATACATCCTTGAATTCGTTCGTTTCCAAATCGAGTTCTTGTCCAGATAAGGCGAGCAATTCACCCGTTTGTGGATTCATGACGACAGCGAATGCTCGGTCGAAATGAGGACTTCCAGAGCGCCCTGCGCGAATCGCCTTTTTCAAGATCTCATCGATTTCTTTTTGGAACTCGATGTCGGTCGATAAGACGATGTCTTTCCCTGGATTCCCACTCACTCGTGTCGGTTCACCGACCGGCTCCCCTTTATACGTCGTGAACACATCATAGGCCGGCGTTCCCCGAAGGACGTCTTCATACTGTTGTTCCAAGTAGGAGGTACCAACCCGATCGTTCAACCCGTAACCCTTCGCCTGATAAGATGCACGTTGTTCCGCCGGAATTTGACGATAACTTCCTAGGAAACTCTTGAACGTCTCATCATACGGATAATCCCGTTGATAGTAAGGTTCGACACTCACTCCAGGCAACTGCTCTAAGTTCTCTTCGATGACCGCCATCTCTTTCGGGCTTGCACCGATTTTGATGACCTGTGGGTCGAGTGCATAGCCACTCTCCATATTGTGTTTAATGGCGATGATTTCTTCTGTCGCATCATCAAACGTGATCTCTTCTTCGGTGATTGAATCAAGCAAGAGCCGGTCCACGTCTTGGTTAGACAATGCGGCTCGCTCCTCTTCCGATAATTCTTCCAATAACGCTTGAGTCCGTTCTTGCGCCAATTCCGGATTCGTTGCAATCCAGTAATCCTTTCGGTCTCGCTCCGTCATTTTACGGTCTTCTTTTGGAATGTCGACGATTTCCGCCAATTTTTTCGCGACGTCTAAACGTTCATCCGTCTTTGTCACTTGAGAGCGGCGATACATGACCGAGTAGTTTGAAATCGTATCCGCCAGCACTTGACCGTTCCGGTCGTAGATTTTACCTCGCGGCACTTCATATTTGATTTTACTCGACTCCGTTTTCTGTACTTCCCGAGCAATCAGTTCACCATTCACGATTTGTACGACACCCAATCGAAAAATGAGGGTCGCAAATAGAATGAAGACGATGAAAAATAGTAAATTTAAGCGTAACGGTAAGTGGTTTCGCCGTTTTTTCGGCACTTTTACCCGATTTTTTGCCAAGTCCGTTTACTCCCTCCACGTTCATTTCCTTCTATATTATAGAGGACAGGAATCCCTGTCGTTTTGTCCGAATTTCACTATATCATAATTTGTTTACAAATTAATGAAAACCACAAAAAAACCCGAGATTCGTATAAGAACCCCGGGTAAGACCAGTTTATTTTGCGTCAGCGTATAATTTCGCCACATAATCCCAATCGATGACATGGAAGAATGCGTTGATATAGTCAGGACGACGATTTTGGTAGTTCAAGTAGTAAGCATGTTCCCATACATCAAGACCGAGGATTGGCGTAACACCTTCCATGATTGGTGAGTCTTGGTTTGGTGTAGACGTGACTTCGAGTTTCCCGTTCTTCACGACGAGCCAGGCCCATCCTGAACCGAAACGAGTCGTTGCAGCTTTCGTGAATTCGTCTTTGAACGCATCAAAGCTACCGAACGACTCATCGATTGCAGCAGCGAGATCGCCAGACGGTGTGCCGTTCTCATTTTTCTTCAAGAGCTTCCAGAAGAACGAGTGGTTCCAATGACCGCCACCGTTGTTGCGGACAGCTGTTTGAATGTCAGCAGGAAGCGAATCGATTTTTTGAAGCAAGTCTTCGAGTGAAGAGTACTCCACATCTTTTCCTTCGAGTGCATTGTTTACGTTTGTGACGTAAGTGTTGTGGTGTTTCGTGTGGTGGATTTCCATCGTGCGTGCATCAATGTGTGGTTCGAGTGCATCATATGCGTAATCAAGTTGTGGTAATTCAAATTTAGCCATTACTAAAATCCCCCTTAAAAGTTTTTTGAACAACGTTCGTCTTAAATGTAACAGATATGTGACGGTCGACTCAATTGTAATGCTTTATTCGACATCTTCTTCTGGCAATGCCCAAACTGAAATCGACCCCGCCGACACTTTAAATACCCCAAATCCTTCTTCATCAATCTCAATTCGATCATTCAATGTATTCGTTAAATCGACCCATGTTTCACCGGCACGTTCTTCCCCGACAAACATTCTCTTTTCAGATTCATCAGAAGTTGAAATGAGGACGGCACATCCGGAACGTTCGATTTCCTCCACACCTTTTCGTACCCACCCGATGACGTTTGCATCATCAAAGTAATCATCCTGCTCCCCGTACGCTTTCTCTCGGCGCGCATATAGGAGCGTATCAATAGCGAGCTTCATCCCATCAGTCGGGTGAGGACCGTCTATACCGTAGTAATCGCCATAGAAGACACATGGATAACCATCTTTACGAAGTAAGACAAGACCATAGGCGATTTGCTTGAACCAATCTTTCACCCATGACTCAAGCGCCTCCTCGGGTTGTGAATCGTGATTATCTACGAACGTCACGGAATGAAGCGGGTGTGACTGAACGAGCGTATCATCAAAAATGGTTCGCATGTCAAACGCGGCCCCTTCCTCCGAGGCTTGATGTAATTTGTAATGGAGCGGGACATCGAATAAATCGACATGGTAATCGATATTATCGAGAAATTCACGACAGGCATCAAGGTCAGATTTCCAAAACTCGCCGACAAAATAGAATTGGTCACCTTTCTCTTCCCGCATCGTCTGACTGAACTCTTTTACAAAGTCATAGTTGATGTGTTTAATGGCGTCAAGACGGAATCCATCACATTTCGTCTCCTCGATGAACCATTTCCCCCAATTCAACACTTCTTCACGCACATCGGGATGGTGGTAATCGATGTTCGCAAACATTAAATAGTCATAGACACCGAATTCATCGTCGACGTTATCATTCCATCTTTTGTTTTCTCCAACAATAAAGAAAATACCGGAACGATCAGTCGCCGCATCATAATCCGTTCCGTTAAAGTGCGTGAAGTCCCATTTGAATGAAGAGTATTTCCCATCACGAGCTTCGTAATCAAATTTTGTCCATCCCTCGATTTCGAACGCTTCATCTGAAAGGACTTTCGTACGGTCGTCGGGATCTACTTCTAACACTTCAAACTTCTCGGTCGCATCCGCCCCGGCTTTATGGTTCATGACGACATCCATATAAATCTGCATCCCGAGTTCTTGTTGGCAATAGGCTGTCGCTTCAAGTAGTTCTTTTTTCGTACCGTATTTCGTGGCAATCGATCCTTTTTGATTGAACTCACCCAAATCATATAAGTCATAGATTCCATAACCGGTATCTTGATCACTTTGCCCTTTTGTGACAGGTGGTAGCCAAAGTGCAGTGATTCCTGCTTTATTTAAGTCGGCTGCTCTCTCTTTTAGTCGCTTCCAATGCTTTTGATCTGCCTCGACATGCCATTCAAAAAATTGCATCATGGTGTGGTTTCGTTCCATTTTGTCCGCCTCATTTCATATTTTTCAAAAAACAAAATGCTAACGAGTATTTACCCAGCAATTTTAGATTGAAAACAAAAAAGCGACGTTCACATTGTGACGTCGCTTACGAATGGACCCTGTAGGACTTGAACCTACGACCGGACGGTTATGAGCCGTCTGCTCTAACCAGCTGAGCTAAGGGTCCTTATAAATAGCGGCGGAGGGAGTCGAACCCACGACCTCACGGGTATGAACCGTACGCTCTAGCCAGCTGAGCTACACCGCCATGTTGTTATACAGTAATAATATACTGAATATGTCTTGGAGTGTCAAGGAGTATTCCTTGCCGAATAAGAAAAAGCACCCCAAATTTCATTTGGAGTGCTTCTGATTTTATACGGTTACTTCGTTTGCATCTTCAAGTGTGATTTCCGTGATGTTCATAGCATGGTCACCGATTCGCTCCAAGTTCGAGAGCATATCGACGAAGAACATACCTGCTTGTCCATCGCAAGCACCTGTGTTCAAACGAACGACGTGGTTCTTACGGAATTGACGCTCGAGCATGTCGAGTTTCGCTTCCATTTCAATGACTTTACGTGCTTCAATCATGTCGCCGCTCCCCAACGTTTGAAGAGATTTCTCTAACGTCGCACGTGTGAGGTCGTACATTTCAGTCAATTCTTTTTGTGCATCTGCCGAAAGCGTCACTTTCGTAGCTGTCTTATAATCAATCAACTCGATGATGTTCTCAACGTGATCACCGATTCGCTCGATATCGTTGATGGCATGCATGAGTGTTTTGTGTTCTTGTGATTCTTGTTCTGTCAAATCAACGGCAGCCAATTTCACGAGGTAATCTGTAATTTTCGCATTCAACGAGTTCAATGCTTCTTCGATATGTGCCGACTTTTCAGCGTGCTTCTTGTCGCCAGTCGTCAAATAGTTGCGTGCTTCATCGAGACCGAGTTTTGCGAAATCTCCCATGCGGATGACTTCGTATTTCGCTTGCTCGACTGCAATCGAAGGTGACTGTTGAATGAAGATCGGGTCTAAATGTTGTGCTTTCGTATCGACGATTGAGTCTTCACCTGGGACCAATTTCGTCACAATCCAAGCAATCGTTCCGATGAACCAGAACTGGATCAATGTGTTGACGACGTTAAACGTACCGTGTGCAAATGCGATTTGCATCTTATCCTCAATCGCCAAGAGATCTGTGATCCAATAGATATAGTTTGTGAACGGAACTAATAAGATCATAAAGATTGTCGTACCAATCAAGTTAAAGATGACGTGTGCCGCTGCTGCACGACGTGCGGCAACTGATGCACCAATCGATGCCAAAATCGCTGTGATCGTTGTTCCGATGTTATCACCGAACAATACCGGTAAAGCAGCACCTAAATCGATGGAACCACCAGCATATAGTTCTTGCAAGATTCCAATCGTCGCAGACGATGATTGAACAATCACGGTAAATACTGTACCAACGATGACACCGAGGAACGGATTGTCACTCATTGATTGCGTCAAGTCGATGAAATATTCGCTTGAACGAAGTGGTTTCATCCCACTTCCCATCAATTCAAGTCCATAGAACAACATCCCGAAGCCAAAGAAGATTTGACCGAGGTGTTGTAATTTTTCTTTTTTAAAGAAGAACAATAATACTGCACCGATTGCAATAATCGGGAGCGCGTACTCACCGACATCGAATCCGATGATGAACGCCGTCACTGTCGTCCCGATGTTCGCCCCCATGATGACCCCGATTGCTTGACGGAGTGTCATGAACCCGGCGCTAACAAGTCCGACCGTAATGACGGTTGTACCTGAAGATGATTGAATCAATACAGTAACGATAATCCCGGCGAGTACACCGAGGAATGGATTCGTTGTATACTTATCAAGGATGTCTCGCAGGCGATTCCCTGCAGACTTTTGGAGTCCGTCTCCCATCGATTTGATCCCGAAGAGGAAGATCCCTAGACCTCCAAAAAACATGAATAACATTTCTTGCAAATTGTATTCCACGATTTTTGTACTCCTTTTAATTAAGAATTGGTTGGATTTGCTTGGTTTTTAATGCCCTACTCATTATGCCTTCATCGGCAGTATCATGTAAACACGTTTAATGTAAAAGTTTTATTAAAACACTGTACCACTTCATGCATCTTATTGACTTCTGTAATATAACAGATTGGAGTTTTTAGTATGTTGTCCACTATTTTGACGTTCCTCCGAACAAGTCTTGTCCCATCTAAGCAAGTATTGCGTCTTCGTTTAGCCCCGCTCCATGCTTATATGGGAGCCACTCTCGTGTTGACGCTTCTGATCACTGTCTTGGACTTTATTGTGATTCGTCCTGATTTTTTCGTTCCGATGTGGCTATTCTTACACGGATTCGCCATTTTCTTTTTCTATTTACTTTGGGTCGCCATCATGGCTTTATATGTTCAGTTGGTTACAAAAGTCTACTCGAAAAACATGTGGGCCTACCGTCAAGCTTGGCCATATGCCGTGGCGATGACATTCGTCCCTACCGTTATATTAGTGGTGTTGTACCACATGAACCCGTCTCTTATATGGATTGGTTTCATCATTGGACTCGGATATATCACCTACCCTTTAACGAAAGTGCCAAAAAAAAAATAACGACAAGCGTCTTCGTAAACGCTTGTCGTTATTTTTATGCCGGAGAAAGTTCCTCGAGCGTCTGATTCAATGCTTCACTTTGGTCACTCAAGTCAGTACCTGCAGACTGTAAGGCAGACTGCACATTGGACCATCGTTCGACACCGTCGTTCAGCTCGAATAACTTTCGTTCGAGTAACGAACTGATTTCTCGCAACCGCTCATTCGATTCGATTAATTGCAAGAGCTGTCTCCCCGTATGTGACGTTTGATCCGAGATGGACTGAAACTCATCTAACTGAACTTTGATTTCATGGTCGATTGTTCCGATTCCAATCTCTACTCGATAAACAGCATCTTTTAATAGATGCACTTCTTTGATAAAGTCATTGACTTCAAACAACAGGTCCTTTCGTTCTTCGTTCAATGCTTCGATTGCATCTACCGCGAGAAGTGTCGCTTCATTCGTCATTTTTGCTAACTTCCCAACTTCATTGGCAACAACAGCAAATCCTTTACCATGTTCTCCTGCGCGGGCTGCCTCAATCGATGCGTTAAGCGACAACATCTTCGTAGCTGTCGACACCGATAGGATACTCTTTAGCGCCTCATCCGCTTTTGAAGAGTTCGACTCACTCTCTTCAAGCTTTTGTTGAATACTCTCCACTTGTTGCTCAACATAATCACTCGCCTCTTTCACAGAATAGAACGTTTCAAGTTCTTCATGTAATATGGATTTCAGTCGATTGCCACGGTCGTCCACACTCGAAATTTGATGTTCCAGCATTTCGATTTGTTGTGTCACTTCTCTCATTTTGAATGTAGAATCGCTTGTCACCGACTGATATGAATGACTCGTATGTTCTACCGTAACCGCAACTTCACGGAATTGTTCAACCTGATGATGGCTGTTCATCAGTTCTTGTTGGAAGATTGGAAGACTTTGATGAAATGCACTCGCTGTCTTCCCCATCATATCCATGGACTGATTCCATAATTGAATGAACGTGTTGAACTCGGTTTCGAGTATATGGATTTCTTTGGATTTCGCTCCAAGTGCCACGTCATCGAAACGACGCGTTTCAACGGCACGGCGCAATGAATGGGCCAATACACTCAACGGTTTGACTTCACGATGAATCAATCGCGAAAAGAGGATGGCCATCCCAATCATCGCAATGAATAAAATGAACGTGATATATTTTCGCAGTTCAGTCATTGGACCAAGCGCAGATTCTTTCGTGACAACGAGAACGTAATCTGCTTTTAGCTCAGGGATCGAGACCGATGCCATTAGTAAACCATCTTTCTCTTCTACTTCAGGTGTTGTCGTTTGTGAAACTTTCCCTACAATCTGCTCTGTTTTCATTCCTTTTGACCCACTCAATTGCTCAACAGACTCTCCACGTACTAAAAATTGCGCTGCTTCAAAATCATCTCCCGATAGAATAGAAGCTTGTTGCATATAAGTAGATTTTAATGACCGGTTGAGTTGCTTCTCGTTTGCTACATATGCACTGTACGACGTCTTCACCGATTCTCGCATGACCGTAACTTCTCGCATAAGGCGCTGCTCGATTTCTGCGGACAATAGTTGTTCAGACTTTAGGGCGAACCAGCTAAACGTCACGATAAAGACAAGTAATATGATTGGCATGAGCGTCCATTGGAGGCGGTGCCCTATTTTAAAATGACGATTTAGTCGAGCGTTTCGTCCCGTACCCTTCATTTGATTTCGCTTGAAATTCATCTTCACGTTAAGCCACCTCTTTTTCTAATCTCGCCTATATATCGGTCTTGAGACGGTGGAAAATTATGAAGTAGATGTTAAGATAGCGTTAGAGTTTGTAAAGAGCACACATCCGTCACGCATCCTAGATGCTTTTTCACATTCTTTTCGTTATGATAATGAAGAAACCTTATCATCTTAAATCGATTGGATTCTTTCCAAAAGAAGGAGATTACGTATATGTCAGAAATTTTGCATCGTTCATTAACACGTCCGGTCCGCGTCGGTAACTTGATTATCGGAGGATCGAACGAAGTCATTATTCAATCTATGACCACTACGAAAACGCATGACGTCGAGGCAACAGTTGCCGAAATCAAGCGTCTTGAGGAAGCTGGTTGCCAAGTCGTTCGCGTGGCTTGTCCAGACGAACGTGCAGCTGACGCACTTGCAGAAATTAAGAGCCGCATCAATATCCCGCTCGTCGTCGACATCCACTTCGACTACAAGCTTGCTTTAAAAGCCATTGAAAGTGGCGTCGATAAAATCCGGATTAACCCGGGTAACATCGGTCGTCGTGAGAAAGTAGAGGCCGTCGTCAATGCGGCGAAAGCAAAAGGGATTCCAATTCGAATCGGTGTCAACGCCGGATCATTAGAAAAACAATTCCTTGAAAAGTATGGATATCCGACCGCGCAAGGTATGGTCGAGAGTGCGATGCACCACGTGAAGATTCTCGAGGATCTCGGCTTCTATAACACGATCATCTCGCTCAAAGCTTCAGACGTAAACCTTGCACTCGAAGCCTACACACTCGCTGCGAAGACGTTTGATTATCCTCTTCACGTCGGCATCACAGAGTCAGGTCCACTCTTCTCCGGTTCACTTAAATCGGCTGCAGGACTCGGTGCGATTCTCTCTCTTGGAATCGGTTCAACAGTTCGAGTTTCACTTTCAGACGACCCGGTTGAGGAAGTAAAAGTTGCGAAAGAAGTGCTCAAGTCATTTGGACTTGCAGCAAATGCCGCGACTTTGATCTCTTGTCCAACATGTGGACGAATTGAAATCGATTTGATTTCGATTGCAAAAGAGGTAGAAGAATACATCCAAAACATCAACGTCAACATTAAAGTTGCCGTTCTCGGATGTGCGGTAAACGGTCCTGGTGAGGCTCGTGAAGCGGACATCGGAATCGCAGGCGCACGTAATGAAGGACTTCTCTTCCGTCACGGAAAGATCATCCGTAAAGTGCCTGAGGCGACGATGGTCGAAGAATTGAAAAAAGAAATCGATGCGATCGCTGCTGAAAAAATGGCGGAACGTGAGCGCGAAGAACAAGAGCTCGCAAACCAATCAAATTAATGAATCTCATGCCCGTACGGTTGCAACCGTACGGGTTTTTGATAGAATAGAGGGCATGTGAGGAGGAGTGATGAGATGCGAATCGGCATTGATTTGGATGGAACCGTTACAGATCCTAAAAGTTGTTTTATATATATGAATGAATCACTCGGCTATTCGATTGACTATCATCGTGCGACCGAGTACGAGTTGCACACGTATACGACGATGGAGCAACATGAATTTTGGAAGTTTATGATTGAAGAGGGGCATGAAGAAGCGATTTACCGTCGTTCACTTCCGCACTCTGATGTGTTGGATGTGTTATGGGAATTAAAGCAGCAACATCACCTGCATTACGTCACCGCCCGAAGTGAGGCGGTTCGACCGGTTACCGAAGAATGGATCAAACAGCATCGTTTGCCGCTTGATTCGTTGGTCATGACCGGTTCTCACGATAAAATCAATGTCGTCAAAGACTTGTCACTCGAACTGTTTATGGAAGACCGGTATGAGAATGCCATCTCGATTCATGAAGAAACGTCAATTCCAGTACTCCTATTCGACGCACCCTATAATCGTAAGACGTTACCTGAAGGCGTAACTCGCATTTCGACATGGCGTGAGGCGTATCACCATGTCGCGCAATTGGAGAAACAAATCGTTCTACAGCAACGTTAAAAGGCAAGCCCGACACAATCGGGCTTGCCTTTTAAATTCGTCCGAGCTCTTCGATTATATCGCTTGCGAGTACACTTGCGGGGTGTATACTCTGGCTAATCGACTTGGCAGCGAGCGCATGCCATAGCACCGCTTGCTCGTTCGGTGCCGAAGGCTTTTTTCTTCTAGCCCATAGCGCAAGTAGGATTCCGGTCAACACGTCCCCACTTCCACCTTTCGCTAACGCCGATGCTTCAACGGTATTGACGGCACCTGTTCCGTCAGGTGTAACGATGATCGTATACGTTCCTTTTAAAATCAAATGGACTCGGTGTTGCTTCGCGAACTCACAAGCGATGGAAAACCGATCTGCCTCGATCTCTTCAACCGATTTTCCGGTCAATCTTGAAAATTCACCTGGATGCGGTGTCAGCGTAAGCGGCCCCCGGGTTTCCAATCGTTTCGTCGATAGTGCCCCAGCGTCCAAGATGACAGGACAAGACTGCTGTTTTGCGTATTGCCAAATGAGATTCAACGCTTCCCCTTCGACCATACCGGGACCGATGGCAAGTGCATCGTACGGTTGTTCCACCACATCGGTGTGTTGCTGATACATCGCTTCAGGTAATGTTGAGATGAGCGGGCTCGCTTCGCGTGGAATGGATAGACGCAATAAGCCAATGCCAGAACGAGTTGCAGCACGACCACCCAAGAATGGTGCACCGAGAAAATGACGACTCCCTCCGATGAGCATCCCATGTCCATATGTCGTCTTATGGCTGAATTGATCGCGCTCCAAAAGAGATCGGTCAAAGTCAGCGTCGGTCAACACCTTCCAATCGGATGTATGCGGGAGTCCGATATCAACCCGTTCCACTTTGCCATAGAATGGAGCCGTCCGATTTAAGAATGTCGAACGCTTGAAACCGTGTAACGAATACGTATATGTCGCCCGAATTGCCATGTCATCAAAGTCTCGAGTGTGATCACTCGGTACGCCTGACGGTACGTCAATCGAGATGACCGGCGTCGATTGACGATTCACCCATTCAATCACTTCCCGCGCGTGACCAGTCACGGGACCGGACAATCCGACACCGAACAAGGCATCAATGATGACATCTGTTTCAATCGGCCGCTCCACAAGGTGAAGAAATGCGGAGGCGTAGGAAGCGTGTATTGCAGCCGCCTCAGACTTACTTTTCCCTAACGGTGACCATACGCTGACCTCATGCCCTCTCATAGCAAGCTCTCGAGCGACGACCCAACCGTCCCCACCGTTGTTGCCCGTCCCACAAATCACCAAAATGGTAGACTGCGAATCGATTCGAATGTGAGGCACAATCGCCGAGGCCGCTCGCTCCATCAACACCTCTTCGGGCATCCCATTTTGAATCGCTGTGCGATCAATCTGCTTGATTTCAGCAGCTGTATAGATCATCTAACCTCCCCCTTCGATACAAAAAAGGGATTGAATCAAATCAATCCCTTTTGCTTACATTCTTTACAATACCCATATATCTCAAATTTATGATCGACCACTTCAAATTCAGGGTCGAGCGCCTCTACAAAGCGCATCGGACATAAATCGAGCAGTTTCGTCTTTCCACAGCTCCGACAAATCAAATGATGATGGTGATGTGCCGCACTGCAGGTGACTCGAAAGGATTTCTCACCATCGAGTTCCGTCGCTTCAAGTAATCCTTCCTCCGCAAACGACTTCAAATTTCGATACACCGTGTCAAAACTCATCGTCGGATGTTTGTCTCGCATGTACTCGAGTACTTCCTTCGCACTGATATATCGATCTTCTTCAGAGAGATAAGCATACATTTCAAGACGTTTCGGCGTCACTTTTAAAGAAGATGCACGAAGACGGTTCAATTGTTCAGTCTCATTCATGTTGTACCTCCTTTTTCTTGAAACTCATGACTTTCTCAAGTGCCATGACGGCTGCTAAAATACTGACCGCAATCAATACGATGACACCGCCTGGAGCGACATCGAGATCATACGCAAGGACGAGCCCACCGATTGTCGCGACCTCTCCGAAGATGATGGACCAGAGAATGGTCTGTTTGAAGCTCGATGTAAAGCGTAGCGCCGCTGCGACGGGTAACGTAATCAAGCTTGATACGAGAAGCGTTCCGACAATTCGCATGCTGACGGCAATCACAAGCGCTACGATGAACATGAATAACAGATGCAGCATCGTACTCGGTAATCCCGACACTTTTGCCTGTTCTTCATCAAACGACAAGAACAACAACTGCTTATAGAAAATAAGAATCACAAAGACCGTCAAGACGGCCACACTGACGATCAAAGTGATGTCCGATTGACTCACAGCAGAGATCGATCCGAACAAGAGTGTGGATAAGTCGACCGAGAATCCTCGCGATAGCGAGATAAAGATGGCACTGAGTCCCATTCCTGCGGACATCATGATCGGAATGGATAGTTCCTGGAAGTGCACATATTTCCCTCGAAGCCAGTTGAGCCCTAACGCCGCCAATACAGAGATGAGCGTTCCCATATATAAGGGGTTGAGATCAGCGAATAGAGCGATATATTGTCCGAGAAATAAACTGAATGAAATTCCGGCAAGCGTCATGTGTGACAATGCATCGGCAATCAAGCTCATCCGTCTCACTACAATGAATGAACCGATGAGCGGTGCGGTAAACCCGATCACAAGTGCTGCAATGAACGCATAACGTAAAAAACTATATGTCCAAAGATCCGTGATCATGTCGTTCCCTCGTGAACAAGTACTTTAACAGGATAAGGTTTGATGGACGATGCGAGTTCTCCGAGCTCGCTGTATTCTCTCAATCCACAATTACATGCCAATCGTCCGCGGTCGAGATGGACGACTTTCGTGACAAGATCGGTCACCACGTTTAAATCGTGGGTGACGAGGACGAACGTACAAGTCGTATGTTCACGAAGCATATGCAAGACTTCATAAAAATCTTGTAAGTGTTTTTGGTCCACACCGACGGTCGGCTCATCGAGAATCAATAGATCAGGCTGGTTGACCATCGCCCGAGCGATAAAGACACGCTGTTGTTGTCCTCCGGATAAATCTCCAATTTTCCGATGACGAAATTGCCACATGTTGACCGTTTGTAACGCATTTTGAATCGCTGCCTGGTCTTCCATTTTTAAACGTTTGAATAAACCGAGACGTCCATATCTACCCATCGCGACTACTTCTTCGACGGTAACCGGGAAGCCCGAGTTAAAGGAAGCCGCTTTTTGGGAAACGTAACTGATACGAGACTTATCTTTAAACTGCGAAATGGGCTTACCGAACAATTCGACCGACCCTTGCTGTGGGTTCAGTAATCCAAGAATGGTTCGAATCAAAGTCGACTTCCCAGAACCGTTTTCTCCGACGATTGCGACAAAGTCCCCTTGCCGAATATCAATCGATACGTTTTGTAAGGCCGGTGTCCCATCATAGAAATAAGACACCTCGTTTAATTTGACGACAGATGTAGTCATCTAATCCCTTCTCTCATATGTTAAATCGTAATCATTTCTACTTTCTAGGCGTTTGTATTATACAGAATATCACGCACACCTTCAAGCAAGACCGGTTTCACTTAGTCAAATGTGAAAATTCACGTAAATCGTATGTTCGTTCAAAACCTTGTCGATTACACTAGTATTATGAAGGGGATGGTTTTATGGAAAAGAAACTGGCAGTTATTGATATCGGATCCAACTCGATTCGAAACGTCATCTTCGAAGTGAACGAGGAAGGACAATACTTTGAACGGTTAAATGTGAAAGAAGTCGCGCGATTGTCCAGCCATATTAGTGATGCGAATGAGATGACTGAAGAAGGGATCGCTTCGCTCATCGATACGTTGCGTCACTTTAAAGAGTTGAACGACCATCATCACGTTACCGATGTGCTCCCAGTGGCGACGGCAGCCATTCGAAACGCAAATAACTCAGATGAGATTTTGCAGAATGTCAAACAATCTACAGGGATGACCATCCGCCTGTTGAGCGATTACGAAGAAGCCTTTTACGGATATTCGGCCATCGTCAACTCCACCTATGTGGAAGATGGATATTCCGTCGATATTGGTGGGGGATCAATGGAAGTCACATACTTTCAGAACCGAGAGCTCGTCTTTTATCACAGTTTTCCGTTCGGTGCCGTGACGTTAACGAAAGAATTTATGAAAGATGAGACGATGACGAAAGACGAGCGGAAAGCGTTGACCGCATACTTAAAGAAGGCATTCAAAGAAATTGAATGGCTCGAACCTCATGGTGTCCCACTTGTCGGTGTCGGTGGGACGGCTCGTAACTTAGTCCGGGTCGAACAGACCATATCGAACTTCCCGCTTGAAGGAATCCATCAGTATACGATTTCTGCTGAACAGTTAGAGGGCGTCATAGATGAACTCGTCGGAATGTCGAGCAAACAACTCGGACGTTTGGATGGGCTGTCAAAAGACCGGGTCGACATCATCGCGCCTGCCGTGACAGCAATCGGCGAACTCGCTAAATATTTGAAAGTACCTGAGTTCACGATGAGTAACAATGGACTCCGTGAAGGTCTCTTCTATGAAAACTATTTACATGAGCATGATAAAGTTCGTTTTGCCGATGTGAAAGAAGAAAGTTTTCGTCATTTTGAAAAACAATACGACGTGAACCCGACTCGTCATCAACATCTCATCCGATTGGCTAGACAGTTGTATACCGGATTAATTGAAGTGAAGGCGATTAAACCGAAACCATTTGAGCCTGGTCTTCTTGAAGGTGCCTGCCGCCTTGCCTATGTCGGTGAATATATCGATCACAACAATAAAAGTGACCACACGTTCCATCTGATTACCACAAACGATTTCAAAGGACTAAACAACGAGGATCGACTCGCTCTTGCCCTCGTCACATCCTTCAAATCAAAACGAGTATTGGAACAACATATCGAGGCTTTCCCGAAATGGTTTGATCAAAAGTTATTGAAGAGTTTGGAGTTGCTCGGGTCGATTGTGAAACTCGTCGATGCCCTCGACTTGACGGAGCGTCAGATCGTGACGGACATCCATGTTGCTAGTACAAAGGACGGTCTCACACTTACGCTAGATACGAATGGTTCTGCACGTTTTGAGTTGCAGCGAAGCACTCGCCATAAAAAGCATTTAGAACGCGCAATTGATCAATCGATTGAGATTGTCTTGAGCGAGGAGGAGTAACCATGTCCGAATATACGAATGAACATTTTAACAACCGTGAACTCAGCTGGCTCGACTTTAACGAGCGTGTCCTCGAGGAGGCGATGGATGAACGAAATCCATTGATGGAACGATTGAAATTTTTGGCGATTTTCAGTTCTAACCTTGATGAATTTTATATGGTACGAGTCGGTGGATTGAAAGATGAGGTCCTCGCCGGGTTCAATCGTCCGGAAGACAAGACGGGCCTCACTCCAAAACAGCAGATCAAGTCCATTTCGATGCGAGCGCAAGAACTCGTCGAGACACAATATGCGACATATAAAAAAATCACGAAACAGCTATCGAATCAGCACGTTCGCTTCTTACGGACGAAACATTTGAACAAGACCCAACAAGACTTCGTGAAAGAGTACTTTCGAACGCACGTATTCCCCGTCCTGACACCGATTGCAGTCGATGCCTATCGTCCGTTCCCAATGCTCTTATCCAAGTCACTGAACATTGCTGTCGAGATTGCCTCGAATGGCGAAGGAAAAAAACGACTCGCCCTCGTTCAAGTGCCATCCGTTCTTCCGCGGTATCTGGAACTACCTACTGATGATGAAGAACATACCGATTTGATTTTACTTGAGGATTTGATCATTCAATTCATCGACTCACTCTTCAAAGGATTTGTCGTCGAGTCCACGATGCCATTCCGAATTACGCGGAACGCGGACATGCCGTTTCACGAAGAGGGCAGTCGTGACGTCTTGAAACAAATCGAAAAAGAATTGAAGAAGAGAAGATATGGGGTTGCCATCCGACTCGAGGTACAGCAACGATCGTTACGAAAAGAACTGTTGTTCATGCTACAAGACGTCCTTGACTTACATGACCGGGATATCTTTATTGTCGACGGTCCGATCGACTTGACCTTCCTGTTTGGGATCTACAATCAGATCGGGATGGAATATGATGACATGATCAATGAAACGTTGATCCCATTTATCCCAGAAGGTCTTGAATCGGGCAAAGATTTATTCCAAAGTATCGCTAAACAGGATTATCTGCTCCATCACCCGTATCATTCATTCGATCCAATCGTCCGTTTTATCGTTCAAGCCGCCAAAGACCCGAACGTCTTGGCAATCAAGCAGACACTCTATCGCGTCTCCGGGGACTCTCCCATCATCAAAGCCTTGACTGATGCAGCCGAGAGCGGAAAACAAGTCACTGTCCTCGTCGAACTAAAAGCACGTTTTGATGAAGAAAAAAACATTCAATGGGCGAAGCAACTTGAGAAAGCCGGAGCTCACGTCATCTACGGCTATAAAGAACTGAAGACACACTCAAAAATCACCCTCGTCGTTCGCATTCTAGAAGGTGGTGTGTTGCAACGGTTCATTCATCTTGGTACCGGTAACTATAACGATTCGACCGCCAAGCTATACACAGACATTGGGCTCCTCACGACAAATGAAGAACTCGCTGAAGATGCAACGAACTTTTTCAACTGGTTATCCGGTTATGGGGAACGACCATCTTGGCATCAGTTCGAGACGTCGCCTGACGACATGAAAGACTTCTTCTTGAATAAAATCGATGATGAGATCAAACTGCATGAAAAGTACGGCAACGGTCGCATCGTCGCTAAGATGAACTCGATCACGGACCGGGCCATCATCACAAAATTGTATGATGCTTCGTCCGCGGGAGTGAAAATCGATTTGATTGTCCGAGGCATTTGTTGCTTACGACCGGGAATTAAAGGGGTCTCTGAAAACATCAAGGTCATCTCGATCATCGACCGATATCTCGAACATTCCCGAATCTTTTATTTTTACCAAAATGGAAAAGAAGACTTGTACTGTTCCTCTGCGGACTGGATGACACGAAATATGAAAAAACGGATTGAGATACTCTTCCCTATCTTGAACGCATCACATAAAACATACATCAAAGATATGATGGCCCTTCAACTCGTCGATAATGTGAAAGCAAGAAGACAACGTTCTGACGGCCGCTATGTGTATGTGAAACGTGAGAGCAACCAGGAAGAGATTCAATCCCAAATTATCATCCATCAGTACACAGGTGGTCGCTGGAACAATATACCTAGCGTATTCGAACGAGAACCGTCAAATTGGGCGGAACGTGAAGTTCTCCGCCTTCGGGCAGAGAATGAGAAAATGACAGATGACTGATGTTAGACTTCTCAAATAGAGAAACTCGTTGTATAATAAATTCGATTCAGTTATTATGAAGCGCTTTCATTTAGAGATGGAGGAATTATTTATGCAGGAGATTTTACTATCATTACTCGCCGGCTTGATTTGTGGTGCCATCTTCACTGCACTCAAACTGCCACTCCCTGCCCCACCGGTATTACCAGGAGTTGTTGGGATTTTCGGGGTGTTCCTCGGAATGAAGGTTTATCAATTTGCTGTAGCGAACTGGCCATTCTAATAAAAGATGCCCTCGAAAAAAGGGCATCTTTTATTATTTAGTCTAGTGTATGAATGGCTTTATGACAGGTCGGACAAACCCAGATGCCACGTTCCTCTGTCAAGTGATACTCAATCAAGTGATACGCCTCTTTCCCAAATCGTTCAGCTAGGTCTACATGACAGCTCGCACAAGTCGTCACATGAGACTTTGGTGCTAAGAGTTTTTCTCGAAACAAGTGAGCCTCATATGACTCTTTCGTCCATTTAGACGATGGTACATAATAGCCGTCATTCCATTTTTTTCGAATCGATTCGTACGGTTCATCTACCTCATACATCCCCACTTGCAATAACGGATGATGAAAATGTAGTTGCAACAGATCGACTAAGGAATACAGTTGTACCCCTTCCTGTTTCTCTCCTAGCCAATAAGGATCGTCTGGTCGCCCAATCATCTCTTCAAGTAAAACCTCTGCTTCCGCCACGATGCCATGCCCCATCACTTCGATAAATGCTGTCGGTGTCGTCACGGACCCGTTTACATAAACCGGACTTTGTTCAAGAAAATAAGTCGGGAATGCGTTCCAGACATCATATCGCTTTGGATCGACTTGTAGGACGTTCATCGTTTATTGATGAGCGAGCGTGAATCGTTCACGCCATTCGGCATCAAATTGATTGGCACGGAACATTTCAATCTCTTGTTTATATGGAGCGACTTTCGTTTTTTCGCTAATCGGGATATATGGCGTCTCTAGGATTTTCGGTAGATGCGCAAATGCCTCGTGATGAATGACACGATTCAATGTATCAAACCCGATCTCTCCGTAGCCGATGTTTTCATGACGGTCTTTTTTCGCACCGCGCACGTTCTTCGAATCATTTACATGAATGACTCCGAGACGGTCGAGTCCGACGATTCGATCGAATTGTTCGATGACGCCGTCTAAATCACCAACTAAGTCATATCCGGCATCGTGGACGTGACACGTATCAAAGCAAACTGAGAGTCGATCATTGTGCGTCACGCCATCAATGATCGTCGCAAGCTCTTCAAACGTCTTACCAAGTTCGCTTCCTTTCCCTGCCATCGTCTCCAATGCAATCTTCACTTTTTCATCACCCGTCAACACTTCATTCAATCCTTCGATGATTCGAGCGAGACCGATTTCTTCTCCCGCTCCGACATGAGCGCCCGGGTGAAGAACGACGTGGCGAGCCACTTGGAGTGCTTCTGCCCGCTTTAATTCCTGAGTTAAGAAAGAGACGGCCAATTCAAACGTCTCAGGTTTCGTCGTATTCCCGAGATTGATGATATATGGAGCGTGAACAACAATCTCTTCGATGTCATGTGCGGCCATATGTTTGAGTGCTGCCTCAATATTTAAATCTTCAATGGGTTTACGGCGTGTGTTTTGGGGCGCACCTGTATACACCATCATCGTATTCGCCCCGTAAGAGACAGCCTCTTCACTCCCTGCTAACAACATCTTTTTACCTGATACCGAAACGTGTGAACCTATTTTTAACATCCTCATCTTCCCTTCATCATCTTCTATCTCTAGTGTACACAAAAAGAAGAACCGACTCCAAGAAGTCGATTCTCCCAAACATTATCGTTTATTTTTCTTACGTGCTGCACGGCGATCCGAGCGTTGCTGTTGCATATGCTCACGTGATGCCGTCTCTTTCAACTTATACTTGAATTTCTTCTTATAGCCAGGCTTGACTTTCTTCTTCGCCTTCTTGATTTCACCGGCCATCCGACTATGAGCCGTGTGTGAGACCTTCATCTTACGGTCTGTTTGGCGACGACGACGTGTCTTGATCGGTTGAATCGAACCGTTGCGCAAGTCCACATGAGTGAATTCGAACCCACGTTCTTCAAGTCTGTTGATCGGTCCATTCTCATGGTCCTCATATAGTGTGTACGCCTCACCTGACGCGCCCGCACGTCCCGTACGACCGACACGGTGTGTATAGAAATCAAGATCTTTCGGAATCCCATGGTTGATGACGTGAGAGACTCCTGAAATATCGATACCGCGAGCCGCTAAATCCGTAGCAATCACATACTGATATTTCGCATCATTGATGTCCTTGATAGCTTGTTTGCGGCGACGTGCCTGCATGTCACCATGCAACGTACCGACGTTTAGACCTGCTTCGCGGAACGACGTCTCCAACTCATCTGCCTCTTGTTTCGTATTGGTGAACACGAGACAAACGAATGGATTGATTGCTTTCGCAATTTCGACAGTCAATTCTTTACGGTCACGGTGACGTACTGGAATCACGTGGTGCTTGATTTTTGGTGCGACGCGATGTTCTGGACTCGCCTCTGCAAAGCGTGGGTCATGAAGGTACTTCTTCAAGAACGGTTCAAGGTTCTCAGGAATCGTCGCTGAGAAGACCATCGTTTGCAGTTTTTCAGGAAGCGCCTGTGCGATGCGGTCGACCTCGGGCAAGAATCCCATATCGAGCATTTGATCGGCTTCATCGACGACAAAGTGTGTCACTTTGTGCGGGAATAACGCCTGTGCTTTCATGAGATCAAGGATTCGTCCCGGTGTCCCGATGATTAACTGTGGCGGATTTTTCATCTTATCGATTTGACGTTCGCGGTCTGTCCCTCCGACAATCAAACTCGATTTGATGTAATCTGGGTTTTTAATAAGAATCGATTTCAATTCTTCATGAATCTGCCAAGCGAGTTCGCGTGTCGGTGCGACGACGATTGCTTGAACTGAAGCATCTTCTGGATTGATCGCTTCAACGATCGGTAACAAGAACGCAAGTGTTTTACCCGTTCCTGTCTGTGATTTTCCAATAATATCTCGACCATTCAAGGCAGCCGGAATAATCCGGGCTTGTATATCGGTCGGTTTCGTAATGCGCTTTTCTGTTAACGCATCAACCATAAACGGTAGCAATTTGAACTGTTGGAAGCTGTTCAATCGATACACCTCCTGTTTCTTTCCACTTTTCCTAGCATAGCGGAATCAAATGATTTGTCAATCAATCTTTTGCCACACCTTCATATAAATAACTCGATGAATAATAGTGTTTGGCAATTTTCTTTCCATTTAAATGTTGTTCGAGTGCTTTGAAGCCGACTTCCATCATCTCGTTCGGTGACTGCACGACAGTGGCATTGACCTTCCCATTTTGAATGAGCGGATAGATATCTGAAATCCCGTCGACCGACACGATCGTCTTGTCCGTCAAACCATGACTTTCTAAAGCCCGGACGACACCAAACGTATTATCATCATTATGTGAAAAGATTGCATCAAACGGAATCTCTTCTTCTAACCAACGTGACATCTCGATTTCAGCTTGGAATGTGTCATAGTTCCCGGTGATGGATGCAATGATTTGAAAATCGTCGCCATGTTGCTTTTCGTACTCTCGGATACCAAGACTTCGGTCCATCGTGGAGCGAACTTTCGGCGTCCCCCTCACTTCGACCACGCGAATCGGACGTTCGAGCTCACTATACTTGGCAGCAATTTGTTCGGCCGCCATCCGACCGATATCGACATTGTCGGAAACGACGGATGTGAGTACACTCGGATGATCAATCATGCGGTCAATCGCAATAATCGGGATGTTTTTGCGTTTTGCGCGTTCTAATGAAGGTTGAATGAACGTGTCATCGAGAGTCGTCAAAAAGATAGCCTCGACACCCCGGTCAATCAACGAATCTAATTTTTCTTTTTCAAGGACACGCGAATCTTCACTCGTGGTCGGAATCGGGATGAACCCTTTTTGGTTTGCTGTATGCACGAACGAGTCCAATAGCTTATTCGCATGCTCGTGTTTATCACTGACAAATACGAATCCGACTTCTTTTTCATTCGTCTTTTGCTCTGGGAGTTGAATCGAGGTGATAAGGAGAATCGTCATGGCCCACACGACCGGTAACCAAAGCCAATAATGTTTTAGTCCTTTCATGACGGTTGTCTCCTTGGGATTTTGATTAAAATCGCGGTCCCTTTGTTCATCACACTATCGATCTCCATCGCACCGTTAACGCTCTTCAAGTACTCTTGAATCATATAGATTCCTAGACCGTTTCCACTTTCCTTCGTCGTATTGAAGGCGGAACCGACTGTCTTGAGTTGTTCCTCACTCATGCCAATTCCGTTATCTTCAATTAAAAAGCGATATTCCTGCTCCGTAAAGAGTACCGTCACGACGACACTCCCGTCAGCGCCTTTTGATTCGACGGCATCGACCGCATTTTTGAAGAGGTTGTAGATAATTTGAACGAGCATATCAAAGGATGCATAAAATGGCGGCATGTCGTTCGGTACAAGTAATTCCCATTTTGTCGGTCGTTTGTAACATTCGGCATCCATTAAAAATTCAAGTCGTTTCGCAAAGTCTAACATGTTGATCCAATCTTCGTTTTTACCAGCCTGATCGGGTTTGGCGAGCGTCAGCATCGTTGAAATCAAATCATTCGCCCGCTCCAGTTCTTTGATGGCGACATCCACCATATCTGAACTACCTTGACCCTCGCGCACCATCTGCAACGTGATATGGACGGGAGTCAGAGGATTTCGAATTTCATGGGCAATCCCGGCGGCCAATTGACCGAGCGAGGCTAATTTTTCTTGATGCAAAATCAACTGTTGCTGACTCAACTGTTCACGTCGTGACGTTTCCATCCGTTGTGCATAATCGTTATACGTATCGAGTAGCGTCTCCACTTCTTTCGAACCCGTTCGTTCCAATGAAATCGTTCCGAGCGATTGTTGTTGTTTAATCTGGTTGACCAGCTCGACAAGCGGATTCGTCAACGTCCGTGAAAGCAACAATCCAACGAGAATGCTCAGGAAGAACGTGACGAGCGCAATCATCAAATACTGCCAACGCGTGTCGTAGACCGTTTCATAGACGGAGTCATTTTGATGTTTTGCGAGCATACTCCATCCACTGACTCGTGCATCCGGTTCAAACATCACCGTATCTTCATCCGTACTCAAAATTGTCCGTTCGCTTCGATCTAATGCTTCGTCGATGACTTCACGCGATATCCGACGCTCTGCATCTGTGACCAAGTTGAACGAAGTCGTCAACACTTCGCCTTGCTCATCTAACAAGTATAGAATCATGTCATCATTCGCAGATTCCAACGAACGACGATACAAGTCAGAGTTCAAGACACTAATGCTTCCCCCAAAAATACCGATTGGTCGGTTCTCTTCGATGACCGGAACGTATAGGAAAGTTCCCATATCCCCACTGATCATCACAGGGTCACTCATATATAGTTCTTTTCCACTTGCAGTCAATACTTCCGTAAACTTCGGATCGCGTTTCAAGACAGAAGAGGCGACTTGTCGCTCCGAGTACCATTTAAATGAGTCTTGATTGACATCATAATAAAAGATGGACGTAAAACTCGTGCGTTGATTCAAATATCCTGTTCGGATCCGTTCTTCAATCCATGGCTCATTTCCAACGTAAGCGCCTAAGTAAACTAAATCCTCATACAATTTCCCAAGTCGGGACTCCACATTCTCAATACTGTCATCGATGGCGTAATCAAATTGCTCTTTCGCCAATTCTTCTGCTCGAGACACCGTGACGCGGTCAGCAGAGAAGGCAAGTGATGAAATGACAAGTGCTAAAATAATGATGATGATGAACGTAATTTGGAAAAAGTACGATTTTCTTAGTTCACGCAATGGTTTCATGCGATTCACGGCGTCCCTCCTCTCTAACCTAAAAATTATAGCATGAATACACGCAAATCTTTTCGTATTTTCGAAACAATGTTAGACTAATACGTATGAAAGCACTTCGAAAGGAGCCTTCGTCTTCATATGAAAGTTAAAAAAATTAGCCCACGCGGATATTGTTATGGTGTCGTCGATGCCATGAAGCTCGCAAATGAGGCCGTCGCAAATCCAGATTTGCCACGCCCGATTCATATACTTGGAATGATTGTCCATAACCGTCACGTCACGCAGGCGTTTGAGGATCTCGGTGTCAAAACCGTTGATGGAGAAGACCGCATGCAAGCGCTCGAAACCATCGATCGAGGAACGGTCGTCTTCACGGCGCACGGCATTTCACCACTCGTCCGGAAACGTGCCATCGAGAAAGGATTGACGATTGTAGATGCCTCTTGTCCTGACGTCTTGGTCACACACGATTTGATTCGTGAGAAAACGGCAGAAGGATATGATGTCATCTATATCGGAAAACACGGGCATCCGGAACCGGAGGGTGCAATTGGTGTTGCACCAGACCATGTTCATTTGATTCAATATGAACATGAAATCGATCAGTTGCCGAGTCGCTTGTTCGAACGAAAAATTTTGGTGACGAACCAGACGACGATGAGTCAATGGGACGTTTCCGCATTAATTGAAACGATTCAAGCCCGTTATCCTCACGTGGAAGTGCATAATGAAATCTGTAACGCGACGCAAGTTCGTCAAGAAGCCGTCGCTGAACAAGCGGGAGACTGCGAATTGTTGATTGTCGTCGGAGATCCTAAATCTAACAACTCCAATCGTTTAGCACAAGTTTCAAAAGAGATTGCCGGAACGAATGCATATCGAATCGGTGACTTGAGTGAACTTGACTTGAATTGGCTCGAGGGAGTCGAGACCGTCGCTGTGACGTCGGGCGCCTCTACTCCTACACCGATCACAAAAAAAGTCATCGACTTTTTGTCGCAGTATGACCCAGACGATTTAAGCACGCACGATAAAACGCCATTTCTTGAACTTCGGAGCATCTTACCGAAAGTGAAAGCTTTGCGTAAGTGAAGGAATCCCCCATTCTCTCAGAGGATGGGGGATTTTTAGGATTTACTTGAATTGAAACGGGTTCGTGTTGGCAACAGATTGAATCAAGTCGACATTAATTTTCGCTTTTTCAAACTTTTTGCTGAGCACATCGATTACACCTTGTTTCATGATACTCTCGACATGATGCCCTGGGTCTATGACTGCAAGCCCAAGGGCCATCGCATCATGAGCCACGTGGAAATATAAATCACCCGTCACATATGCATCTGCACCTTTGAAATGCGCAGTAGACACATATTTATTCCCGTCTCCACCTAATACGGCAACTTTTTCAATCGAACGCCTCGGGTCTCCGACGACTCGCACGCCCTCAACCCCAAAGCTTGTTTTCACGTGTTCGGCAAACTGTTCAAGTGTCATGGCCTGTTCAAGTCGACCGATTCGCCCTAGCCCAAATACATGACCCTCGATTTCATCGCGCATGAGGTCATACGCCACTTCCTCATAAGGATGGGCGTCTTTCATTGCTTTTAGTACACGCTTTTTCTGACTCTCCCGAACGACCGTTTCGATTTTTACTTCGTCCACTTGTTCCGTTTCATGTGGGCGACCGATGAAAGGGTCTGTCCCTTCGAGCGGAGTGAATTGTCCCGTTCCGGAAACACGGAACTGACAGTCCGCATAGTCACCGATATGTCCCGCACCCGCTTTTCCTAGAGCACGGGATACGTCTTGCGCATGCGTGGATGGAACGAATACAGATAGTTTATAGACCGGCTCTTCATAGGTCGGGACGAGTACTTTCGTATCGTGAAGACCGATCGCCTCACTCATCCAATCGTTCACACCACCGCTGCATACGTCTAAATTCGTATGGGCGACATAGACCGCGATATCGTGCTGAATACATTTCATCGTAATCTTCCCAGCCGTGGAGCGGTCATTGACTTGAGCTAACGGACTAAAGATGGGTGGATGATGCGCGATGATCAAATCAATCTGTTTCTCAATCGCTTCATCCACAACCGATTCGAGCACATCAAGCGTGACCATGACCCGTTTGACTTCTTTGTTGAGCGATCCAATCTGTAAGCCGATTTTATCCCCTTCAACCGCCAAATGTTTCGGAGCAAATTCTTCAAACAATTGAATCACTTGATTGCCGTTCGCCATTACTGACTCACCTCTCTCATTTTGTCACGCATCCGTTTGAATTCCATTTGTTTTTGAATCAAGGCATCCGATTGAATGCCAGCTGCCATCTGTCCAAGCACATAATCGAGCTTATCGGCTTCACGACTCCATTTGAGTTTAAATGGTACCGGTCGCTCTTGAATAAGATATGGGCCGAATAACAACTGCCACATCCGCTCGTCCGACGCGTCGCTATAGATGGTCTCACTACCTTTTTCTCCGACTAGGATTTCGTAGACTTTATCATTTTCTTCTACAATTGCCTCTTCGACAAGGACATATCCATGTTCAAGCAGCCAGCTTCGTACGTGTTGCCCATCAACGTTCGGTTGAAGGACGAGTCGTTCGACCGCACCGAGCTTATCTTGACCCGCTTCGAGAATCGAGCGAATCAAACTGCCGCCCATCCCGCAGATCGAGATACACGTCGCTTCATTGGGCTGTAAGACAGCAAGACCATCGCCGAGGCGTACACCAATGGCATCACTGGCCCCAATCAAATCGACTTGTGCTCTCGCAGCTTCCATCGGTCCAACGTTCACTTCACCCGCGATTCCTTTTGAAATGATTCCTTGCTGAAAGGCATAGCATGGGACATACGCATGATCCGAACCGATATCGGCGAGCACACTTCCTTTTGGGATATAATCGACAACCTGCTTCAATCGTCGGTCTAACATGACACGTTCTTGCATACAGACAACTCCTTTGTTCTACTTCTTCCCTAGCGTATCGAATTCTCTACAGTTCGACAACAAAAAACGCACCCCATCACGGAGTGCGTCACCTCTTATTGTTCAATCAACCAGTTCGCAAGCACTTCTGCTTCTTCAGCTGATGCAAGACCTGCTGGCATCGCACCTTGACCGTTGACGATGATGTTTGCGATTTCTTCTGGTGAGAGACGATCGCCGACACCTGTAAGTGCTGGACCGACGCCACCTTCAAGGTTTCCGCCGTGGCAACCTGTGCAACCCTTCGCAGCATACAACTCTTCTGGGTTCATTTCAGTGACTGCTGGACCTTCAGCCGCTTGTTGCGCCTGATTCACCCCAAAATACGATAATGATACCATGGCAATAATTGCGACGATTGCGATTGCCGCAAACGGTAACAATGGATTACGCATTGTAGTTCCCCCTCATGTTCATTCCAAATTTCTATCCAACACTATTTTACTCAAAAAATAATAAAGAAGGAAGGAAAATCACTCATTTTCCTTCCTTTCTTCTAAAACTTCACACTTTATTCAAATATGAAATTAATCGAGGAAGTCTTTCAAGCGTTTGGAACGGCTCGGGTGACGCAATTTACGAAGTGCTTTCGCCTCGATTTGACGAATCCGCTCACGTGTGACACCGAATACTTTACCAACTTCTTCGAGTGTGCGTGTGCGGCCATCGTCTAGTCCGAAACGCAGGCGAAGGACGTTCTCTTCACGGTCTGTCAACGTATCCAACACGTCTTCTAATTGCTCTTTCAACAATTCATAGGCTGCCGCATCTTGAGGAGCCATCGCATCTTGGTCTTCGATGAAGTCACCGAGATGTGAATCGTCTTCTTCCCCAATCGGTGTCTCTAAAGAAACAGGTTCTTGGGCAATCTTTAGAATTTCACGGACTTTCTCAGGTGTGAGTTCCATCTCTTTGGCAATCTCTTCCGGAGAAGGTTCGCGACCGAGGTCTTGAAGCAATTGACGTTGGACACGAATCAATTTGTTGATTGTTTCCACCATGTGTACAGGAATACGAATCGTACGGGCTTGGTCAGCAATCGCACGTGTGATGGCTTGGCGAATCCACCACGTCGCATACGTCGAGAATTTGAACCCTTTCATGTAGTCGAATTTTTCGACCGCTTTAATGAGTCCCATGTTCCCTTCTTGAATCAAATCAAGGAAGAGCATCCCACGACCGACATAACGCTTCGCAATCGACACGACGAGACGTAGGTTCGCTTCTGCGAGACGTTTTTTCGCTTCTTCGTCCCCTTGCTCGATTCGTTTAGCGAGCTCCGTCTCATCTTTCGCACTGAGAAGGTCGACACGTCCGATTTCTTTTAAATACATCCGAACCGGGTCGTTGATTTTGATTCCTGGAGGTACTGATAAGTCGTTCAAATCGACTTCTTCATCCTCTTTTTTCGCAGGTGTTTCTTCTGCGTCCGCAGCATCTTCTGTGACACGGATGTCTTTAGCCTCTAAATCTTCGATGAAGTTATCGATGAAATCCGAATCCACCTCGAAGTGACTAAGGCGATCTTGGATTGCTTGCATTGAGACGACGCCTTTTTTCTTACCTAACTTTTCAAGTTCCTCTATGGCGTTAAATAAATCCTCTTTCTTCTTCTCTGCCATCTAGCAGTTCAACTCCTTCCAAACTTCATCCACGATCATCGTTCTCGAAGACGACGACTACGGGCAATCAATTCTTGTAGCTTGGACGCCTGGTCTACAATACTTTCGGCGTCTTGAGCGATTTCCCTTTTTGCACGCTCGATTTGACGTTGCTCCTCATAACTGTTTATCACCCGAATGTATTCGTCTAAAACCTCTTCAGACAGTTCATCCGGTCCAGCCATCAGACGGATCTCTGCAAAACGCATCGCATAATCAGGGCGTTGATCGCAATAACGCTCCATGAACGAAAGCGTGATTTGATCAAACTCATCCTGTGTCATCGTATCGGATACGATTTCATACAATGCTGACCCTAACATACGATGGGTTTCATCTTGATAACGAAGCCCTAAACGGTCGCGTACGAAACGGACCTGCTCCGGTCCCGTCAACATCGCACGCAACAAGTACTTCTCGGCTTTCATCCAACGAGGCTCACCTGTTTTACTCGAACGCTTCCGTACCGGCTCTACAGGTTCCATCGCACGGGTGGGAGTTGATTCACTTGACGTCGGACGAGGAATTCTCGAACGGAGCGTCTCTAGCGGAATCTCAAACTCATCCGACAGTTTCTTCACATATAAATCTCTTCGAATCGAATCATTTGTCTTCCCGATCTCTTCAAGCATAGATTCAATAAAGCGAATCCGTTCTCCTTCTCGGTTCAAGTTTTTTCCTCGCCGGTACATGCGATTCATAAAATCGAGAACACTCAACTGCTCAGTTTCAATAAACTGCTGCCAGTGAGTTGCCCCATGCTGACGGATATAATCATCTGGGTCCGTCTTTTCCGGTAGTGGCAAAACTTGTACATCGAGTGGAGACGCTTCTAAGAGGCGAATGACTTTTTGTGTCGCTTCTTGTCCCGCGTGGTCTCCGTCATAACAGATAATGACTTCATCCACGATTCGAGATAGCGCCCTCGCATGTTGAGGAGAGAACGCGGTTCCGAGCGATGCCACAACTTCTTGTGTGCCCGCTTGCGCGACTTGTAAAACGTCAACGTTCCCTTCAACGAGGAAGACACGCTTTTTCTTACGCATCGTCGCCCGGGCTTGAGAGAAGCCGAACAATAACTCGCTCTTATTGAAGAGTGGCGTCTCAGCCGTATTCACATATTTTGGTTGTCGGTCATCAATCGCTCGTCCACTGAAGCCAACGATGGTGCCGTCTCGATCCGCAATCGGAAAGACGACCCGTCCTTCAAATCGGTCAAAATATTCACCGGACTTCGACTTTGAAATCAAACCTGCCTCAACCATTACTTCTAAATCAAACCCGCGCCGCTCCAACAGCTCGACAGTAAAGCGTCGTTGGTCTGGGGCAAAACCGATCTTGTATTGCGCAATCGTCTCTTCAGCCAGATCACGATCCCGTAAATACGTTAAGCCCACTTCTCCAGCTTCTGTTTTCATCAACACTTCATGATACAAGTCAGCGACAAGGCGATGCGCATCACGCATCTGTTTGCGCCATACCTGTTCTCGCGTCAGTTCCTCGTCCCCTTGGATCCCGTCTACCGAAATATTCGCCCGTGTTGCCAAGCGTTCGACCGTCTCAGGAAACGACAATCCCTCGGTTTCCATCACGAACGTAAATACATTTCCGCCGGCACCACAACCGAAACAGTGATACATCCCTTTTTCAGGTGAAACGGAGAAAGAAGGTGAGTTTTCGGAATGAAACGGACATAATCCGACAAGGCGGTGTCCTTGTTTCTTTAATTCGACACGTTCGCCAATCAATTCTACGATATCGGTCGCTTGTTTCACTTCTGCGATGACTTCATCTGGTATTCGTGGCATGTTGACCACTCCCTGTTTCCAATCTCGCAACGAAACGGAACGCTCATCACGTTCCGTTTCACTGTACTGTCAATACTCTATTATACCCTCTTGAAGCAATGATTACTAATTGAAACACTTACTCATTCAATCATCTTTAGACTGTTCAAGATGACGCAAGATGATCCCTGCCGTTTCTTCAACTGCTTTGTTCGTCACATCGATGACATCGCAACCGATTCGTTCATAAATACCACGCGCATACTCGAGTTCACGATTGATTCGCTCTAGCTGCGCATAATCTGCTTCCGGCTTCAAACCTAGCGATTTGAGACGTTCCATCCGGATTGAAATCAGCTTTTCCGGGGAGATGATCAACCCGACACATCGTTCAGCAGGCAAATCAAACAATTCCTCAGGCGGTCTCGATTCTGGAACGAGTGGCACGTTCGCGACTTTGTATCGTTTCAGTGCCAAATATTGAGATAGCGGCGTCTTTGACGTTCGAGAAACACCGACCAACACGATATCAGCTTTTTTCAGGCCACGTGGGTCCCGACCATCGTCATACTTGACGGCAAACTCCATCGCCTCGATTTTTCGGAAGTAATCATCATCCAATCGATAGATGAGTCCCGGCTTTTCACGTGGCGCTTCTTTCAATTGGCTAGATAATACATCGAGCAAATCTCCGAGCAAATCAACCGTTTTCACTTGATGAGCTTCACCAAGCCGCATGAGAAGGGCGCGATGTTCCTCATTAACGAGCGTGAACGCAATGATGGCCTGTTGTGCTTTTGCTTGCGTGACGACATCGATAATCGTCTGCTCATCTTCGACGAACGGGATGCGAAGAGTTTCGATCGCATTCTCGTGGAATTGGATACTCGCTGCGCGGACGACGAGTTCGCACGTCTCTCCGACCGAGTCACTTACAACGAACACGAGTTGTTTCGTAGTCAATTCGATTTCCTCCTCAGATCGACTCATCGTTCGCTAACGCAATGAGCACCTTCGTCATATTGGTCTTCGTCATACGGCCGAGTACAATCAATTTCCCATCTTTTTCTTCTACGACGGGCATGGCATCGATTTGTTTCTCAATCAATTTCATCCCAGCTCGAATCAACGTTTCTGTTTTCTCACATACTGTAATGTTCGGCATGCGGGTCATGATGACGTTGACGGGTAACTGGTCTAAGTCTTGATTTCCGATGGCCGCACGAAGGAGGTCTTTACGAGATAAAACTCCGACTAACTCCCGGTCACGTCCGACAACGAACAATGAGCCGACATCTTCTAAGAACAACGTGACAATCGCATCATATACCGTCATCTCATCCCGTACGACTTTCGCAGAAGACATGAAGTCCCCTACGGTCAGCGAATCTAACTTTTCTCGCAGCATCGACGAATTCCGTTTGCCAACGAACGTGTAGCCGACACGAGGTCTAGCTTCAAGTATGCCTGTCATCGTCAAAATAGCGAGGTCAGGCCGCAGGGTCGCACGTGTCAATGAGAGCTCTTGTGCGATTTGTTCCCCTGTGATCGGCCCGTTCTCCTTCACGATCTCGACGATTTTTTGTTGGCGTTCATTCAGTTGCATAGCCAACCCCCTCTAGTTTGTTTAGAGTACGAGCGCGTTGAAATCTGCGACACGCTTAATCGTCGTTGCAAGTCGGTTCATTTCATGGAGACGGTTTTGGCGGACCGCCTCATCATCACTCATAACCATTGTATGTTCGAAGTACATCATAATCGGTGATTCGAGTTGTTGTAGAAGTTCGAGCGCTTTCTTGTAATCTCCCATCTCGACAGCTTCGGCTGTTGCAGGAGCGGTCTGTTCAATCGCATCATGCAATGCAATCTCATGATCGTTCTCAAACAAGGAAGGATCGACATCTCCCGCTTCACCTTTTTTCGAAATGTTCACGACGCGCGACAATTGCTCAATCAACGCCTTCGCATCCGTCGATACAAATTCTTGAATCGCGTCTGCGCGAGCATCGAGTCGCACAACCGTCAATGAGGTCGTCAATACGGCGTCAATCACATCATAACGAACCTGCTGTTCTTGCAGGCGATATTTCAAGCGCAATTTGAAGAACTCATCTAGTTGTGCCTTAACTTGTTCTTTATCGGCTTCATAGAGTCCTGCTTCCAGTTGTAATTCGACAACTTTTGAAAGCAACGTGTCGATTGAGAGATCAATCTTCCAATCTCCAAGAATCTGAACGACACCTTGGGCCTGGCGACGAAGCGCGAACGGGTCTTGTGAACCGCTCGGAATCATCCCGATGCCAAAGAATGCTGCAATCGAGTCTAATTTGTCGGCAAGGGCAAGAACGGCACCCGTTGCCGTCTCTGGAGAAGCGTCCCCAGCAAAGCGTGGCATGTAATGCTCACGGATTGCCGCTGCCACTTCCTTGTCTTCACCTTGTTGGAGTGCATATTTCTCACCCATGATTCCTTGAAGTTCTGTGAACTCGTATACCATCTGGCTCACGAGATCAAATTTATGAATGGCACCGGCACGGCTTACTTTTTCAAGGTCTGCCTCGAACAACGGTGCAAGTTCCTGAGCGATTTTCGTCACACGACGCGCTTTCGCACCAGTCGTTCCCAATTTTTCATGGAAGACGATGCGATCGAGACGTCCGAGCTGATCATCGATTTTCGTCTTTTTGTCTTCCTCATAGAAGAACACGGCATCCGCAAGACGGGCCCGGATGACTTTCTCGTTACCGCGCGCCACATTTTCAAGATGCTCGGCATTCCCGTTTCGTACGGTCACAAAATAGTTTTTCAATGTTCCGTCGAGATAGACCGGGAAATAACGTTGATGCTCTTTCATCGTTGTGATCAATACTTCCTCAGGCAAGTCGAGGTACGCTTCATCAAATTCCCCGAAGAGAGCGGTCGGCCATTCGACTAAGTTTGTCACTTCCTCAAGCAAGTCGGCGTCGAGTGGAATCGTCCATCCTTGTTTCGTTGCAAGCTCTTGAATTTGACGTTCGATTTCAGCTTTACGCATCTCGTAGTTCGCCATGACAAAAGCAGACTCTAATGTCTGGACATATTCGGTAGGTGATGAGATGACCACGTCCCCTTTACTGAGGAAACGATGCCCACGCGTCACGTTATTCGTTTTCACGCCTTCGATTGTGAAGTCGATGATGTCTTGACCAAAGAGTGCGATCAACCAACGAATCGGACGCATATACCGTAGGCTGCTCGTTCCCCATTTCATGTTTTTCGGGAACGTCAAGCTACGGACCACATCTTCAAGACCGTTCAATAGCGAGAGCGTCTCTTGTCCTTTTTCATGGCGTTCCGCGAAGACATACTCGACTCCTTTTTCTTCTGCGAAATAGAGATCTTCTACTGTCAATCCGCGGCCACGTGCAAAACCTTGTGCCGCCTTCGACCAGTTACCTTCCGCATCTTGTGCAATCTTTTTGGCAGGTCCACGAAGAGTTTCTGCCAAATCCTGTTGCGTTTCAGCCACATCGCGAACGATGACAGCCAAACGACGTGGTGTCGAGTACACTTCGATTGAGCCAAAATCAACACGCGCCTCTTTTAAGAACGCGTCAACACGTTCCGCCAACTGTTTCTCTGAACGCAAGACATATTGAGCCGGCAGTTCCTCTAATCCAATCTCTAACAGAAGGTCACGCATTCAAGTCACCTGCTTTCTCTTGTTTCAAAAGTGGGAATCCAAGGCGTTCCCGTTCTTCAATAAATTTAGCGGCACACGCACGTGACATGTTCCGGACACGCTGGATGAAGCCGGTACGTTCCGTCACAGAAATGGCGCCTTTTGCGTCCAACAAGTTGAACGTGTGCGAACATTTTAGAATGTAATCGTATGCAGGGAAGACAAGGTTTTCTTCAAGCGCACGCTTCGCTTCTTTCTCATACGTATCAAATAACGTAAATAACATGTCGACGTCAGACAATTCGAACGTATATTTCGAATGTTCAAATTCTGGTTGATAGAAAATGTCACCGTATTTGAATCCGTCTGTCCAGACAAGATCGAATACACTTTCTACTTCTTGAATGTATGACGCGAGGCGTTCAAGTCCGTATGTGATTTCCACGGCAATCGGGTCACACTCGATTCCACCGACTTGTTGGAAGTATGTGAACTGCGTGATTTCCATTCCGTTCAACCAAACTTCCCAACCGAGACCTGCTGCTCCGAACGTCGGGTTTTCCCAGTTATCTTCGACGAAACGGATGTCATGCTCAAGCGGATTGATGCCAATCAGTTCAAGACTCTCCAAGTACAACTCTTGAATGTTGTTTGGTGACGGCTTCATGATCACCTGAAACTGATGGTGCTGGTAAAGACGGTTCGGGTTTTCTCCGTAACGACCGTCAGCTGGACGGCGTGACGGTTCGGTATAACAGACGTTCCACGGTTCTGGCCCAAGGCTTCTGAGGAATGTCATCGGGTTCATCGTCCCGGCCCCTTTTTCCACATCGTACGCCTGCATCGTCAAACAACCTTTTGACGCCCAAAAGTTTTGTAGCGTGAGAATGATTTCTTGCACTGTCATGTGCTTCATTAATGACACCTCCAATAGTATTGAAACGACAAAAAACGCCCCTATGTGCCTAGCACATAGGGACGGGATTGATTCCCGCGGTTCCACCCTACTTGCCCCAATAATGGGACCACTCTTAAAAGATGTGGGCGCTCTGGAATCGCCATTCGCTCTTCTCATGATACCCGGCTCACACCGCCCCGGACTCGCTTCATTCATGACAGGAAGAGTTACTTTTTTCCTTCATCGCGCACGCTATTTCATTTGTCTAATCGTACATCATCGTATCGAATTCACTATAAAAAGTCAATCCTCATTCAGATGAAGTCGAATCATTTGATCGAGCACCCGTTTCGTCTTTAATCGTAGTCCACTATACGATTCCATATAAGCATCAAAGAGCAGGCGCAAAAGGACTCTGGACTCATCCGATAGCGGAACGTTCCGAAACTCTGACAATTCGTGCTTACTCATCAAATAAAGTAGTTTCGCCAATCTTTCGGACAGCCGGATCACACCTTCTTCTGGATGTCGCGCACATAAAAAGCCACCGGACGCGACAGAGAAGTACATGGGATCCGTCACATCTCCACAGCGCACACATCCCGTCAAGACTGGGGCGACGCCTAATAGATGCAAAATACGTAATTCAACATAGTGCGTGATGACATCTGCGTCCATGCCCGCATTCAGTGCCTGCAAGGCATCCCGTAATATTCGAAACAATGGACGATTTTGGACACGATCCTCGACAGATCGATCAACAAGTTCTAACCAATACATCGCATATGCCATCCGTTCGACATCTTTTCGGATTTCAGGATAAGACGTCATGACGTCAGATGATTTTAACTGAGCGAGTCCTCGGCTAGACGGAAAGATATAGACACCTTCCACAAACGGCTGACTCGAGGCGTGAAACCGGCTACCCGGTTTCTTTGCGCCCCGTGCCATGATCGCGACTTTGCCAAGTTCCTCTGTAAACAATGTCACGACTTTATTCGATTCCCCATAATTAACGGTACGAACGACGATTCCCGTGACTTTTTGTAACATGGCTCAATACTCGTCGTCGCGGAAACCGAGGTCACGAAGCTGACCCATCTTGTTACGCCAGTCTTTCTGCACTTTTACCCATAGGTTCAAATAAACTTTAGTCCCGAGAAGCGCTTCGATATCATGGCGCGCGTCTGTTCCGATTTCACGAAGCATAGCCCCTTTTTTTCCGATGATGATTCCTTTTTGCGAATCACGCTCCACCATGATCACGGCTTCGACATCAATCATCTCAGAGTTCTCACGTTTCTTGATCGATTCGATGGCTACAGCAATCGAATGAGGGACTTCATCGCGTGTCTTATGCAACACTTTCTCACGAATCATCTCTGAGATAATGAAACGCTCCGGGTGGTCCGTCACTTGATCGGCCGGATAATACATCGGTCCTTCAGGCAACAATTTCTTGATCTCACCTAAGAGCGGTTCGACGTTGTTGCCTTGTAGCGCCGAAATCGGGACGTACGCCGCGAAATCCAATTCGTTCGTATATTGTTCAATCACTTTCGGAAGTTCATCTGGATGGATTAAATCGATCTTGTTCATGACGAGAATAATCGGTGTGTCGAGCCCTTTGAGTTTCTCAATAATAAAGTCGTCGCCAGCTCCACGCGGTTCCGTCACGTTCACCATGAAGAGAATCGCATCAACTTCGCGTAATGCGTTCGTCGCCACTTTCATCATGAAGTCGCCAAGACGGTGTTTCGGTTTATGAATCCCTGGTGTATCGATGAAGATGATTTGGGAATCATCGGTTGTGTACACACCTTGCACCTTATTTCGTGTCGTTTGTGGTTTATCCGACATGATGGCAATCTTTTGTCCGATCACACGGTTTAAGAATGTCGATTTCCCGACGTTCGGTCGTCCGATAATCGAGACGAATCCGGATTTAAAATCTTCTTGATACATAATGCACCTGCTTTCTCTATTTCAGAACTATTAGTATAGCATGTTCCATAGCCGTGGACCGAATATTATGAGCGCCGTTACGGCAGCACCAAGTGAAGCGACTAAAACGGCTCCTGCGGCAACATCTTTCGCTTGCTTTGCGAGTGGATGGACGTCTTCTGTCACGAGATTAACCGTTCGTTCGATTGCCGTATTCATCATTTCCATGCTAATAACGGCAATCACCCACCCGAACAAGATGACAATCTCGAGTCTTGTCGGCTGTAACCAGATGGAAAAGACGAATACGAGAAAAGCTGACAGGAGATGGAGTCGCATGTTCCGTTCCGAACGAACGGCATGGAGGATTCCCTCACATGCCACACGGAACGGTCTCACACGTTGCCTCGCTTCAACTCAAAATGAGTGAGCACTTCTTCTTGCCTTGCCGTCATCTCCGCTTCTTCCTCAGGTGTCATATGATCATACCCAAGTAGATGGAGGAATCCATGAATTGCTAAAAAGCCGAGCTCCCGCTCAAACGAATGACCATAGTCAGCTGCCTGTTCTCGGCATCGTTCTACCGAGATGACGAGGTCACCGAGAAGATGTGGCTCATCTTCATCGAGCATGAAATCCATCTCGTCATCCCCCATCTCATCAAATGCGAAACTGATGACATCGGTCGGGGCATCTTTGCCTCGCCATTCTCGGTTCACTTCATGGATTTCCGCATTTGTTAAATACGTGACCGACAATTCGCTCGGCTCTTCCACCTCTTCTAATTGGGCGGCATGTTGTAAAATCGACTCGACGAGCTCGATTTGAGATGTAGTTAACAATTCATGTTCATCGTTCGAGATGATTTGCATGTAATTCTCCCTCTTTCTTTAATTCTGGGTATTCGATTCGTTCGTGGAACAAGCCGGTCAGCGTCTCACACGCACTCTCTCCGACGCGCCAAATTTCTTTCGTCGTCAATTCACATTCTTCGAACTGCCCATCCGCCAACTTGTCGCGAATGATTGTTCGAACGAGCATTCGGATTTTTTCTGGCGTCGGTTGTTTCTGCGAGCGGACAGCCGCTTCGATTGAATCGACGATCATGACAACGGCAGCCTCGCGCGATTGTGGCTTTGGACCTGGATAGCGGAAACGAGACTCTAACACCTCTTTATCAGGATCTTCCTTCGCTTTAACGTAGAAATATTTCAATAAAGACGTTCCGTGATGCTGCTCTGCTATATCGATGATTTCTTTCGGTAACTTATAACGTCGCAACAGATCCGCTCCGTCATAAGGATGAGCCATAATAATGTCTGCCGATTCTTCAGGCGTCAAGCGATCATGAGGATTCCCGCCACCTTGTTGATTTTCAATGAAATGAAGGGGACGCTCCGTCTTCCCAAGATCGTGATAATAGCTTGCGACACGTGCGAGAAGACCATCTGCGCCAATCGCCTCACATGCGGACTCTGCCAAGTTCGCCACCATCATACTATGATGATACGTACCAGGTGCCTCCATTAAAAGTTTCCGCAGCAGCGGATGCGTCGGACTCATCAATTCCACAAGTCGACCAGAAGACAAGACGCCAAACCACGGTTCCAAAAATGGCAGGAAGCCAAACGTCAAGACAATGGAGAGCAAGGCGCTAATGACGGCAAATCCAGAAAGATACATCGCCATTTCCCAGGAAACTTGCACGTTCCGAAGTAAGAGTAACGCGATGACCATGATGATGTTGACGAAACCGAGCAACACCCCTGATAAGAATAGTCGCTTCCGCTGAATTTTCGGTTCAACTAAAAAGACAGCTAGAAAACTACCCGTCGCCACATACACGAGCGTCATGAAATTCGTGCTCTGTCCGAATGTGACAACGACACTCCCGGCAATCATCGTAATGAAGGCCGAGGCGAGCGCAACTCGTTCATCGATCAAGATGCGTAGAAGCAATACGACGAACGCTGTCGGCGCTAAAATATAGGCATATGTCGTAAAATCGACACCGATGTATCCGACACCAAAAAAGATGCCGAGTTGTAAAAGTAGCAAGCCATAGACCGTCACTAAGATTTTCGGACTCAGTAACAGGTCTTTGATTTTCGAGCGGATGAGCATGAATAGAAACCCACCGGTCAACAATGCGCTGAGCAAGAATGACCCGAATAATGGTGCAAGGGAACGATTCGGATCGATGGCTCCAGATAGCTCTAATTTCCGATATATCTCTCGAGTCACCACCTCACCTTGACTGACGAGTAACTGTCCTTCTTGAATGATGACAGGATCGACAGCATCGACGGCTTCTTGTTCTTTTTGACGGGTCGCCTCAGAGTCAAATACATAGTTCGGTACGATGAGTTCATCGCTTAACGTTTTCGAAATGGCGCGGAACTCAAATGAGAGCGGCGATTGATCGATAATCGCTGCTGCTCGGTCTCGAGCCGCAGCGACCGCTTCATTACTCGTTTCAATCCGGTCGTCCATCACTTGTTGTAACGCAGTGACTGTGACATCTTCTACCGTTTGTCGGGTATCTTCACTCGCTTCAAGCAACGAATTCAACTCTTCATCAGCTAATACACCGTTCGCCTCTGTAGAATTTAGACGGTTTTTAATATCCGCCAGTTCAGTCTCCTCATCCGTTTGGTCGAATGCTGCGAACAACTGCTCGACTTTAGCGATTTGTTGGTCTGCAAATTCTTTTCTCAAGGAGAATTGACTGCCGACACCATTTGTCACTTCTTGTTTCAATCGTTCGGTCGCAACACGGTCCTCAACCGTGATCGGAGACCGAATATCCTGTTCGGCAATCCCAAGCGGTTCCACACTGATGATGGATGGGCGCACGGTAAAGTATAGAATGGCGCCTAATAAGAGAAAGAAAATCAACGAGATGGTCGCGACTGTCCAGTTTTTAGCTTGCTGCATTCGTGCCCCCCCTTTTCACGATCTGGTGACCTCACACGTACATTTAAGTGAGGTCCGTACTATAGGCGTTGATGATTTTCTTAACGAGCGGATGACGGACGACGTCAGACGCACTGAAGTGTTCAAAATGAATACCATCCACGCCTTCTAACAGGCGTAACGCTTCCTGTAACCCCGATGCCTTGCCTTTCGGTAAATCGACTTGGGTCAAATCCCCTGTGACCACCATTTTCGATCCAAAACCGAGTCGCGTCAAAAACATCTTCATCTGTTCTTTTGTTGTATTCTGGGCCTCATCCAAGATGACGAACGCATCTTCTAACGTGCGTCCACGCATATAAGCGAGCGGAGCCACTTCAATCGTGCCCCGTTCTAACAAACGGTTCGTCTGTTCCACGCCATACACATCAAATAGGGCGTCGTATAATGGGCGGAGATATGGGTCCACTTTCTCTTTTAAATCTCCCGGTAAAAATCCAAGGTTCTCTCCCGCTTCAACGGCAGGACGCGTCAAGATGATCCGTTTGACTTGCCCTTCTTTTAAGGCACGCGCCGCAAGTACGACAGCTAGGTACGTCTTTCCTGTTCCGGCTGGTCCGATACCAAAGACGAGATCACGTCGTTCAATCGCACGAACATACCGGCTTTGCCCTACTGTCTTGGCACGAATCGGTTTCCCCTTATTCGTCGTAAAAACAACTCGTTCATAATGTTCGAGCAGTTCATCTCCCTTTCCGACTTGAATGTGCTGGATGACGCTAATGGCATCACTTTCATTTAGACGTGCACCTTTTTTCACTAACGTCTGCAAGGTGATGATCACTTGTTTCGTTAATTCAAGAGCCTCAAGTGTATCGGCTTGAATAATCAACTCCTCACCCCTTGGGATGAGTGCCACTTTCAATTCTGTTTCAATCGCCTGGAACACTTCATCTTTCGGTCCGAGTAAAGCTTGTGCTTCGTTCGCATGTTCCATGACGAATGGTATTTTATCAGTCATAATCAATGGATGCATTGCCCCCTCATTAAAATCGGTTATTCCTCTTTTACTTTAGCACTATCACGCCTATCGTGAAAGAAAGACCGCGTAATTTCCACGCGCAAAAGGCAGTAACATTACGTCACTGCCTTCCGTTCACTTCTTCCGTTTCGAGATAGGAGGTTGTAATACCTCACTCCAAATGACAGCTTCCCGCATTCGCTTTTGTGAAACGTTCAGTTGTCTCGGTTTCTTTTCCTTTTGAATCGGTGGAATTTTAACCGCTTGTTCGAATTGCGCGCTCACTTTCGGCATCTCGACTTGACGTTCACGTGGAGCCGGTCGTTCTTCTACCGTTCGAGCGACTCGACGCCTCACCTTTTGTGGTGCCGGTTTTTTGTCCGAGTCATCGAATGCCGTTTCAATCTCTTTCATGACGTCCCCTACCGAATCCAAATAGCGTTTCAGTTCACTGCTTTGAGGACGGTCTCCAGAGGACGATGATTTTTCGAGCCTTTTCATCACTGCCGAGGCAATTCCGAAGGCGGCTAACAAGAGTACCCATAGTCCATCCATATCAATCACTCATTATCTGATTCAGAATCGACAGGTGCCCCAATCGCTTTTCGCATTTCTGTATCCGCTTGAACGTTCAAGTAGTTCACGTAATCCATGACACCAAGCTTTCCGTTTCGTAACGCTTCTGCCATCGCGAGTGGGACTTCCGCTTCGGCACCGACAACTTTCGCACGCATTTCTTCTACTGAAGATTTCATTTCTTGTTCGCGCGCAATCGCCATCGCGCGACGTTCTTCCGCCTTCGCTTGAGCGATTTTCTTATCTGCTTCTGCTTGGTCCGTCTGCAAGACCGCGCCGATGTTCTTACCGATATCGATGTCGGCAATATCGATCGAAAGAATCTCAAACGCTGTTCCTGAATCCAAACCTTTTGTGAGGACAGTCCGTGAAATCATATCCGGATTCTCTAGTACGTGCTTGTGGTTGTTTTGTGAACCGATTGTCGACACGACCCCTTCACCGACACGGGCGATAATCGTTTCTTCCCCCGCACCACCGACGAGACGATCGATATTCGCACGTACGGTAATGCGTGCTTTCGCCTTCACTTCAATCCCATCCATCGCGACACCCGCAATAAATGGCGTTTCAATGACTTTCGGGTTAACTGACATCTGTACAGCCTCGAGGACGTTACGTCCTGCCAAATCGATGGCAGCAGCCCGTTCGAATGACAATTCAATATTCGCACGGTGCGCCGCAATCAATGCGTTCACAACGCGGTCTACGTTACCACCAGCCAAGAAGTGACTCTCAAGTTGGTTCGTGTTTAATTCAATTCCTGCTTTAACCGCTTTAATCAACGGGTTCACGATTTTCGAAGGAATAACGCGACGAAGGCGCATTCCAATCAATGTGAAGATCGAGACGTGGACGCCCGCTGCAAACGAACTGATCCATAGTCCGACTGGTACGAACGTGAAGAATACGGCAAGTGCAATCAATCCTCCACCTGTAATGAGTAACGTTGTCAGTAATTCTGGTGTCATTCTGTTACATCCTCCTTCGGTTCTACAAAGCTTCGAACGACAATCCGTCCAGAATCCACTTTATAAACCTGAATTTTTGTCTGCTGATCGAGATAGCCACCTTCCGTCACGACATCAAGTCGTTCTCCGTCGATTTCGGCAGTACCGGCTGGGCGAAGTGGTGTCAAGGTGACTCCCACTTTCCCAAGAAGCTGTTTTCGATCTTCGTGGGACAAGTAGCCTTTTTCAGTCGATGTCGAATCCGTCAAAATCAACCCTTTATAAATGAGCGGACGATTCGTACTCAAGCGACGGTATGCCCAAAAGCCGAGACCTGTTAGTACCGCTGCCGCTAGACCAATTGATAGCCATAATTGACCGATCGTCGCACCAGCCATAATCAAACTCGCAACGACGGCTCCGATCCCAAGCAAACCGAACAATCCAAACCCTGCTACGAACACTTCAATTCCAAGAAGGACGACTCCGACAAAAAAGACTGTCAGAATCACTCCGAGACCAAATGTCATCGTCTTGCTACCCCCTTCCAAATTCAAAGCTATCTCCTATCTCTAGTGTATACGAAACAAGATTGAATGTGGTTTCAGAATACGCAAAAAAAAGCAGAAACTTTCGGTTTCCCGAAAAGTAACTGCTTTTTTCATCAATTCGTCAATTGTTGTTTGACGATTCGGTTCACAAGACCACCGTCTGCCTTGCCTTTGACTTGCGGCATGACGACGCCCATCACCTTACCCATATCTGATGGAGCGGTTGCATTCGTTTGAGCAATTGCTGCTTGGACGATGGCGGTCACTTCATCTTCTGAAAGTTGTTCAGGCATATAGGCTTCTAGGACGACAATCTCTTCTGCTACTTTGGAAGCAAGGTCTTCACGACCAGCGCTTTCGAATTCTCGGAGGGAGTCTCTGCGCTGTTTCATCTCTCGGTTGAGCACCGTGAGTTCCTCTTCCTCGGTAAGATCTTGACGACCTAGTTTGATAGCCTCATTTTGGAGCGACGCTTTGACCATCCGGATTGTCGTAAGACGATCCTTTTGTTTCGCGCGCATGGCTTGCTTCATGTCGTCCGTCAAGCGTTCTTGAAGACTCATGAGCCAACACCCTCTCTACAAATGAAACTGGAATCAGAATTTCTTACGCTTACGCGCAGCTTCTGATTTCAATTTACGTTTTACGCTTGGCTTTTCGTAGTGACGACGTTTACGAACTTCGGCAAGTGTGCCATCTTTCGAAACACCGCGTTTGAAACGACGAAGAGCGTCTTCAAGCGATTCGTTTTTACGGACACGAGTTTCCACTAGTTTTCCCTCCCTCCGAATTACACGACTAAGGAAACGTGTTTCACACGTCATATCATATTATAGTGAAATTAAGTCGTGTGGTCAACCACTTATTAATAGTCGCTGTCTGAACGTCCACCAGTGACAATCGCGATACCTGCTGAAGCACCGATACGTGTCGCACCAGCATCGATCATCGCTTTCGCACCTTCGAAGTCACGGACGCCACCTGAAGCTTTTACGCCGATGTCAGGTCCGACCGTCTCACGCATGAGGCGAATGTCTTCAACTGTCGCGCCACCAGTCGAGAAACCAGTCGATGTTTTGACGAAGTCTGCTCCAGCTTTCACTGAAAGTTCGGCAGCTTTTTTGATTTCTTCTTTTGTAAGCATGCATGTTTCGAAGATGACTTTGACGAGTGTACCGTTTGCCGCTTCGACAACCGCACGGATGTCACGTTCTACGAGATCGTAGTCAGCATCTTTGAGTGCTGCGATGTTGATGACCATGTCTACTTCATCTGCTCCATTGGCAATCGCATCTTTTGTTTCAAATGCTTTTACCTCAGGTGTGTTTGCACCAAGTGGGAAACCGATGACTGTACATACTTTGACATCATCATCTGACTTGAGTTGTTCTGCTGCATATTTGACCCATGTCGGGTTGACACAAACGCTTGCGAATTTGTATTCGAGCGCTTCTGCACAAAGTGTTGTAATTTGATCTTTTGTTGTTTCAGCCTTTAAAGCTGTGTGGTCGATATAACGGGCTAATTCCATGATTCATTTCCTCCTCTGACAAATAAGTCTGACATCTAACATATTACCATGTTTTGATGAGATGTAACAGCTTTCAAATCTAAATCAACTGACGACGTTTACGAGCGACGACCCAACTGTTCCAACTAAAGAAGAAAATAGCGAGCCAAATGCAGGTGAAGGCAAAGACATGGTATGCCGTGAACGGTTCATGGTACATGACGACCCCGATAATCAAGCTAAGTGTCGGTGCGATAAATTGAAGAAACCCGACAAGCGTGAACGGGATATGTTGTGCCCCGTACCCAAACAGGAGAAGAGGTAACGCCGTGACCACGCCCGTTCCAAGAAGGGCGATCCAAATGACAGGCGACATGTTATACGCAATATTGTCGGTGACAACTTGATTTCCTAGGAAGAGCAATGCCACCGGGACCACCGCCAGCGTTTCAATTCCTAGGCTGACCGTAGAAGCAAGAGGACGTCGTTTCTTCACCATTCCATAGAATCCGAACGTACTCGCCAAGACGAATGAAATCCATGGGAACGTGCCGTATCCTAACGTCAAAACGAGGACGCCAATTGATGCAATCCCAACGGCCATCCATTGGACTCGATTTAATGATTCCCGAAAGACGAGCACCCCTAACACCATACTGACGAGAGGATTGATGTAGTACCCGAGAGAAGCTTCAATGATATATCCGTGATTGACAGCCCATATGTATACAAACCAGTTGGCACTGACGATGAATCCGTTCAACATGAATGCGTTTCGTGTAGCCGGATGTCGAAGTGCGTAACCGAACTCTTTCCACTGATTTGTCCATCTCAGAACGAGCAGAATAAATAAAAATGACCAAACGATTCGATGTGCTAAAATTTGACCGCTCGGTACTTCTTGCAAAAATTTCCAATAAATCGGAAGGACGCCCCACATGACGTACGCCCCGATTGTCGTCCATACTCCCTTATTCACACGTTCACCCGCTCTCTTACAAGTTAAAGACAGTTTAGTCGATGAAAGACTCCCGATACAAGACTTTTGTTTCATGAAAAAAAGGCGCGAAATCGCGCCCTGACCGTTTATTGTTTCACTTGTTCAATTGCTGTTAATGCTTGTGCCAAGTCTTCGATCAAGTCATCAATGTCCTCAAGTCCGACCGAAATACGGACGAGCCCATCGGTGATGCCAAGTTCCGCTCTGCGTTCGGCTGGAATCGAGGCATGTGTCATGCGTGCCGGAACACTAATCAAACTCTCAACCGCTCCTAAACTTTCTGCGAGCGTGAAGTATTTCGTCTTCGCTACCATCATTTCTGCCGCTTCCGCTGAACCGACATCAAATGCGATCATCCCACCGAATCCACGTGCCTGCGATAAATGAATCCGCTTCGCTTCCTCACTGGATACACTTGGATGGAGCACGCGTGATACAGACTCGTTCGACTGAAGGAATTCAACCAATGCTCGTGCATTCGATTCAATCTCTTCCATCCGAACAGCCAACGTCTTGATTCCCCGTACAACAAGGAAGCTATCTTGTGGTCCAAGGACTGCGCCAACAGAGTTTTGAAGAAACGCCAAAGCTTCGCCCTGCTCTTCCGTTCGCGCGACAACAAGTCCCGCTACGACGTCACTATGTCCGCCTAAGTACTTTGTGGCACTGTGAAGGACGTAGTCTGCACCAAGATCAATCGGATTTTGGAAGTAAGGGGTCATAAACGTATTGTCCACGACGAGTAACACATCTGCTTCATCGGCAATCGTACGCATCGCCCGAATGTCCGTCACGTTCAAGAGAGGATTTGTCGGGGTCTCGACATAAATCATTTTCGTGTTCGCTTGAAGCGCATCCCGAACCGCTGCTTCATCGGATGTATCGACAAAAGTTGCTTCCAAGCCTCGTGACTGAAATACTCGATTGAATACACGGTACGTTCCTCCATATACATCAGACCCGACGATGACGTGGTCTCCAGATTTCAATAACATAAGCACCGTCGAGATGGCTGCCATCCCAGATCCGAATGCAAATCCTTGCACACCGCCTTCGATGTCGGCAATCAATGTCTCTAATGCCGTCCGTGTCGGGTTTGCTGAACGTGAGTATTCGTACCCTTCCCGCAAGTTACCAATCCCGTCTTGCTTATACGTGCTCGTTTGATAAATCGGTGGCGTGACGGCCCCTGTCAACGGGTCCGTCGTTTTACCGCCGTGAATGAGTGCTGTCTTTGTACGCATGTTCTGCCTCCTTGACAATTCCTTGACTTAAATATCGTTCTGCACTATCAGGCAAGATGGTGACAATCGTGCCTTCCGTTAATTGATTCGCTTCTTTTACACATGCTGCAATGGCAGCCCCTGAAGAACTACCGATGAGCAAACCTTCCTGTTTCGCTAAATGTGCCACGTAGTAGAAGGCTTCCTCATCTGTAATGGTATGAATCGCATCGACGTAAGCCCTCTCCAAAAAGGGTGGCCATTTTTCGACGCCGATTCCTTCTGTTTTATGTGGTCCTGGTTCACCGCCATTCAAAATGGAACCGACCGGCTCCACGACGACAGTTTTCGTTCCAAGTGGCTTTAATGATTTGGCGACACCGGTGAATGTTCCACCTGACCCCGCTCCCGCTACAAATACGTCAATTTGTGGCACATCTTTCAACAACTCATGGGAAAGGATGTCGACGTAAGCATCCGGGTTATCCGGGTTCGAGAACTGTTCTGGGACATAGGCGTCATGTTCTTTAGCCAACTCAATGGCATGTGCGATTGCGCCCTTCATGCCGAGTTCCGTCGGCGTGTTGACGACTGTTGCTCCGAGCAGTCGCATCAATGCCTGCTTCTCTTGACTGAATTTTTCAGGAGTGACCGTCATGAGGCGAATCCCGAATCGTTGGCAAGCGAGCGCAAGCCCGATCCCCGTATTGCCTGCTGTCGGTTCGATCACCGTTCCACCGGGTGCCACATCGCCACGCTCGATCGCCCGTTCAATCAAATTCATCCCGAGTCGGTCTTTAACACTCCCACCTGGATTCATCATCTCGAGCTTCCCGTACACTTTTACATTCGCTGGTACAGGAAGCGTTTGAAGTTCAATGAGCGGTGTGTCTCCGATGAGTTCATAGACGTCACGGACAATCATCTTATGCCTCGTCCTTGAAGACGATATGCCATTCATCTCGTTTTGCGAGCATGTCTGCCGCTAATTTTTTGGCACCTTCGAAATCATGATGATTCGCATTCCCACATTGAACAGGGTTTTGCGCCGGTAGTTCCTCAGCGTTCATCGCATCACGCAGCGTCGCTTCCACGAGGTCAAGCATTCGTTCGTAGTTCCCATCATTGAGCATCGTCCAATAGAAGCCTGTCTGGCAACCCATCGGCGAGATATCGACGATGTCTTCAGAATGATTGCGACTGTTCTCGGCAATCAAATGCTCAAGTGAATGAACCGCGCGCATCGGCATGAGTCCTTCGTTCGGTTGAATGAAACGAATATCGTATTTATAAATCGTGTCTGCTGTTCCCTCTTTCACACCAGCTAAACGGACAAAAGGCGCCTGTACTTTCGTATGATCCAAGTTAAAACTTTCAACATTATATGTTTTCATGAGTAATTCCTCCTCGTTATTTAGTGGCTATTACGAGCCAGACAAACTTGTTTTTCTGCGTCATCGTCACATTGTATCCGTTCGCTTCTAACATGGAACGAATCGTTGACGTATAAGGATAGTATTCACGATTTAAGTCTTCGACGAGGTCTGAGTACCCTTTCGCAGTCGCCCAATCGATGATGTCCTGACGAGCTGCTGGTGACTCAAACATCGTATCTAGCAACACGAACTTTGGATGTTCCCAGTCTTCGACATATTGACCGATGGCTGTGGCCTTTTCAGAATCTGTCAAGTGATGAAAAGCATACGACGATACGACCGTATCCACGTTTGATAAATCCGGATAACGGAGGAAATCGCCTTCGATCACATCAATCCCCAATTTTTCAATAGCAATTTTTCGCATTTCCGGCGACGGTTCAATCGCAATCAACGGATGCCCTTTCAAGATCCGGCTACTCAAGTTCCCTGTTCCGACACCAAACTCAAGCACCGTTCCTTCGACGTGGAGGGCAACCTCATCGAGCATTTGCTCATATCCGATGAACACTTCGTGATATTGCTCATCATGCCCCTCGACCGTCGTATCATAATCCTTTGCCCAATCCTTAAAGATATCCATGAATGGTAAGTTCATATCGCTACCCCAATCTTAATTCTTACTAATTTGATATGTTTTATTGGTATTTAACTTTAACGTTACATTAACAGGTTTTTTTATTCATTTCAAGTCATTCGCTAGATTCTCACATCACATCCAGTTGGATATAGGTCTTATGTGTTAGGTCTTTAGTAATTGTCAGAACATTAAAATTTGTGCAAAAACACTTACCTGTTTTACAAATAAACCCACTCTTTTTCATCTGATTAGCGATATGATAGTTCTCAATGTGAGTTTATGCTTTAAATTTTACAGGTACTAACAAATTTTAGGGGGTCTATACGTTGTCACGAAAAAAAATCTATTTAAACGCTTCACTCGCCACATGTATCGCCTTGTCACCTGCACTGATTCAAGCTGGAACAACCTCTGTTTCAGCTGAAGCTTCCGTTAAACCGAAACTGGTTCTAGAGAAGAAACAGAAAAAAGTTCGGGTCGTCGTTGAGCTCGTCGGGGATCCTGCCATTGCCGAAGCCGCTCAAAAAGGAAAGAAATTTAATGAATTGTCGAAATCAGAGCAAAATAAGGCACAACAATCTGTTCAATCAGAACAAAAACGTGCCAAGTCCGCCTTGAAGAAACAAGGCGTAACGGCTACACCGATTGAAGAATTCACGACCGTCTTTAATGGCTTCTCTACATTCTTGTCTACAAGTGAAATCGCCAAAGTCGAAGCATTACCTGAAGTGGCGACCGTTCACATTGTCAACGAGTATGAGCGCCCAGAAGTCAAACCGGATATGATCACGAGTAATGGCATGGTTCAAGCCGAACAAACGTGGGGAGATTACGGGTTTGCCGGAGAAGGTACTGTCGTCGCCGTCATCGATTCTGGAATCGACCCTGAGCACCGGGATTATAAGATCACAGACGCCAAAACGGCAGAGTTGACTCAATCTGAAGTCAATCAAGCCATCACATCGTTCGGTCTCCCAGGCGAATACGTCAACGAGAAAGTTCCATACGCATATAACTACTACGATGAGAACAATGACATCAAAGATGATTCACCTGGCGCTTCCATGCACGGACAGCACGTTTCCGGTACAGTTGCCGCAAACGGTGACTTAGAAAACGGTGGGATCAAAGGTGTCGCACCGGAAGCACAAATTTTGGGATTGAAAGTATTCAGTAACGACCCGAACTATGCGTCTACATATGGAGATATCTACATCAAAGCAATTGATGATGCCATTAAACTCGGTGCTGACGTCATCAACATGAGCCTCGGATCAACAGCCGGTTTCGTCGATGCCGATTCTCCAGAGCAACAAGCCGTTCAACGTGCTGTCGACAACGGCATCTTTATGTCGATTTCTGCTGGGAACTCCGCATACTTCGGTCACGGATTTGACTTGCCGACTGCTTCAAACCCAGATACGGGCGTCGTTGGGGCACCGAGTGTCAGTCAAGCGTCTACATCGGTCGCCTCTCTTGAGAACGATCAAATTCAATTGGATGCATTCCGAGTCGGTGATGAGAAGATTGGATGGAAGAAACAAGACGGCCCTGCCTTCAAAGAAGGAACATACGACATCGTATATGTCGGAGACGGACAACCGGAGAATTATGAAGGAAAGGACGTAAAAGGAAAACTCGTCCTTGCTGTTCGCGACGGCGGTTACTTCTACTCGCAGATCCAAAAAACAGCTGAAGCGCAAGGCGCAGCAGGTGTCATCGTACGTGGTGCGGTCGGGCACGGCGATTATGTCTCGATGGCTCTCGATCAACCTCAAATTCCGATGGCTTCACTCAGCATCCAGGACGGGAATGAACTGAAAGACAAGTTAGCAGACGGTCCGCTTCAAGTGACGTTTGCCGGTGACCGCATCAGTGTCAATAACCGTTCAGCCGGTGCGATGTCTGATTTCACATCGTGGGGCGTCACACCGAACCTTGACTTCAAGCCAGAGCTTTCTGCTCCAGGTGGCCAAATTTTCTCTACGTTCAACGATAACCAATATGGGTTGATGAGCGGAACATCGATGGCAGCACCACACGTTGCCGGAGGGGCGGCCCTCGTCCTTGAGCGTGTGGACCGTGACTTCAAATTGAGTGGAAAAGCACGTGTCACGATGGCGAAAAACTTGTTACTCAACACGTCGAAGCCTGTCACAGATATCGGACCGTATAACCAAGAATTGAAACAATCACTCCCATACTCACCACGTCGGGCCGGAGCAGGTCTCATGCAATTGCATGCAGCCGTCACCTCTCCTGCTGTCGCATATGAGAAGTCGACAAAAGAAGCAAAAGTCGCTTTAAAAGAGTTGTCGAAGAGCAAAGCATCGTTCACGATCGTCGTCGAGAACACGTCGACTGAATCGTTAACTTATGATGTAGCCGCATCGTTGCAAACGGATCTCGCTGTCAAAAACAAAGACGGAATCGTTCAAAATGCGATGGAAGCGCAAGCACTTCAACAAGCGATCATTAAAATTAACGGATCAAACACAAGTAAAGTCACGTTGAAAGCAAAACAGAAGAAGGAAATTAACGTTTCAATCGATGTCTCGAAAGCAAAAGTGTTGAATCCTGAAACATTGGAAGGCACTGTATCCGCTAAATCTGTCTTTGAGAACGGCTATTTCGTCGACGGATTCCTTCGTTTGACTGATCCGCGCGGTACAGATGGTCATCCATCTCTCGTCGTTCCAATCGTCGGATTTGAAGGGGATTGGGGCAAAGCGCCGATCTTTGACGAGACAATCTATGGAGAAGGCGCATTCTATGGCGTCTCTGGATTGGTGGATGCAGAAGGAAACTACTTAGGTGAAAAACTAGATGAATCTGTGGCTAGCGAAGCGGTTGCCATTTCACCGGATGGAGACGGGTCGAAAGATACGGCTACTCCAGTCTTCTCGCTATTACGCAATGCGAAAGACATCAAATATCGCGTCGTAGATGAGAAAGGGAACGTCCTTCGCACCCTCAAGATGGAAGACGAATTGAGAAAGAACTACTTCGATGGTGGAAGTGGTGATTATTACTATTACGCAGCGGATAACGCTTGGGACGGAAAATTGAATGGGAAGATGGCGCCAAAAGGCACATATTACTATGAAATCGAAGCAAGCATCGATTACATGAAGAAACAAGCTCAAACGATGCGCATCCCTGTCAAAGTAGATTACACAGACCCACGCTTCACGCTTCGTTGGGACGACAACGTAGCAAGCGTCAAAGCGTCGGATGACTTTGCTGGAATCAACGGTATCGAATTCCTCATCAACGGGAAAGTCGTGGCAAAAGAAGCGAAAGCTTCAGCGAACTTCACACTTGAACAGCCGCTCGAGACTACAGATCAGCTTTCAGTTCGTGTGTCAGACAATGCCGGGAACGTGATCACTCGAAATGTTTCAACAGAAAATGATGCGGCCAAACCTGGTATCTTTGTCGATGCACCACTCGCCTTGTCTCCTTACGGTACATCCATCGTTCCATTGATCGGTCAAATCAAGGATGCCTCTGAAATCGCATCGTTCACGGTAGACGGGGTCGACGTACCACTCAAATATGACGTGTCAGCGAAACAATATACGTTCAATACGACACGCACATATAAGGATGGTTTCCACAAAGTCCGCTTTGTCGCAGAAGACACTGCTGGGAACGTGACGAACTTCGTCCGCCCAATCTTTGTCGACTCAACGAAAGCAACATTGTCGGTGACAAACGTACCGAAGAACGTATCGGCTAAACAGAAGTCTGTAAACGTGAAAGTTCAAGTAAAGGATAACTTCGACGAAATCAAGCTTCGGGTCAACGGGGACTTGAAATGGAACTATACGTTGAAAGAACCATACGCGATGCGTGCATTCTCACGCACGGGAACAATCACACTTCCAGTGACAGCGAAAGGAAAGAATACCTTCACGTTCGAAGTGACCGACCTTGCCGGGAACGTCACGAAAAAAGTAATTACAATTAACAAAAAATAAGCGATACAAAAAACGGATGACCTCAATCAGGTCATCCGTTTTTCATGTCATTTGTTGAGTTCAAGCGCGAAAGAAATCGCAGATAATGCATAAAGCGGCGCCGTTTCAGACCGAAGAATGCGTGGTCCAAATGCACATGCAGTCGCTCCAGCCTGAGTCCATTGATTGATTTCATTCATATCGAATCCACCTTCAGGTCCCGTGATGACGAGAAAGCGTTGTTTCGGTTTCAGTTGAGTCAACAGTTGTGCGAAAGCAGACTGTTCCCCTTCTTTTGCCGACTCTTCATACGCGATGATGACGGCATCATAGCCCTCCATTTTCTGATGAAGCTCTTTCGGAGAGATGTAGGAACACGTCGGTACTACGGCACGATAGGATTGTTCAGCCGCTTCTTGCATAATCTTTTGAATCCGCTCCACTTTTTTCGGAGCTTTTTTCCCATCCCATTTGGCGACAGAGCGCGCTGATTCGAACAACAACAGATGGTGAACGCCAAGCTCCGTCGCTTTTTGGGCGACGAGCTCGACTTTGTCCCCTTTCGGGAGTGCATACGCCAAAGTCACCTCGATTGGCAACTCAGTCGTCGCCTGTCGCGATGACGTGACTTTCGCTTCCCCGCTCTTCTTCTCAAGCGATGTCACGACACAGGCATACTCAACACCTGTACCATCCAACAGGACCATCTCATATCCAGGACCTTGTCGTAAGACTGTACCGATGTGGTGGACCACGTCTGAAGGAAGGATCACCGCTTCGCCTTTAAAGGCTTCTTTTGTCAAAAAATAACGTTGCATAACTTACCCCTTCTTGGCGATAATCGCGACCCAGTCTTCCATCACGCGCGTCTCTTCAATCTCAAATCCAGCAGCGACCAAAGCATTCGTCACTTCAGCCCGCTTCTCTCCGATAATTCCAGAGGTGATGAAGCGCCCACCTGACTTCGTACGTGCATAGGCGTCTTCGATGAAAAGGAGAATGACGTCAGCAAGAATGTTCGCTACGACTAAATCGTACTCGCCTTCCACACCTTTCAGAAGATCACCTGTGTCCACTTGAACGAGTTCGCCCACTCCGTTCGTCTCAACGTTTTGACGAGCAGCTTCGACTGCGACCGAGTCTAAGTCTAGTGCCTTTACCTTCGTTGCACCAAGTTTTGCTGCTGCAATCGACAATACACCCGATCCTGTACCGACATCAATGACACGGTCACCTTCCTGGATGTAGTTCTCAATCGCTTGAATGCAGAGCATTGTCGTCGGATGCGTTCCTGTGCCAAACGCCATACCCGGGTCAAGCAAAATCACATTCTCTTCCGGCTGCGGGGTGTACTCTTCCCATAAAGGAACGATGGTTAGTTGTTGCGAAATCTTTACCGGCTTATAATACTGCTTCCAAGAGTGTGCCCAGTCCTCTTCATCGATTTCAGCGACCGTGACGTCTCCAGATCCGATGTCGAGCATCGTGCGAAGTCGTTCGATTTCTTTTTTAAGATTCGAAAGTAAATCTTGAAAATCACCTGAGGCCGGGACATACGCTTTGACGTGTACGCCAGAAGTTGGATACGTTTCACGATCCGAAACGTCCCAAATTTCTCCGAAATGGTCCTCCGCCATCATTCTGTCGAAATCTTCCACGTCCTCGATGACGACACCTTGTGCCCCCACTTCGTGTAGTAAATTGGATACTGCTTCTACCGCAAGTTGTGTCGTGTGGACACAAATTTCAGACCATTTCATCGTTCGTACACACTCCTTTTAGTGACTAAAGAACTTTTTCATTTTTTGGAACATGCCATGTTCCTCTTCGACACCGGACTCTCCGCTAATTTCTTCAAATTCACGCAGTAACTCTTTTTGACGGTCTGTCATGTTTTTCGGCGTCATCACGATGACACTGACATACTGGTCACCATTTGCACCACCACGAACACTCGGCATTCCTTTACCGCGTAAACGGAATTTCGAACCGGTTTGTGTCCCTGCAGGTACTTTCAAGCTCACATTCCCGTGAACTGTTGGTACTTCGATTTCCGCACCGAGAGCAGCCTGGGCGAATGTAATTGGCATATCCATTGCGATGTGTTGGTCGACACGTTCAAAAATCTCATGTGCTCTGACACGAACGACGACGTATAAGTCTCCTGCTGGACCACCGTTCACGCCTGGACCACCTTTACCAGAGAGACGAATCTGTTGACCGTTATCGATACCGGCTGGGATTTTGACCTCGACGGTTTGTTTCTTCTTCACATGACCTGAGCCATGGCACGTCGGACATTTTTCTTTAATCGTCTTACCACTTCCGTGACACTGGCTACATGGACGCTGATTGACCATACGACCGAGAATCGTGTTCTGTTCGACCGTTTCGACGCCGCTACCGCCACATCGATTACACGTTTCCGGTTTCGTGCCCGGTTTTGCTCCACTTCCCATACACGTGTCACATTCTACTTCGATTTCGAGTTCAATCGTCTCTGTTTTACCTGTGACACTTTCCATAAAGTCGAGATCGACGACGTACTGGTAGTCTTCACCGCGACGTGGTGCATTCGGATCTTGACGGCGCCCACCACCTCCAAAAAACATGTCAAAGATATCTCCGAAGCCGCCTTGGAAGTCACCGCCTCCTCCGAACTGATTGGCCCCTTCGAAACCGAATCGGTCATACTGGGCCCGTTTCTGTTCGTCTGAGAGTACTTCATACGCTTCACCAATCTCTTTGAACTTGTCGGCAGCATCTGCTTCTTGGTTGATGTCCGGGTGATATTGACGGGCTAATTTTCGATATGCCCGCTTGATGTCTTGTGCTGAGGCCGACTTGTCGAGCCCGAGCACTTCATAATAATCTCGTTTCGCCACTATTCTCGCTCCTATCCTCACTAACTACGTATCGATTTTACCGATTCTACCTTAACATGGAAAGAGCCAAAGCAGAAACCTGCTTTGGCGCTCTCCTTTACAACGGCTGTTTATTTACGGTCGTCGAGATCCTCAAACTCTGCGTCCACGACATTATCGTCCTGTTTCGCTTCCGCCTGTGGTTCTGCGCCTTCAGCACCTTGCTGTTCAGCCATTTTAGCATATACTTTTTGCGTCAACTCTTGAACGACAGCTGACAATTCGTCTTTGGCTGTACGGATCGCCTCAAGGTCTGAACCTTCGAGAGCAGTTTTCGCTTTTTCTTTCGCAGCTTCTGCTTTTTCTTTGTCCGCCTCTTCTACTTGCTCACCAAGATCTTTGATCGCCTTGTCTGTCGCGAAGACGAGTTGGTCTGTTTCGTTGCGAAGTTCTGCTTCTTCTTTACGTTTGTTATCTGCTTCTGCGTTCGCTTCGGCTTCTTTCACCATACGCTCGATTTCAGCTTCATCGATACCTGAAGATGATTGGATTGTGATCGATTGTTCTTTGTTCGTACCGAGGTCTTTCGCCGATACGTGAACGATTCCGTTTGCATCGATATCGAATTTAACTTCGATTTGTGGCACACCACGTGGTGCTGGTGGAATATCCGTCAATTGGAAGCGACCAAGTGTCTTGTTGTCTGGTGCCATCGGACGTTCCCCTTGAAGAACGTGGATGTCAACAGCAGGCTGGTTATCGGCTGCAGTCGAGAACACTTGTGATTTCGATGTTGGGATTGTCGTGTTGCGATCGATGAGTTTCGTCATCACGCCACCCATTGTCTCGATTCCAAGTGAGAGTGGAGTCACATCGAGAAGAACGACGTCTTTCACGTCTCCAGCAAGAACTCCACCTTGAATTGCTGCACCAAGTGCAACGACTTCATCCGGGTTTACCCCTTTGAACGGCTCTTTCTTCGTGAAGTCGTGGATTGCTTTTTGAACAGCAGGGATACGTGTCGAACCACCAACGAGAATGATCTTGTCGAGGTCAGATGGTGTGAGTCCTGCGTCTTTCAAGGCACGGCGCGTCGGTTCCATTGTGCGTTCGACAAGGTCAGCCGTCAATTCTTCAAATTTCGCACGTGTGAGTGTCATCTCCAAGTGGAGTGGCCCTGCTTCACCTGCTGTGATGAACGGAAGGCTGATATGTGCACTTGTCACACCTGAAAGGTCTTTCTTCGCTTTTTCAGCAGCATCTTTCAAACGTTGAAGTGCCATCTTGTCTTTGCCGAGGTCGATGCCGTTCTCTTTTTTGAATTCTGCAACGAGGTAGTCGATGACTTTTTGGTCGAAGTCATCTCCACCGAGACGGTTGTCACCAGCTGTAGCGACAACTTCGAATACACCGTCACCAAGCTCAAGGATGGAAACGTCAAACGTACCACCACCGAGGTCATAGATCAAAATCGTGTGGTCTTCGCCTTTATCAAGACCGTAAGCGAGTGCCGCAGCTGTTGGCTCGTTGATGATTCGCTTGACATCAAGACCAGCAATCTTACCAGCATCTTTTGTCGCTTGACGCTCCGCGTCGTTGAAGTATGCAGGAACTGTGATGACGGCTTCCGTGACTGTTTCACCGAGGTAGTCTTCAGCATCTTTTTTCAACTTTTGCAAAATGATTGCCGAGATTTCTTGTGGTGTGAATTTCTTGCCGTCTACGTCGACTGTATGTGACGTTCCCATGTGACGTTTAATTGATTGGATCGTATTCGGGTTCGTGATGGCCTGACGTTTCGCGACCTCACCTACTTGACGCTCTTCTCCTTTGAATGCAACAACCGAAGGAGTCGTACGGTTACCTTCTGCGTTCGAGATGACGACTGCTTCGCCACCTTCCATTACTGCCACACATGAGTTTGTTGTCCCTAAGTCAATACCGATAATTTTACCCATCGTTTATTCCTCCGTCTCGTTAAGTAGTATTATTCTGCAACTTTTACCATGCTCGGGCGAATGACTCGACCGTGCATCGTATATCCTTTTTGAAGCTCCATCGTCACGATACCTGACTCGAACTCATCGCTCGGTTCTTGCATGACTGCTTGATGGAAATTCGGGTCGAACGGCTGTCCGACTGCTTCAATCACTTCGACTTGCTCAGCATTTAATACGTCAAGCAGTTGACGATGAATCATATCGACTCCTGATTGAATCTGCTTCGCATCCTCCGAAGTTGCGTTTACTTGAAGTGCACGCTCAAAGTTGTCAATAAGCGGAATCAATTTTTCAATGACAGACTGTGAAGCAAACTTGACGCGTTTGGCGTTCTCTTCGTTCGTCCGACGACGGAAGTTGTCAAAGTCGGCACGAATCCGAAGCTCGCTCGCTTTCAATGCTTCGATTTCTTTTTGTAAGTCCGTCCCCTCAGAACTTTCTTCCACAATCTCAGCATTTAAAACCTCATCTTCATTTGATTCAGTCGACTCATTCTCTTCTGTTTGTGTCGAGTCTACAGATTTTTCTTCAAGCACGTCATCTTGTTCATGCCCGTTTTGGTGATCTGCTGTCATAGTAAAACTCCTTTCCGTCACTCATCTAGTTTCGTTCGTCGCAACGCTTCGATAATTTGTCCCATCATTTGGACACCATGACGGTAATTCATACGCGTTGGACCAATCATAGCGATTGTACCGAATGTTTTTCCGTCTAGTGTATAATCCGAGGTGATGACACTACAATTTTGAAGGGCGACAATTCCGTTCTCGCTCCCAATGCTCACATAAATCTCGCGATTTGGCAACGATTCGAGCCAGTGTGTCAATCGTTCTTGCTCATCAATCCATTCTAGGAATGGACGTAACGTGTCGAGCGTCTGAAACTCGGGTTGGTTGAAGATTTTCTTCTTGCCACCCAAATAGAGTGAGGATGGCGTCTGTATTCCGACCGTTGATTGAATCAGTTGCATCATGTTCTCGTACTGCTGTCGCTGAGCAAGTTGCAATTTGGCAACTTCTTCGCCGATACGGATTTTCAATTGTCCGATTGGCGTTCCGACAAGGCGGTCGTTCAGTAGTCGAATCGTTTCCTCGATGACGTCTGGAGCGACACGCGATTCAAACATGACAGTACGATGCTCGACATGACCTTGATCCGTGACGATGAGAACAACACCACGCCGCTCGTCTAATGGCATAAAGTCCACACGGGCCAACGTTTCCATTTGGCTATTTGGACCGAGGGCGACCGTCGTATAATTGGTCAAATCAGAAAGGAGATCTGCAGCTTGTCGAATCAGGATTTCAGACTCTTTTGAAGATTGTTTTAACCGTTCTTCTAGTCGACCGGTCTCCCGTTCGTCGATAATTTGTTTCTCGACGAGATGGTCCACATAATATCGATAGCCGACCTCTGACGGGATACGACCTGCAGAAGTATGCGGTTTTTCAATCAGCCCCATGTCTTCCAAATCGGCCATATCATTCCGAATCGTTGCTGAACTAAACGTCAAATCGTCCCGTTTCGACAACGTCCGCGAACCGACCGGCTGAGCCGTCTGGATGTAATCATCAATGATGGCTCGAAGAATGAGCAATTGTCGATTTGTCAGCACAACATCACTCCTCTCTGAAAAAGTTACCCCGCTTTATTAGCACTCATATTTAACGAGTGCTAATCACACTTCAAATATTATCACGTTCTCACTATTTGTCAATTCATACACTCGGATTTTTTCACCTTTTTTCAAGTTGGCAAACCTATGAAATGAAAATAAAAACTCATTTCGTTATGATAGAACGTGAGGTGATTACATGTTTACAACAAAACAATTTAATGTATTTAAACAAGAAGGACTCGACGAGCGAATGTCTGGCATCCGTTCGGATATTCAACCGCTCTTCCATCGGATTTATGACGAAGTCGGGCCAGGGCTTGAGGCTGATGTCGGTATCCCTCTTTATTTACATGTGGCGAAGCACGCTCGTCGGACAGTGAACCCACCTAAAGATACGTGGATGGCGATCTGTCACGACAAACGCGGGTACAAAAAACATCCACACTTACAAGTTGGGCTCTTCGACGATCGTGTCTTCATTTGGCTTGCGTTCATCTATGAGATGCCGAACAAAGACGCCATCGCGAAACACCTGCAACAAATCGATTTGAAATCAACATTCTCTGATTTCCATATCGCGGGCGACCATATGAAAAAAGAAGCGTTTCTTGTTGAGGATACGTCAAACGAAGACATTCAATCACTACTTGAACGATTCGGCACTGTTAAAAAGGCTGATTTCTTGATTGGTCGTCAACTTCCTGCCGATGCATCGATTCTTCAAAACGAAGACGCGTTCCTTGCATTAGTCGAAGACACGTTCGGTCGCCTTACACCGCTCTATCGAGATCTCGTCTTATAATAAAAAAATGGACAAATCCTCACGAAGGACTTGTCCATTTTTTTATGAATCAGCATGTTCAAGTTTTGCTTCTCCAATAAAGGCTGCAAATGCTTCATTGGCGAGTGGCAAACCGGATGCCGTTAGACGGATATGTGTACCCGTTCGTTCAATCAGTGACTTCTTCACTAACTCTTCGATGACGTGACCGAACACATCATCGAGCGACACTCCATACTTCTGTTCAAACGTCTGAAGCGAGACCCCGGAACGCATACGCAGGCCGAGGAAGAGCTCTTCTTCCATTTTTTCCACTTCTTCCAGCTCGGTCACCCGTTTCACAGGGATGCCTTCTGCTTTAATATAGTGAGGAATCGGAGCGATATTGGCGCGACGTGTCCCGTTTAAATAACTATGCGCACCGGCTCCGAATCCATAGTACTCTTCATTGCGCCAGTACACTTGATTGTGACGGCTCTCCCGACCAGGCAAGCCATAGTTGGAGATTTCATATTGTTGGAGACCATGGCGTTCAAGCGTCTCCATCACTTTCAAGTACATTTCGACTTCGACATCTTCTCCCGGTAAACGGAGCTTCCCTTTTCGATCTTGAATCGCAAAGACGGTATGCGGTTCGAGAATCAACGAATAAGAGGATACATGTTGAATCGGTAATTTAAGCGCTAGTTCTAAATCACGGTCAATTTGTTCAAGTGTTTGTTCCGGAAGACCAAACATCAGGTCAATCGAGATATTGTCAAAGCGTTTTGCCGCTTCACTTACCGTCTCGAACACATCATCCGCTCGATGCGTACGGCCGATGCGCTCCAGTCCACCATCATCAAACGTCTGGACACCGAAACTGAGCCGGTTGACGCCACCTGCTTTCATCGTATCAAGCTTTTCCGCACTCACAAAGTTCGGGTTCGCTTCGACAGAATATTCGAGGTCATCTGACGCGAGTGGCAGAAGGTGTTGGCGGACCATATCCATCAGGCGCGCCATCTGCTCCTCATTGAGCGCGGTCGGTGTCCCGCCTCCGATAAAGATGGTATCAATCCGCTCTGTCGGAAACGCCTCGAGCGTCAATACCATCTCTCGTTCTAATGCATCTAAATAATCATCAACAGGCTGATTTTTTAAAAACACCTTGTTGAAATCACAGTAATAACAAATATGTTCACAAAATGGAATGTGAAGATATACGGCTTTAGCCAATTTCGGCCACCCCTTTCTTCTCATTCCATTTATAACGCTTTTCGTCTGTTCTTTCCAGCCTGCGCCATCAATCAAATCGATGAATGAATAAACCACTCTTCAATTTCGGCTCGAACCAGGTTGATTTTGGAGGCATCTGGCCACCATCATCCGCCACGCGCATCAGTTGTGACATCGTTGTCTCATGGCACGTGAAAAGCAATCGATTTGGTACTTTAGTCAGCTTCTCTAATTCCGAGGCCGTCTTGTTCCCACCGACAAAATCGACTCTCGCGTCTGTACGAATATCCTCGACGTTGAAGTACGGCGTGAGTATATCTCGTTGTAAGATGGCAACGTCTAGCGCCTTGTCCTCTTGCCGTTTCGTCAACTGATAATATTTCCCTCGATAGGCGACTCCAAAGACGCCATGTTCTTTCGGCAGGACAAGACCATCCTCCTCATTGATCATGTATGAAAACGAGAGTCCGTCTAACATATTCTCTACCTCTTCTGGACTAATCGCTGTCAGCACGCGATGATACGGCAAAATCGTCAATTCGTCACTCGGGAAGAGGACACCTAAGAAGTGTGTACGTTCATTCTTTTGAGAACGATCCCCACCCATCCCGGAAACGACCGCTGCCGCTTTCGCACGATGATGTCCATCCGCAATGTAGATCGACGGGATGGTTGCGCCAATCATCATGACACGAGCGAGTTCACGGTTTGGAATCATGAATCCTTCATGCATGACGCCTCGTTCATCCGTGAACGAGAACAACGGGTCTCCGTCTGTCGCTTTATGTAAGATTTGCTTCAAGTTTGCATGTGGAGGATGACTGAGTAGAATAGGACCGGTGTGCGCTCGCGTCGCCCGGACATGCTCGACACGTTCCCGCTCCTTCGCCTCCCGTGTATATTCGTGAATCTTGATTCGACCGGCTTCATAATCCGCGACTGAAAAGGTGGCGACTAAACCGGTTTGCTGACGTTGTCCCGATGTCAATCGATAGACGTAAAATCCATTCGGACGTTCCGTCAACTCCTTCTCATAGAGACGTTCTAGCTCATGACGCGCCAAATCCCCCCACTTCTCAAGCGAAAGGTCGGATTGAAGTGCTTCCGGCTTATCAACTGCTAAAAAAGAATCAGGATTTTCTGAAATGACGGCTTGCGCCTCTTCAATCGATACGACATCGTACGGGTCTGCGGCGACACGTTCCGGATGCGCAGGCATATAAGGGCTGAACGGTTTAAATACGACCATAAGATCCTCCTTAAAATTCCCGGACGCGGATGACGCCCTGTATTTCATACAGCGCATGAATCGATAACGGTTCATGCTCACTGTTGTCTAAATCAATTAACGTATACGCCATCTCCCCGCGGCTACGATTGACCATGTTATCGATATTCAATCCATGTGAGGCAAGTTCTCCCGTGATTTGACCGACCATGTTCGGGACGTTTCGATGCAAGATTCCAAGACGGCGTTTACCGGTGTAAGGAAGCTCGACGTTCGGAAAATTAGCAGACGAACGAATATTCCCTGTCTCGAGATACAACTTCAGCGTCTCCACTGCTTGAATGGCACAATTAACTTCCGATTCTTTAGTCGATGCACCGAGGTGAGGCAGTGCCATGACTTGCGGATGACCAATCAACGTGTGACGGGGGAAGTCGGTCACATACAGTCCCACATGATGATGCAACGCCTTCAATAAGTCATCATCTTTCACGAGCTCTCCTCGCGCAAAGTTCAAAACAGTCATCCCCGGTTTCATCCGTTCGAACCAACTCTGGTCAATGCTGAATCGAGTCTCCTCAGTCAAAGGCATATGAATCGACAATAAGTCAACATTTCCCAGTACCTCACTTAAATGTTTGGCACGCGTGACGTGTTTCGAAATATTCCAGGCGGCATCAACCGAGAGATGGGGATCGTATCCGATAACATCGACCCCAAGCTGGAGAAGATCGTTGGCTAGCGACGCACCGATGGCTCCTAGACCGATAATCCCTACTTTTTTGCCTCGCAACTCCGCTCCGAGGAATTGTCGTTTTTGCACTTCCATCGCTTCTTCTAATTGCGATTGCGATGCGATAGTCTGTTCATTCACCCAATTGAGTCCTTTCACAATGGGTCGTACCGAGAGGATCATGCTCGCAAGGACGAGTTCTTTCACCGCATTCGCATTCGCACCAGGTGTATGAAACGCGACGATTCCTCGTTTCGCAAGTTGATCGAGCGGAAGGTTGTTGACACCGGCCCCTGCTCTAGCGATGGCGAGAAGATAGGGAGGGATATCCTCTTCGTGGACTTGATGACTTCTCAGTACCCAAGCATCGGCTTGATCCGATGCATTGATGACGTACTCGCTTGGCTCAAATCGTTTCAGACCAGCGGCAGCGATTTGATTAAATGTTTTGATGTGATACATGGATTTCCTCCTCGAATGCTCTCATGACGTCGACGAGGCGTTCTGCCCCTTCTAGCGGCATCGCGTTATACAGACTTGCACGTAAGCCCCCTACCGAACGATGACCACCGAGTTCGAGCAATCCACGTTCTAAAGCGTATCGTTCAAATCGCCGATCCATCTCTTGATCTCCCGTTGTAAATGGGATGTTCGTCAATGAACGACATTCCCCCGAAACAATTGGAGAAAAGCAGGTCGACTCTTCAAGATAGGAATAGACCCTGTCACTTTTCTGATGATTCAATCGTTCCATTGCTTCGACGCCTCCGCGGTCTTCCACCCACTTCAATACACGCTCTGCTACATACATGCTGAAGGTCGATGGTGTATTGAATAACGTATCGACATGTGACCCATACTGAAGATAACTCGGCAACTCAAGCGACTGAATCAAATCCCGACGGATGATGACGACCGTCAGTCCTGCAGGTCCGATATTCTTTTGGGCTCCGGCATAAATCACCCCGAAGCGCTCCACATCGATTTGCTCGGCTAGAATGTTCGAGGAAGCATCTGCAATCAGCGGGACATCGATTTCAGGGAGATGTGTAAATCGAGTCCCTTCAATCGTGTTGTTCAGTGTCACATGGAGATAGTCCACCTCTTGGACAAGGCTCGATTCAAACGACATCTTTCCCGTCGCATCTACCAATGGGTGAATGACATCGACCTCTCCAAAGTGTTTCGCATCTTCCATCGCTTTTTTAGACCAGATGCCCGTATCCACATAAGCGAATCGATTCCGCTTCCGTAAATTCATCGGAATCATTGAAAATTGTAACGTCGCACCGCCTTGTAGCCAAAGCACAGCGTAATTCTCAGGGATATGCATGAGTCTTCTCAATCTCAATTCAAGAGAGTCGACCACACGTTCGAAAGACGCTGAGCGATGACTCGTTTCGATAATCGAAACGCCTTCATACTCAAACGTCAAAAGATGTTGTTGAATCTCTTGCATCACTTCTGTCGGTAGCATGCCAGGACCCGCAGAGTATGTATACGTCGACACGGTGTTTCCTCCTCTATAGTCTGTCTAAGGGTTTACTCTTCCTTATATGAAAGGGCATTTCCTGCCTGAAATACAAAATCGCCCTGATTCGAAAATCAGGGCGACTCAAACTCATTATTCTTCGTCCATAGAAAGAACAGACATAAACGCTTCTTGCGGGACTTCGACGGACCCGACCATCTTCATGCGCTTCTTACCTTCTTTTTGTTTCTCGAGGAGTTTCCGTTTACGTGAGATATCTCCCCCATAACATTTAGCCAAAACGTTTTTACGAAGTGCTTTAATCGTAGAACGTGCGACGATTTTAGTTCCAACGGCCGCTTGGACTGGAACTTCGAACTGCATCCGTGGAATGAGAGCTTTAAGCTTCTCAACAATGACCTTCCCACGTTCGTACGCGAAGTCACGGTGAACGATGAAGCTGAGGGCATCGACGATTTCGTTATTGAGCAAGATATCCATCTTCACGAGACGCGATTGACGGTAGCCGATCAACTCATAATCGAGAGACGCGTAGCCTTTCGTGCTCGATTTCAACTGATCGAAGAAATCATAGACGATTTCACTGAGCGGAATCTCGTACGTGATTTTGACGCGAGTCGTATCGATGTATTGCATATCGATGAACGTTCCGCGTTTCTTCTGGCAAAGTTCCATGATTGCACCTACGTAGTCGTTCGGTGTCATGACAGCCGCCTTGACGTATGGTTCTTCGATTGAATCAACCTTTTGTTGCTCTGGCATCTTCGATGGGTTATCGACGTGAATTACTTCGCCTGAAGTCGTCGTCACGTGATAAATTACCGATGGTGCCGTCGTAATCAAGTCGATGTTAAACTCACGTTCAATTCGCTCTTGAATGATTTCCATATGAAGCATGCCGAGGAATCCACAACGGAAACCAAAACCGAGCGCTTGCGACGTCTCTGGTTCAAACTCGAGTGCGGCATCTGAGAGCTGGAGCTTTTCAAGTGCCTCACGAAGATCATTGTACTTAGCCGCATCAATCGGATACAAACCACAGTAAACCATCGGGTTCATCTTGCGATAACCAGGTAGCTGACTCGTTGCCGGGTTTTTAGCAAGTGTGATCGTATCCCCGACGCGAACATCTCCTACTGTTTTAATGGATGCAGAAAGCGTACCAACGTCTCCTACGTTCAATTCTTTAACAGAGATCGGTTTTGGCGTCGACACACCGAGGTCCGTCACTTCGAACGTCTTGCCAGTCGCCATCATTTGAACTTTGTCTCCTACTTTGACTGAACCGTTCACGATACGAATCGATGCGACGACACCGCGGTAAGCGTCATAGTATGAGTCAAAAATCAGTGCTTGCAATGGTTCAGACGGGTCACCTGTCGGCGGAGGGACAAGTTCCACGATTTGTTCGAGAATCTCTTCAATCCCGATTCCCGCTTTTGCAGAAGTCGGGACCGCATCACTCGCATCGAGGCCGATGACGTCTTCAATCTCTTGACGGACCCGCTCGACATCCGCTGACGGCAAGTCGATTTTATTAATGACCGGAATGATTTCAAGGTCGTTATCGAGTGCTAAATAAACGTTCGCAAGGGTTTGCGCTTCAATTCCTTGCGCTGCGTCGACGACGAGAATCGCACCTTCACATGCCGCAAGCGAACGTGACACTTCATATGTGAAGTCGACGTGTCCTGGCGTGTCGATCAAGTGAAGAATATACTCTTCTCCGTCTTTCGCCGTATAGTTCAATTTGACGGCGTTCAATTTGATTGTAATTCCACGCTCACGCTCCAAGTCCATCGCGTCAAGCGTCTGCTCTTTCATCTCACGAGCCGTGAGTGCACCAGTCTTCTCAAGAATCCGGTCAGCGAGCGTCGACTTTCCATGATCGATGTGCGCGATGATGGAAAAGTTACGAATCTTCTTCTGACGATTCTCTAATTCTTGTTTGTTCATATATGGGTTCACCTATCCTTCTCATGCATACCGTGTCATTATATCAAAATCCTAAAGTAATGTGTACGACCTACTACAACAATACCACAGATAGTTTTCAGAATAATCATCAAGTGGTTGCTTTTCATATAACCGTTTGCTACAATTGTGCTTGTTCTGTTGAATGATTACTTGAAGTAATAAGAACATACACTTTCTTGTTTCAGGAGGTGACAAACAATGGCAAACATCAAATCAGCAATCAAACGTGCAAAAACTTCTGAAAAACGTCGTGTTGCGAACTCACAAGAGAAAGCGGCAATGCGTACAGCAGTAAAACGTGTTGATGCTCTCGTACTCGAAGGAAACAAAGAAGCTGCTCAAGAAGCTTTCGTCCTCGCTACGAAGAAGCTCGACAAGGCTGCATCAAAAGGTCTTATCCACAAAAACAAAGCAGGTCGTGATAAATCACGCCTCGCAGCTCGTATCGCTGCTCTCTAATTAGAGATCACACGAAACAGCCGCCTCCTATTCGGAGCCGGCTGTTTTTTTGTATACCATGATGTAATGAGGACCGATTTCAGGAATGTCGAATGGCTCTCCGATTCGTGTAAGCCCATTTCGTTCATAGAAACGGACAGCCACTTCTCTCGCATTACACCACCATGGACATCCCAGCTCATCATGGAGTGCCTGTAAAAATCGAGAGCCGATTCCTTGTCCCGAAAAATGAGGATCCGTCGCCATACCACGGAGTTGGAGCGGAATCCCCTCACCCTCGATTTGTTTCGGGGACATCATGACTGTAGCGACCGATAGCACTCGATCGCCTTCAACCCAAGCGAAGTGTCGCGTCGTCGGTGCCTCATCCCCTTCAAAATAACACGTCTCAACATCTTTTCCTGGTCTGAGCACAACATGACGGAGTGGAATCACGTCTTGAAGTGTCACTTGTTTGAATCCCATTCCCTCACCTCACAATAAGGCCAGTTGACAAACGAGCGTATCGAACACGATTTGTTTGTCACCACGTCCCGTTTTCATAGCTTCATCCGCGTCTGCAATCAAGGTCAGCGCTCGTGCGAGCTGAGCCTCGGAAAAGCCTCGGCTCGCTTGTGTCGCCAATTTGATTGTATACGGGTGGGCCCCGATTTTCGATGCGATTTGCTTTTCTCCATAACCTGCCTCTGTCAACTGTTTTGACAGGTACATGTTCCGATATTGTCTAGCAAGCAACCCGAGTAGTCCAATCAGTTCTTGCCCTTGTTTTTCTAAATCCCGAACCAATCGAAGCGCTGCATCTGCTTGACGTTTGACGAGAATCTCCGAGAGTTGAAAGACGTTATCTTCTAATGTACGGGGAACTAAATCATTCACAATCTCAATCGGAATCGTCGCACCCGTTCCCGCGTACAACTGTAGCTTCTCTAATTCACGAACCAACTTTCCCCAATCATCCTGACATAGGAATAAAAGACGCTCCATCGTAGAGCGCTCCATCTTTTGTTGTTCACGACTCAATGCATCGTTCACGTATCGCATCAGTTCGTTTTGGCTCGGTTTTTTCGCTTCGAGTACGATGGCACGCTCTTTCAAGCGCTTCACAATTTTTTTCCGCTCATCGAGTTTTTCTGACTCAACAATTAAGACAAGAACCGAGTAAGTCGCCGGTTGCACGACGTATTCCGCCAGGCGGTCGACATTGTGCTTTTGCTTCTCTTTCGCACCCGTTAAGAACTGGGCATTTTTCACGATAACCGTGCGATATTCACTAAAGAAAGGGACCGTCTCCGCTTCATCAAGCGCCGTATCGAGTGACGTCTCTTGAAGATCTAGTTGCATGACATCAAATTGATCACCGGATGGATTGGCCGCCTTCACGATTTCACGTTCCCACGTCTCTAACAAATATTTTTCGGTGCCATGGAGAACATAGACGCTCGCCAGTTTTCCATTATGTAACCATGGTTCATTCAAAACACACACCACTTTCACAATTTATTCTCATCTAAACATAGATTATCTTCCCATGATTCGCTATACTTATAAAGGAAGTATGATAAGGAGGGACCTAATATGCAAATCAACTCAGTACGCCCACCGAGTGAAAACCCGTTTGAAAATGACGTTCAATGCAAACGTAATGACGCTATCGACTCTGCGATCGGCTTCATCGTCCCATTTGGCTTTTTCTTCACGATTTTCTTCATCGGTGTCATCATCAAATTCTTAAGTCTATAAGTGTTCAAACGATTGCCCCGGGGGAGCAATCGTTTTTTAGTGTATCACATTTTATCCCGTACTACTCGATGATCCCCCGACACATGTTCTCTTCACAGACAATCATTCCATTCAAGTCGGTTCGATATAGACGTCTGCCCACAACCCGTCGTAACGTCTCTATGTGCGGATGTCCATATCGATTGTTCGAACCGACACTCGCAATGATCCATTCTGGATCGATTCGCTCAAGTAGTTCTTCCCCCGACGACGTGTTGGATCCGTGATGCCCTAATTTAAATACGTCGACGTCAAGCGTCGGTAACTCTGCTTCTCCCTCTATCGGCAAATCTCCTGTTAATAGATACCGCATGCCACCTACATTCATGTAAAGGCTAATCGAATGATCATTTTCATCTTCATGTCGCCGATTCGGTGCCACAATCCACATCCATGGCGTCGGACGATCGTCCGCCTTGAGATAACGGACCGATACATCATAGACCGCAGCTAAGTGTAGCAACTCTTCTCGTTTTTCAGCATTCGCCACTTCTTTTGATATCCAAAGTTCTTCCACCGTCACCACTTTCAATAATCCTTCTAATCCGCCGATGTGGTCATGATCCGCATGAGTCAACAGGACAAAATCAAGCGATCGCTCCCCACGTTTCCATAGATAAGGAGCCAATACATCTTCACCCGGGTCAAACGTGCTTCGCTTTTGTTCGTTTGGATCTTGAAATACGCCCCCTACATCAATGACACCAACCGTTCTTCCCGATTCTACGACGATTGCATCACCTTGCCCGACATCCAAGAAGGTCACCCGTGAGGATTCCGCCCATTCCGACCATCCCGCAATCAACCCACATGTCATGATGGCCGCCCCCCATCCGATCCAACGTTTTCGATTCATCAGCGTTAAGCTTCCCCACAATCCTAGCAACAATGCGATTTGCGACGGCAATGCCAGATCGTGCAACGGAAGCCAAGGTCGTAAATCATCGTGGAGGGCGAACATTCCATTGATCGCATCCAACACAATCATGAACAACGGGGCAATCGAAGGAATCAGCCATGTGACAAATGCGAGTGGCATGATGACCCACGAGATACAGATGGCCATCAAGAGATTCCATATCGGTGCCGCGACGGATAGAACCGGTTGAACTTGCCATAGAACAATCAACCCGAACAGCTGTGCGAAAATGGACAACTCCATGAGTCCTGTCCAGATTTGTCTCGTAACTAACAAAAAGAAGGTCATCCCGACCGTCAATTGGAAACCCAGATTCGTGAGAAGGAACGGTTGAACGGCCAACATGCCCGCCGCACACCAACTCAAGAGCCGAATTGGGTCTCGAACCGTCACACCGAATAGAGAGATAAAGAGTATCACATCTGCGACGACAACAGCTCTTGCGACAGGTGGAGAAAAACCAGTCATCCATCCGAATACCGTAATACTAAAGATCATCAATATCGTCTTCGTCTCACGTCGAATAGGGATCGGGTGCAACAATACGCGCATGGCCACAATCAACATGGCAATATGCGAACCGGAAATCACAAGAAGGTGAAGAAGGCCCGTCACACGATAAGAAAACGAGGTCTGTTCATCTAGCATTCGACTCTCCCCGAACAATAATGCCTCCATATATAATGCGACATCCTCACGATGACGATGCTCAATTTGTTGAAGTTGTTGTTCTTTCCAACGCAACAACCGACCGCCCCATCCTGCTGTCGGACGACACGCATCGATTCGTTTCACCTTTCCTTTGAAGGATACGTTTGAACTCAGCGCCCAATCCCGTTCATCAAATCCTCCAGTGTTTCGTAACGGTTGAAACGCCTCTACTTCGATTTGCATAAGGCACGTCTCCCCAGGTCGTCCGTGTTCTAATTCGCGTCCTCGTAAAACGCCCTGAAGATCGTCTACGTTCCCATATAGTCTTGCCGATTTACCATTTTCCTTTCGACTTTCGATTGAGAAGGCAATCGTGTCTCGCGATAACGATTCTATAGGGGTCGTATGGAACGATGCGATGCAGATGAACCCAATCACACCGGCTTTCGCATATAAGCCTTGCCCACGTCGTGTGACCAGATAAAAGACAATAGCGACCACAGAGACCCAATAGAATCCTTCTTTCAGACCGGTTACAATGAGTACCGCAAACAATGGAAACAGCGGCATCTTAAGGTACCAATAAATATGGCTTCATACTTTCTAATGTCTTTTCGCCGAACCCCTTCACATCACCTAGCGCTTCATATGTTTTAAATGGGCCGTTCGCTTTCAGATGATTTAAAATCGCCTCGGCTTTGGCTGGACCAATTCCTGGAACAGTCATTAGTTCCTCTTTCGTCGCACTGTTGACATGAACACCGTTCGTTTCGACCTCAGGACTCGCTGAGTCTTGCGAAATCGGTGTTTCTCCTTTTTTCGGCACGATGATTTTGACTCCATCAACTAACAACTGTGCTAAATTTAACTGCTCTGGGTCAGCTTCATCTGTCAGGACTGCCAAAGAGAGCACATCGCCCACTCTCGCCCCTTCTGGTACGGTATATACGTTCGGAGATTCAACCGCACCTGTCACATACACAACGAGCTCCATACGCTCTGGGGTCGTGGTCGGCGTGACCTCCTCAGGTTCCATGACGAACTCGTCCACCATTCGTTGCTCCGGTTCCTTTTGATAAAACAAATAGCCCACTCCTAAAAAAAGAACGACTAGGAGACCGATGACGAGTTGTTTCCATCTTTCCAAGCGAATCACCACCCTGTTCGACTGTTACGTTCAGTATGGCGAATCAGCTGTTTCGAAACACGTCTCATTCTTCCCCACAATCTTAACTTTAGGAAATGATTTGTTTGCATGTTCCATATCGCACTCGTACATGTAACGATATTCATCGACACAATTTCTATGAACAGGTTATAGAATGACGGAAAAAACGGAGACCATCACGTGGCCTCCGTTCCTACTGTTCACTGTTCGATTATTCTTCTTCGAAATGCTGAACCTGGTCAGCGAGTGCCGCTGCCTGTCCTTCTAACTCTTGCATCAATGTAAAGATTTGATCGAAGCTTGCCTGCTGTTCTTTCATCGAGGCTGCCACTTCTTCGTTTCCTGCGGCCAACTCTTCCGTCACCCCAGATACTTCTTCAACCCGACGCAAGACGTTGTTTACCTCGTTACTCGATGTGCGCATCTCTTGTTCGATCGTGCGTACGAACGAAGCGACGTGGTCTGTCCGTTCATGGATTCGGTTGAATGCTTCTTTCGTCAATCCGAACGCTTCTAATTGCGCCTCTTGCTCGCGTTTTGACTCATTCACCGTTTCCGTCAAACGGACGACTTCTTGCTGGATCGTCTCGACGACGTGGAAAATAGAGCGAGTCGCCTTGTTGCTCTCTTCCGCCAACTTCTTCACTTCACTTGCTACGACAGCAAATCCTCGTCCCGCTTCTCCCGCACGGGCTGCCTCGATTGCCGCATTGAGGGCAAGTAAATTCGTCTGAGCCGCGACGTCTTCGACAAGCTTCGCCATCGCCTCAATCTCAGCCGTTTGTCGTGCAAAGTGGTCCATTCGCGTGACAAGCACTTCATTCCGTTCGCTTGAACGATCTAAAATGTGCTCCTGGTCCGTTAATGTTTCAATTCCAGCCGCTACTTCACGTGTCATTTCTGACGTTTCTTCCGTCGTTTGTTTCGTCTGGTTCAAGCTCGTCTCAAATGAAGTTGCCATCGTATGCACTGAGCTGAGCGTTTCTTGCAACTCATTTGCAATCGACTGTGCTCCGTGTGCCATCTCATCAACTGCGTTCGTGATGTTAGATGTCGTACTCACGACCGCTTCATTTTCTGCTGCGGCTGTTTCGGTCATCCCGTTCACTTTCATTGATGTGACTCGGATTGACCCGATCACCGTCTGAAGAGACGCCGTCATATCACGCATGGCACGTTCAAGACGTCCGATTTCATCATTGCGCGTCGACTCAGGCAACGTGACGAGACGTCCGGCTGCAATCGCTTCGGCCACCTTGACATTTTTTTCGAGTGGTCGAGTAATCGAACGGGCAAAGAAGAAGTTATAGATTCCGAGCGCAAGAATGACAAGAATCGTCAAAAGGACCGAAATCAACAAGAGACGTTCCGTCTCATTTGCCGCCTCTACTTGAAGCGCTTCATAGAATGAACCGTTCTTTGCAATCAACGTATTGATATCATTTAACAAACCTTCTAGTTTCGCTGCCTGGATCCGAGCTCCGATACCACCTTCAAGTGCCGACTCGACATCTTCGTTCACCTGTTCGTACTTCATCGTGGCACGGTCTAAATGATTTGAAAATGCCGGAATCAAATAAGACTGTTTTAAATCATCAAATGTTTCCGCGTTCGTCACACGGATGCGCTCTAGTTGAGTCAATGTAGATTGGTTCGACTGTTCGCCAAGTGACGTCCAGAGTGACTGCTCTTGTAAGAGTGACGTTTCAAGTTGAGACAATTCAATCATTTGACTCCCATATTTCTCGTTATACGTTTGCAAGCGATTCAAAGTAGACAAGACATAACTCATCATCAGTACGACTAAGATGACAGTGAACACAGTTGAGAAGATAAAACGTTTACGTAAACTCATTTAAGTGTTCCCTCCTTCAACTGGCGTTCTACTGATTCATACTCTGATGTTTCTTTTTCATCCCATTGAATGCGACGAAGTGGGGCCAAGCCTACGCCACCTTCCTCAATTCCAAGAATGACATGTTCATTAAACGGTTTTTCGGTCACACGACCCGCGATTTCCACAATCGCCAAATCGACTTGTTTCAACATCGACGTCACAACCGCATCCGGTGCAATCATCGATTGATCACTATCGACCCCGATTGCCTTGACGCCGTATTTTTCAGCCGTCTCGAGTACACCGACTCCTGTAAGTCCAGCTGCAGCATACAGAACATCTGCTCCCGCTTTAATTTGTTTCTCAGCGAGTTCGCGACCGAGCTCTGGTGAAGCAAAATCATTCGAGAAATCAACGAGCATCTCGACATCTTCGTTCACCGCTTTAGCGCCACGTTCAAATCCTGCTTCAAATTTTTGAATAAGTTCCATATCCATCCCACCGATAAATCCAATCGTATCGGACTCTGTCTCAAGACCAGCCACTGCGCCGGCGAGCGTACTTCCCTCTCCCTCTTCGAACGTGATACTCAAGACGTTCGGAAGTTCGGACACGCCATCGATCAAAGCGAATTGCTGTTCCGGATGTTCAGCCGCTACGGCCTCTAAGTCTTCTTGACACGCAAAACCGAGACCGACAATTACGTCATGTCCCTCTTTTACCAATTCTTCAAAACCAACTTTGTATGTCTCCGTTTCGGATAGTTCACGATAATCAACGAACCAATCGCCCGTTTCACGTAGCTCACCCATTCCACGCATAGCTGCGTCACTGAACGATTGGTCCCCGAGACCAACGTCAGATAGAACAACTCCCATCGTCTGTCGTTCATCGACAGTGGCACTTGGATTGTCGATAACTGACTGACAACCGGACAACCAAAGGGTGCAAGCCGTGATTGTACTGAGCATTATACTTTTCTTCATATATTCAATACTCCCTCTCTCTAATGGTCTGACAACACTTATATCGACCGAGAAAGGGTTATTCTACATTATTTTTTTTAAAAGTTGTGGCAATAAAAAAAGCCATAGACATCGTCCATGGCTTCTTACACTTATTCTTTTGAAGCAGCAACCGTCGTATCAGCTAATTCACGCTCCGGTGTAGGAGCTGTTGCAACGTTCCCTTTCCCCGCAAAGTTCTCGAGCAAGTCTTTCATATCAATGCCCGAAGAAGCTTTTAATGTTTGTTGAAGCGACGCCATGAGGTCGGTTGCGTAACCTGTCACTTTCCCGGCACCGCCGTTTTGACCGCTCCCCGTGTCGACGACCGTAATTTGATCGATGTTTCCAAGTGGCGATGCAATTTCTTTCGCATAATCAGGAAGCATCTTGACGACCATATCGAGAATCGCAGCCTGCCCGTATTGCGCGAAGGCTTCGGCAATCTTCTCTTTCGCTTCCGCTTCGGCAAGACCGGTCAAGCGGATAATTTCAGCTTCTGCCTCACCTTTCGCACGTTCAGAATCCGCTTCTGCAAGACCTGCCAAACGTACGCGTTCCGCATCGGCTTTCGCCTGTGCTTCAATACGATACTTCTCTGCATCCGCACTTGCGATTTGACGTGCCTTATCCGCAGCGGCAGACTGTTCAATCGAGTATCGATCCGCATCGGCTTTTTTCTTCACTTCTGAATCATATTGTTTCTCACGACGCATGATTTCTTTCTCTTCGAGCTCGATTTGCTTTTGACGCTCGATAATTTGAACTTGCATCTGCTGTTCAGTGACTTCTTGTTTCGCACGCGCTTCCTCAAGCTCATACGCTTGGTCGGCCCGCGCTTTGGCAACATCTTGCTCACGGCGATAAGCCGCAATCCGAAGTTGGTTCTCTTTCTCAGCTTCCGCGATTTCAGACGCACGCTCAAGCTCGGCCTTCTTCGCATCTTTCATTGCTTCCGCCTGTTTGATGCGCGTCTCTTTATCCGCTTCTGCTGTCGCGATATCAGCATCACGCTTCACTTGGGCGATACGAGGTTTCCCTAGCGATTCCAAGTATCCGTTCTTATCTCGAACGTCTTTGATGGTGAATGATACGATGACTAGCCCCATCTTCGCTAAGTCTTGTGATGCAACTCGTTGAACTTCTTGCGAAAACTTGTCACGGTTCTTATAGATTTCTTCAACGGTCATAGAACCTAAAATCGAGCGCAAATGGCCTTCTAACACTTCTTTCGCTTCATTTTCACGTTCAATCTTCGGTTTTCCGAGGAACTGCTCAGCCGCTGTCGCGATTTCACTGATTGATCCGCCGATTTTAATGATGGCTGTTCCGTCTGCCATGACCGGGACACCCTGTTCTGTATACACTTCAGGTGTCGTGACCTCTAATTTGCTTGAGAGCAAGCTGAGCGGTTCTGCTTGCTGGAATACTGGGAAGACGAATGTCCCGCCGCCACGAATGATTTTGACGCGGTTACCGGATGTATCGCTATGTACATTTTTCTTGCCTAAATAACTACCTGTCACAATCAGTGCCTCATCTGGTCCGACTGTGCGATATTTTAGTACGAATACAAACACAAGTGCGAGAATGATGACCCCGACGATAATGCTGACTAAAATAGCCGTATTCATGTGTTATATCTCCTCTCGAATTGTAGGTTCGTCATATGGCATGACGATTGCGATATTGCCTTTTACTTCAATGATGACTACCCGATGATCTGTCGAAATCGATGTACCGTCTAAGCTTTGAGCCGTCTTTAAAAGCGATCCCGTCACTGTCTCAATCAAGACTTCACCGTATCCGCCTTCAGGAATGGGCACGGTCAATCGTCCGACACGTCCAACTAATGCCTCATCCGTCAAACCAATGGACTCTTCCGCATTTGAGAGCGGTAAGAGAACAAACAAATAGAGAAGCGTCGTCAGAGCAAGAGACCCGACCAATGCGACAGCGAGCCCAATCATCGGGGAAACGTGAGCCAATGCGTTTAAGATGAGCCCAATTCCTGCCCCTAGTGCTAAGAAAGATAGGATGACTGCAGGGTTGAACCAACCTTCAAACATATCGAACGCATCGGAAAACATCATGTAAATAAAGGTTCCAAGACCAGCGATGATCAACACCCACCAATAAAGTTGATCGATTGCCTCCATTACCACCCCTCCTGTCGACGTTTTTGTTCCATCATCAGTACGCGTCGAAGTTGTTCGACTTCTAATGCAAGCCGATCTTCAATTTCATCCCACTCCGACAGTGATGAAGTGGATAAGTCGTTCACTTCTCGAACTCGACCAATGGAACGTTCAATCCGTCGCCGATTGTATATGTCGACAAGTTCTTGTCGTTCGAGTCGCATCCTGTTTAAAAAATATTCCACTTCTTTTTGAACTTGAACGACTTGATCCGTCACGCCCTCAGAAGAATCTTGCATCAGTAGCCGACGCACTCTCACTTGATGAGCTACTAATTTAGCAATTCTCGACTCGAGTTCGAGAATGTGCTTGTATAATTCCTCTACCTCATCTCGTTGCGTGTCATCGCGCCACCACACGTCCACCTCACCTCACTTTTCTCTACTCACCTCCATATACGATAAAACCTCATCTTCGGTTTCAAAAAATCATAAAAAAATGTAAAATGAATTTGCCAGACAGAAAGGAAGTGCTCATGTTGGGCAACCAAGTCATTAAGCTATCAACCGCATCACAAGAAAAACTAAAAAAGATGTACCATGAGTATGCAGTCGCGCCACCACCATATGCGACATTCAGCGCCAAGACACCAGGATTTGTCGTAACGGTTTATCAATCAGGGAAAGTGATGTTCCAAGGAAAAGATGCTGAGACCGAGGCAGTGAAATGGGGACCGCCTGCTGAGAAGAAACAAGCATCCGCACCGAACACCCTCTTACCTGAAGGATTTTCAAGTTGGTCTGTCATTGGAAGCGACGAGGTCGGAAAAGGAGACTACTTCGGACCACTCGTCGTCGTAGCGGCTTTTGTCTCACGCGATCAAATCGCACTCGTCAAAGAACTCGGCGTGAAAGATTCCAAACAGTTATCCGACCCTGAAATCATCCGGATTGCGAAGGATTTACACGCTACGATTCCTTATCAAAAAGCGACACTGCATAATCCAACATATAACAACATGCAACGGACGATGACACAAGGTAAAATGACCGCCATCGCCCATAATGCTGCACTTCGAGCGTTGCTTGAGAAAATCGGACAGAAACCCGATGCCATTCTAATCGATCAATTCGCAGAGAAGTCGGTATACTATCAACACTTGCGGGCAGAGCGCGATATCGTGCGCGACGATGTCTACTTTTCAACCAAGGCAGAAGGTCTTCATGTCGCCGTCGCAGCTGCTTCCATTTTAGCTCGCGCCTTCTTTTTAAAAGAAATGGACAAACTAAGTAAACAAGTAGGATTGACCCTCCCGAAAGGAGCAGGAGCAAAAGTCGACCAAGTCGCCGCTCAAATCATTCGAGGTCATGGACAGGATTATTTACAAAAGATTGCTAAAGTCCATTTTGCGAATACAAAGAAAGCCATCAACTTGAATGAACGTCGTTTGTAGAGCTTCGACATCAAGTATGATATACTCGTTTTACGGTTAAATGAACTTAAAATTTTTGGAGGATAGCGTTCATGTTGCATTATAAAACCTACACGATTAGTGATGACCATCCTTGGGTCATCTTTATACATGGGGCCGGAGGAAGTTTATCGCATTGGTATCGCCAACTTCGTCCCTTCCGTAAAAAATATAATGTCCTGCTCGTCGATTTACGCGGTCATGGCGGTTCATACGATGCTGAACAGTCGCTCAAACAACCATTGAATGCCTATACGTTTGATGTCGTTGCCAAAGACGTGATTGAAGTCATGGATCACTTAGGTATCGAAAAAGGGCACATGGTCGGTCTTTCTTTAGGGACGATTGTGATTCAGGCGATGTTTGAGCACTATCCGGATCGAATCGCATCAGTCGTCCTCGGCGGAGCCATTGTAAAATTTAATGTGCGCTCCACGTTGCTCATCCGACTTGGTAGTCTCGTGCAAAACTTCGTCCCCTATATGTGGTTATATAAATTATTCGCATGGATTTTACTCCCGAAGAAGCGTCACAAGAAGTCTCGGATGATGTTCGTCCGCGATGCGGCGAACTTATGTCAACGTGAGTTTATCCGTTGGTTCAAGATGACGGAAAATATTAATCCTTTATTGAATCAGTTCACTTCGATTCAAACGAACGTCCCGATTTTGTATATTATGGGTGATGAGGATTATATGTTTCTTGAAGCTGTCGAGCGGACAGCGAAACATCAACCGACAGCCAATGTTGAAATCGTTGCAGACTCTGGTCATGTGGTCAATGTAGACCAACCCGATCAATTCAATGCATTGTCGATGAATTTTATCGACGATCAGATTCAAGCACGCTCATTACAAATGAGCTAATTCAGGACGCCACTAGGCTTCCTGAATTTTTTTGTGTTTATTTTCAGAAAATATTGATTATTACAAAAATAGATGGTATTCTTTAGCAAATCCAACGAAGAGGAGATGCTCGAAATGTCCAATCCCGTACATATGAACAGCCTGCTGATTATTATTCGACTGAGGGACTGAAATCGTTTTGTTTTCAAAAAACGACTTTTCAGGCCCTTGTTCCCGTGGTAATCGGACAGGCGCCTGCAGGTTGAAACCGCGCCTATCCTTGATGGATAGGTTTTTTTGTTGACATAAAGATATAGAGGAGATGATGGAAGTGAAGCAGTATATGATGGATCGAATGGTAAAAATTTCAGCAGGTATGGCAAATGCCGTACTCGTCACGCTCGGTGTCGGTTTATTGATTGAGACAATTGGTAATTTGAGCGGAATCGCGATGCTCGTACAGATTGGACAAGTCGCCAAATCATTGTTGGCACCTGCTTTAGGCGCTGGCGTCGCGTTTCAACTCGGAAGCAACACGCTCATCCTATTTAGCGCCATGATTGCTGCAACCATTGGCGGTGCAGCTTTAAAAGCGTCAGAAAGCGGACTCGTCCTCGTTCCAGGTCAACCGATTAGCGCACTGATTGCAGCGGCTGCCGCTGTATGGCTCGGAAAACGTGTCCTCGGCAAAACAAAGTTTGATATGATGGTCGTCCCGGTCACAGCCGTTTTAGGTGGCGGCATTGTTGGGGTTGCTGCGGCAGCGGTCACGACTCCTCTTATCAACTCAATCAGCCAAGGGATCACCGCATCTGTTGAAACTTCACCGATTGCCACATCTCTTGTCATCGCACTTGTTTTCAGTGTCATGCTCATGTCGCCTGCATCATCTGCCGCACTCGCCATCGCGCTTCAACTTGACCCTGTCGCTAGCGCCGCTGCCTTGATCGGTTGCTCTGCTCAATTTGTTGGATTTACCTTAATGGCATATCGTCAAACCGACCCAGGTGGATTGGTCGCCTCATTCTTTGTCACACCGAAAGTGCAGTTTCCGAATATCATCAAAAACCCACGAATCGTCGTCCCACCGTTTATCGCCGCGATGATTTCCGCACCGATTGCTACTTTGATGTTCTCACTCCAAGTCCCATATGAAATTGCGGGTCTCGGGCTCAACTCCTTGATTGCCCCGCTTCAGATTTTAGCGGTCCAAGGGTTGGATGCCTTTCTCATCTTCACGATGACCGGCGTCGTACTCCCTGCACTCATTACATGGGCTCTTTATCGTGTGACGAGTCTTGTCGGATGGACCAAGTTCGGCGATCTCGCACTTGAGATTCAATAATAAAAGGAGCGTTGTCACATGTGGACAACGCTCCTTATTTTTTACGCTCGAAGTTCAGCGCCGTGTGTCGCACGGACCGCCTCAACGATCGTTTCATATGCTGCCGTTACTTCTTCATCTTGTAACGTTCGTGACGGGTTTTGGAACTTGAGTGAGAAGGCAATCGATTTCTCATCCGCTCCAACATTCTCCCCTGTATAGACGTCAAACAAGACGAGGTCAATCAAGAGTGGACCAGCCGCTTGGCGAATCGTTTGTTCCACTGTCCCAGCCGGAATCTCACGTGATAAGACGAGTGCCAAATCTCGTGAAATCGAAGGATAACGTGGTACGTCTTGATAAAGAAGTGTCTCGTCTCCATGAAGTGCCAATAGGTCGAGTTCGAATACATACACTTCCTTCATACCGTAGACGTCTTTTGATGTTCCTGGATGCACTTGTCCGACATATCCGATGACCTCTCCGGCCATCAAGATGTTCGCTGTGCGACCTGGATGCATGTCAGGCATCGATACCGCCTCATACGTGACATCTAGGCGAAGCGTTTGGACTAACGTGTCGACAATCCCTTTTGCGATGAAATAGTCGACCGGGATCCGTGTTCCTTGCGAACGATGATCCATCCATAGACCTGTGACGACGCCAGCTACCCGTTCTTTCTCACGTGGTAACGTTTCTCCGTGCTCCGTATAGACGCGTCCTGTTTCATAAAGTGCGACGTTCGATTGTTGACGCGCCGTGTTGTAACGAGCCGCCTCTAACAACCCAGGGACGAGCGACGTACGAAGGACAGAGCGTTCTTCACTCATCGGCATCGCCAATCGAACGAGCTGATCGGTTTCTCCACCGAAACGTGTCGCATGTGCCTCACTCGTTAACGAGTAGGTAATGGCTTGTGATAAACCTACTCCTTGTAACAAGCGACGTGTCTGCCTGCGCAGTACGTTGATTGCTGGCAAATAGCCTTTCGATTGTGAGGCAGGTAACGTCGACGGGAGACTATCATATCCGTATAGACGTGCCACTTCTTCTGTGATGTCAGCCGGAAGCTCTAAATCCGGACGGCGCGATGGAATGTGTACTGTCAGCACGTCATCCCCTTCTGTCGCGAGACCGAGACGCTCTAAGATGTGAACGATTGTCTGACGATCGAGTGTCATCCCTAAACGCTTGTTTATATAGTCAATCGACACTTGGATTTCTCGGGCACGTGATTCGGCTTCACCTGAACGCACCGCATCATGAATGGCTCCTCCACCGAGTTCGACAATCAATTGCGCAGCACGGTCAAGCGCGAGCATGACACGTTCTGGGTCAACGCCTTTTTCGAAACGAGCGCTTGAATCTGAACGAAGACCGAGCGTACGGCTCGTCTTGCGTACGGATGCCGGATCAAAGTACGCTGACTCTAAAACGATATCTGTCGTTGAAAGATCTACCTCTGTATTGGCACCACCCATGACGCCTGCGATGGCGACCGGGGCTTGCCCGTCCGTGATGACCATCATCGATGAATCGAGCGTGCGCGTCACGTCGTCGAGTGTGACCATTTCTTCTCCATTTTCGGCTTGACGGACCACAATCGAGTTGCCGAGTTTCTTCGCATCGAATGCGTGAAGCGGTTGTCCGATTTCAAGCATCACGTAGTTCGTCACGTCGACAATGTTGTTGATTGGACGGACACCTTCTGCGATCAAGATATTCTTTAGCCATTGTGGCGACTCTGCAATCGTTACCCCTTTGACTTCACGAGCTGCGTAATATGAACAGTTCGGTGTCGCAAGTTCGATAGATACCTCCGATGGTGATGATGACGTGACATCTGCCGTCGGCAACGTGTATGGACGTTCTAAGATGGCCGCAACCTCATGAATGATTCCATAGAGGCTCAAGCAATCTGAACGGTTCGGAGTCAAACCGAGTTCGATGACTTCATCGTCCAAGTCGAGTAAATCGAGCACATCTGCTCCGACTTGTACGGATTCACGGAATGTGTGGATCCCATCCTGCTCGTCTTCCCGAATTTGTTTCTTCTCAAAGCCGAGCTCTTCGAGTGAACAAATCATCCCTTGTGATTCGACACCACGTAGTTTTGCTTTTTTGATTTTTAGTCCTGGTAAGCGTGCGCCAACTTTGGCCACGATCACATGTTGCCCTTCGCGCACGTTCGGTGCGCCACAGACGATTTGAACAGGGTCACATTCTCCGATGTCCACTTTCGTCACGTTTAACTTATCCGCTTCCGGATGTTTCTCACATGAAAGGACCCGTCCGACGACGATCCCAGAAAGTCCTTCCCCACGATTTGTCACACTTTCGACTTCGATTCCGTTCTTCGTAATCAAGTCACCGAGCGCTTCGCCGCTTAAATCGGATACATCAATATATTGATTCAACCATTTTTTTGAAAGTAACATCTGTCTTCCTCCTTAGAATTGCTCGATGAAACGTAAGTCATTTGTGTAGAAATGACGGATGTCATCGACGCCGTGTTTGAGCATCGCCATACGCTCCACTCCGATTCCGAATGCGAATCCTGACACTTTTGATGAGTCATAGCCAGCCATCTCTAAGACATGAGGATGGACCATTCCGCCTCCGAGAATCTCGATCCAACCGGTTCCTTTACAGACGTTACATCCTTTCCCGCCACATTTGAAGCAAGAGATATCGACTTCGACCGATGGTTCCGTGAACGGGAAGAAGCTTGGACGAAGACGAATTTCGCGCGTTTCACCGAACAACTGCTTCACGAACACTTCGAGTGTCCCTTTTAAGTCAGCCATCGAGATGGATTCATCGACAACCAATCCTTCGATTTGCATGAATTGATGCGAATGCGTCGCATCGTCTTCATCACGACGATACACTTTACCTGGACAGATGATGCGAATCGGTTTTCCGTTCGCCTCCAACATCGTGCGAGCCTGTACGGGAGATGTATGAGTACGAAGCAACGTCTCTTCCGTGATATAGAACGAGTCTTGCATGTCTCGTGCCGGATGATCTTTCGGCAAGTTAAGCATTTCGAAGTTATAGAGATCGGTCTCGACTTCAGGACCTTCAGCAATCGTATATCCGAGTCCAACGAACAAATCTTCCATCTCGTCGATGATTTGTTGCAAGAGATGGCTATGGCCAGGAGTCGATGTCCGTCCCGGGAGTGTCACATCAAGCGTTTCCGCTTTTAACTTTTCCTCTAATTCAATCGCCTTCACTTCTTCGATTCGAGCATCGAGTGTGCTTTGAATCGCGGTACGAACGGTATTGGCCAACTCACCGATGACCGGACGTTCCTCAGCAGATAATTTACCCATGCCACGAAGTACTTCAGTCATCGGTCCCTTTTTCCCTAAATATTTGATGCGGACGTCATTCAATGATTTTTGTGTGGATGCTTGTTTGATTTCTTCTAACGCTTCCACTTGTAACTGTTCTAATTGTTCTTTCATATGTTCGCTTCCTCCTCTACATAAAAAAGTCCCTTCAGTCGTTGACTGAAGGGACGAATCATCGCGGTACCACCCTACTTGGCCAATTCATGGCCCACTTGAGAGCATCGTTATCGTGATGCCAAACCGGTGTTGTCTCCAACACGACTCCAGAGTGAATTCAGCGACGAATCCGGCAAAGGCTCTCAGTCACGGCCCTTGCTCCCTGAACGGAATCGGTCATTCGCTTACTATGTTCTTTCAACGTCATATCTTATTCATCGATGTGTTTAACCTATCACGTTTTTCACGTGCTGACAAGATTATTGTAAAGCGATGCGATACATTAAAATACCCGCAGCGACCGCCGCGTTGAGCGATTCTGCATCACCAAGCACCGGAATATGCACACGTGTGTCACAGAGTGCCAATACATCAGCATGAACCCCTTGTGCCTCATTCCCGATGACGAGGGCCACTTTGTCTTCGAATGCAACTTGCTCATACGATGTTGCCTTTGAGAGAGCTGTGCCGTAGACGTGGAATCCATCCTCTTTCAGCTCAGGTAACTTTTCAAGCAAGTCGACCGAGGTCACGTTCACGTGAAACAGTGAACCTTGTGTGGCACGTACGACTTTGGCGTTGAACGGATCGACCGTACCTTTCCCGAGTAACACCGTATCGAATCCGGCAGCATCTGCTGTCCGAATCATCGTACCGAGATTACCCGGGTCCTGTACTCGGTCTAGTACGAGTACTTTCTTCATTGTTCGTTCCACCGGTGTCATCTTGACAACGGCAAACACGCCTTGGGTCTTTTCCGTTTCGGAAAGAAGGTCCGCAACGTGGTCGGATAACTCGAGGACTGGCATATCTTCAAGTCGCCACGTTCCTTTTGGTGAATACGACTCAGCCATGATGAGTTGGACGAGTCGACCGGCACGAATGGCCTCGTCCACCAAATGCTCTCCTTCTACTAGGAATTGACCCGTTTCTTGACGACCTTTTTTCGTCATCAATCGTTTTAATCGTTTAATCGTCTCGCTCTTCGTAGACGTAATCTTCGTCATATTATCCCTCTTTCAACCATTGGACCGTTTCGTGGTCTAAACGTTTCGTCAATGCGACAACGAGTTGTACCGCTGCCTCGTAATCATCCTTATGGATGATGGACACGTTCGTGTGTAAATAGCGGACCGGCACTGTCAATGCGATGGCCGGCATCCCAATCCCAGAAAGATGGAATCGCCCAGCATCTGTACCACCGCCTGGCGTTAAGTCCAATTGATATTTGATGTCTTGCTCTTTGGCCACGTCAACGATGAGGTCGACAAGGCGTGGGTTCGTGACGGTAGTCGCATCAAAGAAGATGACTTGAACCCCGTCCCCGAGTTTTGACAACCCTTCTGCTTGGGTCATCCCCGGCGTATCACTTGGAATGCCTGTATCGACAGCAATCGCGACATCCGGGCGAATCAAGTTGGCAGCGGTCACCGCTCCACGTAACCCGACCTCTTCCTGTACTGTCGCTCCTGTATACACGACGCCTGGGAACGATTCTTCCTTCAGACGTTTTGCTGCTTCGATGGCAATCGCACATCCGATTCGGTTGTCCCATGCCTTCGCCATCAAGAAGTTCTCATTTTTCATGACAGTGAATTCACAATGGGGCACGACCGTATCGCCTGGACGAATTCCCCAATCAGCCACTTCGTCTTTCGACGTGGCACCGATATCTAAGAACATATCTTTGATTTCAACGGGTTTTTTTCGTGCCTCGAGCGGTAGGACGTGAGGTGGTTTCGCACCAATGACACCGGGAATCCTTTCACCAGACCGTGTGACAACATCCATTCGCTGTGCCAACAGCACTTGGTTCCACCAGCCACCGAGCGCTTGGAAACGAAGGAAACCGCCTTCTTCCACACGTGTCACCATGAAGCCGACTTCATCCATGTGACCCGCAATCATGACACGCGGACCTTCAGCATCTCCAGTCACTTGACCAAATAAACTTCCGAGTCCATCCTGTTCAAACGACTCGACATGCGGCTCGAGGTATTCACGCATCAATTGACGGACTTCTCCCTCATTGCCCGGGACGCCTGTTGCATCCGTCAAACGTTTTAACATATGTAACGATTCATTCATACCAATCCGCTCCTTTTCATTAATATCCTTGATTTTGTCGCTCATGGTTTACTTCATTTTTATTCATGTATGCCAGCAAAATGAGTTGCTCATTAAAACCGAGCGTATAACCAAGTTCGAGATAAGCTGCCATCAGCGTCTCGTACATGGCTTCCGTTTTTGAAAGACCAAAATTCGTCACTTTTCGATAAATATCTAAAAAAGCATCAGTCGCATCAAGATATGAACTTCCCGCAGGAAACGCATCTCGTTCATACCCAAGCGCAAGACCAAGTGACAGTAAGAAATGAATGCCGTCTACATATTCTTCTAAGATCACATCTTGAGGCGACGGTCCTTTCTTCGACCAAAACTTAAAGCTACGTGTTTCGTTAGCCAGTTCACCGAGCTCGACAAGCAGCGCCAGTAACCGTTCATCGAATTGATTGCCGGATAATCCATGTTGTGCTTTGATCCGCTCGTCTAATTCGCGCTGCCGATCAAACAATGTTGTCCAGTTCACCGGATGTTCCTCCTCTATCTCCACTTATAGCAGTACTAAAATCATTAAAGACCAGCCCACTGCTAAAATCAATACTTGTAATTGAAGCAGTTTTGGGGCATGAACCGTCTTCTTCCGAGTCAGATGAAGACCGAACAAGGCACCGATGGCTCCTCCTGCATAGGCGAATAGGACGTTAAAGTCACCTTTCCCTTGCGTATACTGTTTCGCTTGGATATAGGTGTAAACGTTCAAGACAATGAGCGCTAAGGCGACGATGGCAACAACCGATTGATTCATACGCTTTCCTCCTTCTCTTAATTCTAAGAAATTCTAAAGAAAAAAGAAAGCGCCGAGAGAGTGTCTCGGCGCTGTCGATTGAACGATTACGCGTTCAATTTTGATTTAGCTGTTTCAGCGAGTGACGCGAATGCCTGTGCATCTGTCACAGCAAGCTCAGCAAGCATCTTACGGTTGATGTCGATTCCTGCAAGCTTGAGGCCGTGCATCATACGGCTGTATGAGAGACCGTTTGTACGTGCTGCCGCATTGATACGTGTGATCCAAAGACGACGGAAATCACGTTTCTTCTGACGACGGTCACGGTAAGCGTACATGAGTGACTTCATGACCTGTTGTTTTGCTACTTTAAATAGAATGTGTTTCGAACCAAAGTATCCTTTGGCAAGTTTAATTTGCTTTTTACGACGTTGACGAGTCGTATAACCGCCTTTTACGCGTGGCATATGGATTCCCTCCTAAATTGTTTCTGTATTACTTCGCGATCATGTTGCGAATGCGTTTGAAGTCTCCAGCTGATACGATAGCGCCTTTACGGAGCTTACGTTTCGCTTTAGTCGATTTGTTTGCGAACAAGTGACTTGTGTAAGCGTGTGAACGCTTGAGTTTACCTGATGCTGTACGTTTGAAACGTTTTGAAGCACCGCGGTGCGATTTCATTTTCGGCATGAGTATTTCCTCCCCACTGAGAATCGATAATTAATCTTCTTTGTTCGGAGCCAGCACTAAGAACATGCTGCGTCCTTCCATCTTCGGCTTTTGTTCAACTGTTGCCAAATCGGCACATTCCGCTGCCATTTTGTCCAAAACACGTTTCCCGATTTCCGAGTGTGTGATGGCACGTCCGCGGAAACGAATCGAAGCCTTCACTTTGTTTCCTTTTTCAAGGAACTTGCGTGCATTACGCAATTTTGTTTGGAAATCGTTGTCCTCGATTGTTGGACTGAGACGTACTTCTTTCATTTGGATGACTTTTTGGTTTTTACGCGCTTCTTTCTCCTTTTTCTGGAGTTCGAAACGGTACTTCCCATAATCCATAATTTTAGCGACCGGTGGATTTGCTTTATCCGCGACTAAGACGAGGTCTAGTTCCGCTTCTTCAGCTAAACGTAACGCATCGTTACGTGATGTCACACCGAGTTGTGCACCGTCTGCGCCAATGAGACGTACTTCACGGGCACGAATGTTTTCGTTGATAAAGAGCTCTTTGCTAATGGTTAGCACCTCCATCGTGCGATTGCACGAGATTTAGATTGACAAGACAACATGGCAATAAAAAAAGCGTCGGCAGTTTCCCACCCACACATCAGTTGAGGTCATAAAACGGCAGACGATGCCGAATGAACCAAGAACTTGATGGACCTGCCTGATGACTCTCAGACGAGGTGAAAAGCGGGTGCTTCTGCTTTGTTGTTTTTAATCACTATGTCATCTTAGCACTAGCAGGAAAAGATGTCAAGATATCGCGCATGAATAATTGGTAGCTCACACTTTTATGATGATACCAGTCATTCTCTCGTTTCGCAATACCTTTTCAAAGGGAATAATGAAATATCAAAGGAGGGATCGACATGAACTGGCGAAAAGATGTATCGCGAGAGCATGACTACCATGATCAAGTCCAGCAGATTGTCAGTAAGACGATGCAAGCACATGGGCTAGAAGACGAAAAATTACAGGCGGTATTGACAGACTTACTAGAAGAAATGAATCGCATCACTTTAAAAATCGTCGATGACCACGAGTCGGCTCAAAATTATATCCATAAACGGTGGTACTAAAAAAGGGCAGGCGCCCTTTTTTAGTACCACTTAGTTTGTAAGTGACTTGAAGAAGTTCCCGATCGCCTCAAACAATCGGGCAAAGAATCCTTTTACTTCTTCTTGTTCGAGGAATGCCTGCACATCTTGACCCGCATCTTTCAATCCACTACTGATCGCTGACCAATCAAGATTTGCTTGCTGCATGTTTTCGAATAGCGTCGTCAGTTGATCGAGTTGACCCTCAGACAACTGAACGTTATTTTGATTCAATACTTGAATGACGATGTCACGAATCTCAATATTTGTCTCTGGCATCTGATTTGCGATTTCCGCTTTAATCTCGTTCATGAGACCTGCTACGTCCTCTTGTCCGACTGTCTTACCGATTTCAGACGTGACCGCCAGCTCTTCTTGCGCCAATTCTTTTCGTTCATCCGACAGTTCAATCCCGGTCTCGGCCGCGGTCTGATCATATGCCTTCATAATTCCCGTCAAGGCCGAGGTACCCGTCACGTTAATCGGTGACGTGATATAAATATCGGCATCCGTCACACCCGCCGTGACGAGGGCGTTCGCATACATATCTTTCGTGACCCACGTCACGTTTTCCGTCTGAATATCAAGACCAGTCCCGTTCGTCAACTTGATTCGGGCAGACGAGTACATGCCGCCTCCACGCTGTGCTTGCGGGACCGAATCACCTAAATACTTTTCTTCATCTGCGGCAGTCGCGATAATGGGTTCGATTCCTTCTGGGGCATCCATACGCTCAAGTACCCATTTTTGTTGCTCTGAAGATAATGATTCACCAAGGGTTACAATCGTATCATTGACGATTGCCTCCGCTCCGACTTTCGGAAGCGCTCCTGTGAACGCAACCGCTCCAATAGTAAGTGCCAATACTGGCTTCATATAATTCATTAAGTATCACTCCTTACGTTTACGATACGTGTAGATGACCAAATACACATCCGTCTATAGACCGAAAAAAACCACCCTTCTGGTTGGAAAGGTGGTCCCTAACTTAACGTGAACGGTTCGCAATCTCATCTGTGAGCGATGCGATGAATTCATCAAGTGAAGCAGAAACTTGTTCCTGCTGACCGTAGCGGCGAATATTGACCGCACGCTCATCTCGCTCTTTATCGCCAAGAACGAGCGTCATCGGAATCTTCTTCATTTGTGCTTCACGAATCTTATAGCCTAGTTTCTCGTCACGGAGATCCGTTTCGACACGAACACCACGTTTGACAAGTTCTGCTTTCACTTCTGCGACGTATTCGTCGTGGACGTGTGAAACCGGGATCAACTTGACTTGGACCGGTGCGAGCCATGTCGGGAACGCGCCTTTATACTCTTCAATCAAGTAAGCGACAAACCGTTCCATCGTCGAGACGACACCACGGTGCAAGACGATTGGACGATGGTCCTTACCGTCTGGCCCAGTGTATGTCAAATCGAAACGTTCCGGAAGCAAGAAGTCGAGTTGGACAGTCGAGAGCGTCTCCTCTTTCCCAAGTGCCGTCCGTACTTGTACGTCAAGTTTCGGTCCGTAAAATGCCGCTTCGCCTTCTGCTTCGAAGTACGGAAGTTCGAGCTCGTCCATCGTTTCCTTCAACTGACTTTGTGCCATTTCCCAAATGGCATCGTTATCGAAATACTTCTCTTTATCAGCAGGATCGCGATACGAGAGACGGAAACGATAATCTTTTATGCCAAAGTCAGCGTATACTTCTTGAATCAAATGAACGATGTCTTTGAATTCTTGCTTCATCTGTTCAGGTGTAACGAACGTATGTCCATCATTCAATACCATATAACGAACACGTTGTAGACCTGTGAGCGCCCCTGACATCTCGTAACGGTGCATCCCGCCAAGCTCAGCGATTCGAAGTGGAAGTTCGCGGTACGAACGTGGCTCATGTTTGTAGATTGTCATGTGGTGCGGGCAGTTCATCGGACGAAGGACGAGTTCTTCGTTGTCCATCTCCATTTTCGGGAACATGTCGTCTTGATAGTGATCCCAATGACCAGATGTCTTATACAAGTCGACCGAACCGAGAACCGGTGTGTAGACATGTTGATATCCGAGTTCGAGTTCTTTATCAACGATGTAGCGCTCGACCGTACGACGAATCGCAGCCCCTTTCGGAAGCCACATCGGAAGCCCTTGACCGACTTCTTGTGAAACGAAGAAGAGGTCGAGTTCTTTCCCGAGTTTACGATGGTCGCGTTCTTTCGCCTCTTCAAGAAGACGCAAGTGTTCAGCGAGTTGTTCTTTCGTCGCCCACGCTGTCCCGTAAATACGCTGTAGCATCTTATTGTCTGAGTCCCCGCGCCAGTAGGCACCAGCCACGCTCATCAATTTGAAGATTTTCAACTTCGATGTTGACGGGACGTGAGGTCCACGGCAAAGGTCAAAGAACTCACCTTGATGATAGATTGTAAGGGTTTGATCAGCAGGAATGTCCTCAATCAACTCAATCTTGAGCGGATCTCCCAATTCTTTATAACGAGCGAGCGCCTCGTCACGGGAAACGACTTCACGTGTGATTTCTAAGTTTTCGTCGACGATGCGTTTCATCATCTTTTCGATTTCAGGAAGGTCTTCCTCATTGATGCGACGATCCATCTCGATATCGTAATAGAACCCGTTCTCAATCGTCGGTCCAATTCCGAGATAGATGTTGTTGTCTTCTCCGTATAACCGTTTGATCGCTTGAGCCATCAAGTGCGCTGACGAGTGACGCATCAAATCAAGACCATCTTCCGAGTCCGGCATCACGAGTTCGATTTTGCCGTCATGTTCGATTGGACGACGATAGTCGATGAGTTCTCCGTCTAGTTTTGCTGCGATTGCCTTTTTACGAAGTCCCGGACTGATCGAGCCCGCGACGTCTTCTGCTGTGACGCCTGCATCAAATTCTTTTACCGCGCCATCTGGAAATGTTAATTGAATCATGTACATCTGTCCCCTCTCAAAAAATGAATATAAAAAAAGCCCATCCCTCAAAAAGGGACGAGCTTTGATTCTCGTGGTACCACCCTCGTTCCCAAGCAATCTGCTTGGCTCGAACACACGATAACGAGTGTGAATCGCCGCACGATTGACCCGTACGGTGCTCTGAGGGAGTAAATCCATCGTCGTCGTTAGGAAGCTTCCACCGCCCTTCCCTCGCTAAAACTCGTCTCGATGATCCATATCCTCTTCTATGCATCCTTTATATGCTTCTTAGTATAGTCAACTCACCAAAGAAAAACAATCCTTTACCGACGGCGATTTTCACCCTTTAACTCAATTTGGGTCGTCGTCGTGGAAATACGTTGCATGAGTCGCTGTGCCTTCATTTTATTTTGCGGCGAACCATCGATTGAAAAGTGCGTCTCGAGTTCTTCTCCGCTAAAGTTTGAACTGTAGAGCGTCGGCAAGCGATGCATCATCCGATACTGAAGAATGATCCCGAACAATTCATCTCGTACCCACGGACTGATGGCTTCAGCTCCGATGTCATCAATCAGTAAGACTGGCACATGTTGAAACGACGTCAAGAAAGAGTCGAACGACTCGGTACGAATTTTGCGTTTCGCCTCCGACACAAAGCCCGGAGCATGGACTAGAATCGTCTCGATGTCCGCCACCTTCAACTCATTGGCGATTGCGGCGAGTAAATATGTCTTCCCGACGCCAAAACTACCATGGAGATAGAGGCCGTTCACTTTTTGACGAGACTTCATCCCTGTTACAAATCGCATCGCTTCACGCAATGCGATTTTACGCGCGTCGTCGCCCCAATCGAAAGATTCGAAACTCGCCTCGCGAACTTCTTCCGGTAAAAACAAACTTTTGAATTTACGGTCCATTTCTTTTTGTCGTCTCGCCTGGCGATGTGCGACCGTTTCTTCATATCGAATTGCAATCTGTCCTAAATCGACATAAAGTACCGGTTGATGGCCTGGGATGACGGCCTGATCTTCTCTGAACGTTTTTCCATCCATCTGTTCCGCGTACTCACTCAGTTTGGTAAACCCGATTTCAATCGCCTTCTCCTCTAACTCTGGATGAGCGTTCAAAAATGCGATGACACCCGGGTGGTTCAGTGTACGTCTGCGAATCGACTCGTACGCCTCCCGAACTTCTTTTCGGTTCATCAACTGAGACAGCGACTGATTGATTCGTTCCATCCCCTCACCCCTTCTCTTTCAATTCATTTAATAGTTTCACAAGTTCCGCGTCATCCGGTACGGACGACTCGAGTTCTTTTTTCCTCGCTTGGTCGTATGAGCGCTGTTGTTTCGCCTCGTCCTCGAGCCATTTCGGCATATCCCCTTGTTGGGGTTTCCGTCGTGACCCGACTGTGGTGCGTTGCACACTCTCACGTTTTTGCTGTTTCTTCTCGATGAGCGCATCTTGAGATTCTTCACGCTCTAGCGCTTCTTTTGCATTCGTATAGCCCGCTGTTTTCCAACTCGTCGCAATGCGCAAGACATAGTTCTCGCTCAGCCGCGTCTGCTTCTTCACTTCGATACAGTAATAGAAGAGCGCATTGATGACCCCTGGCGCGAGACCGAGTGTGTCGACGAGTTCAATGACTAACTGTTCATCACTTTTTGAAAGTTGCGGGGTCTTCCGAAGCGTCGAGACATATTGATGTGGGTGTGCGGACTCCATCACTTCGGGATCATGCAAATCTCCTAGTTTCGTCTGTTCAAGTTCGACGGTCTTCTCTTTCCGGTGGCGCGTCTGTTTCTTCTTCAACTGCAGAACCATTTGACGACAACCGTCCCGCTTCTCTTGTTCGCTGAGTGGCAGGTACGCCTCATGTACGAAATATTCTTTCAACATTTCCGCCATCGTCTCTTCATCGAGTTGTGACACGTAGGCCAATTTTGTGATCGTTTCGTCTAATTTTTTCGTGAAAAATCCAACTGGAAAATTCGTCAGTTTTTTCACAATTTCCATATCGAACGAATAGTTGATCTCAATCTTAGCCCGGTCCGGCTTTTCATAATTTTTTTGTGTGAACGCACGATGGTTCACTCCTTTGACATCAAATACTTCATTGAAATCCTTTGTCACTTCGACGATGCCTGCGGGCAACGGATCAATCGTAAAACGCCCTTGCAGTTGTTTGAATCGTACTTCCCCGACTTTATAGAAGAGGAAACTCGACAGTAACCCATCATTCAAAAACGTGTGCGGTGCAAGCGGAACACGTAACTGATAAACGTATTGTGTCAATCGAGCGTCTTTTGTTTTATAGGTTCGCACTAATCCGATCGCTTCTAAGCGGAACAAACTGTCCATTAACTCATTGATGGAGAACTCCAACATCTCACACAATGCACTATGGGACATATAGTTGGATTTCATTTTGCCCGGTTTTAGTTCGCTCCATAACGTTTGATAGAGTGCGAGCGCCTTCACCCCGATGACAGGTTGATATAAGTGGTAAAGGGACTGGTACGATTCACGGTCGACTAGACCGGTACTCATGATTAACAATTCGTCCGTCCCAAAGATTGTACGTTCTTTCTCCATGGCTCTCTCCCTTGAAAAAGGGCGACCAGCAGGCCGCCCTTTAGTTGGTCGAATTTTCTTGCTTCATTAAATCTTCAAGTTCTTTAAAGAACACCGTGATGTCTTTGAATTGACGATAAACCGATGCAAACCGAACATATGCGACTTCATCGACTCGTGCAAGTTCATTCATCACAAGCTCGCCTACTTGTTCACTTGGAATTTCTGACTGGGCGAGGGCACGGAGTTGCTGTTCGACTTTCGTCACAACCCCTTCGAGCTGTTCAAGTGTGACAGGTCGTTTCTCGCACGCCCGAATAATGCCGCGAAGCACTTTTTCACGACTGAACTCTTCACGATTTCCATCTTTTTTAACAATGATGAGCGGTGTCTGTTCAACCGTCTCAAACGTTGTAAACCGATACCCACATTTTTCACATTCACGACGACGTCGAATCGAATAATGGTCTTGCACCGGACGGGAATCGAGCACTCTCGTTCCATTATGATCACATTTCGGACAACGCATGCTCAAACCTCCTTATCGTTCGACTGTTTTATTACCAATGGCACGTAACGGGAATTGTTGCGTGAGCGCCTCGTAGTAGTGCGATACAATTTGCGAGAGGTCTGCACCGAGTCGCTGTTCACGGTTTAATGTAAAATCGACAGCCGTCCGGCCGCCATCCACTTGTACAATCGTGATGAGCCCGTCCCAGCCTTCTCCGAGAAACGAAAGTTCTCCTCGATTCGCATCGATTCGACGAACCGTCTGACCGTTCTCTTGAATTTTTCCTTCTAACCATTGCAACATCGCATGTGACGATGCCGCATAGTAACGTGTTTGGAGCATTTCATTTTTATGTGTATCTTTCGTTTCAATATGTGTTTGTAACTTATCTAACAGTCCCATAATCCACCTCAACGCCTGAGTTATATACGTTAAGCATATCAAAATTAAGGCGACAACAAAACAATTAAAAGGGCTGACCGTTAAACGGTCAGCCTCAAAAGGTCAATCTGATTTATTTGCTGATTGCCACTTGCGCTTCCGGAACACGAATTGGTCCCATTCCACGCTCAAGTTTCACATCTTCACGTACTTTTGCATCCAATCCTTCAGCAATATACTGCGATGCTGTAGCCGGATCGATTCGATCTCCACATGTAAACACGTCAACTGACGCATAGCCATGTTCTGGGAAACTGTGAATCGTTAAGTGTGATTCTGAAATGATGACGACTCCACTTACACCGTGTGGCGCAAATTTGTGGAATGCAACTTCGCGGACTTCAGCGCCCGAACGAAGAGCAGCATCGACGAACAAACGCTCGATGTAGTCGATATCATTTAATTTGTCGGGATTGCACTCCCAAAGTTCTGTAATAATGTGACGTCCCATAGTATCCATATTAGTGGATCCCCCTTTACATCAATGGTCTCAAAGTAGTTGATGATCACTCACTTTGTGCCTGAATCGCCCACAACCACGGGGGCAAGTTAGTCCTAAGAGGTCCTAACCCTTTAAGTTGCGTTTGTCAGACCAATTGAAGTTCACGAAATTGAGTGTAACGTGTTTGGGACGTCGTTACAAGACATTTGATAAAAAAATCTGAAAAATATTTCTCCGCACGTAATATTTTTCTAGGCGTGTGTTTCTTGTTGCCCGATTTGAAGATAGCTGGCCACCATATCCAACAAGTCCACGACACGGCATGAGTAGCCCCATTCATTGTCATACCATGCGAGTACTTTGACATGATTCCCTCCGAGTACCATCGTCGAATCCATGTCGATAATCGACGAGCAATCGTCCCCGTTGAAATCGATAGAGACGAGCGGTTCGTGAGAAACGCCTAAAATACCCGTCATTTCTCCATACGCTGCCCGTTCAAACGCTTCATTGACTTCATCGACCGTAACATCTCGGTGGAGTTCGACGACCAAGTCGACAAGTGATACGTTCGGAGTCGGTACACGGAGTGCCATTCCGTTTAACTTCCCTTGTAGTTCCGGCATCACCAGACCAATCGCCTTAGCCGCTCCCGTTGATGTCGGGATGATGGAACTGCCACACGCACGCGCGCGCCGCAAATCTTTATGCGGGTTGTCAATATTGTTCTGGTCGTTCGTATAGGCGTGTACCGTCGTAATCAGTCCCGTCTCGATACCGAACGTCGAATGCAAGACCTTCACGACAGGTCCGAGACAGTTCGTCGTACACGATGCGTTTGAAATGATATGGTCTTCCTCCGGGCGATAGTCACGATCATTGACCCCCATCACGATCGTGCGTAAGTCCCCTTTACCCGGTGCGGTCAAAATCACTTTTTTCGCGCCTGCCTCAAGATGAAGTCTTGCCCCGCTATCGGAGTTAAACTTCCCGGTCGCTTCGACGACGATGTCGATTTCAAGGTCTGACCAAGGCAACCGTGATGGATCACGTTCCGAAATAAGTTCAATCCGTTTCCCATCGACTTCGAGCGCATCCCCATGCGCACGTACTGTCAATCCGAATGGACCGTGAATCGAGTCATGTTTAATAAGATGCGCAAGTGTTTCCGCCGGATAACTTGCGTTAATCGCCACCACTTCATGACGTCCCTCGAGCATCAATTTTCGAAATACCATTCTTCCGATTCGACCAAATCCGTTAATTGCCACTTTTGTCCCCATGATAGATCCCCCTTTTTCTACATTACGGTTTCATTATAACGGATAGCTGTAAGCGTTTTCACTATGATTCGTCACATTTTTTTCGTTTTTCTTTGTTTATTTTTTGAAAATGAGGGAAATTTCTTGGCGTAACAGACAAGAGAAAGGAGGCGTCATGATGTTTGATTGGGGAGATATCGATAAATTCTTTATTTCGTTCTTTATCATTTTACCGATTGTGACGTTAATTCATGAGCTTGGTCACTTCTTCTTCGCAAAGTTGTTCGGCGGCTCACTCGATATGCAAATCGGTACCGGGAAGAAAATGTTTAAAGTAGGTCGTTTACAAGTAAATCGTGTTTATTTTTACGATGCATGGTGCCAGTTCACTGATTTAAAATGGAGCAACAAGGTCACCCGTACGCTAGTCTATGGCGGTGGAGCCATTTTCAATTTAGCGAGCATCTTAATCGTCAACGCGTTCATTCTTCGACGAGATATTGAACCGACACTCTATACGTATCAGTTCGCCTATTTCTCGTTCTACTATATCTTCTTCTCACTCTATCCCATCTATTATTCGAACGGTCATCCTAGTGATGGACGTGCGATTTATGATACATGGAAAAAAGGGTCTCCAGAATCCGATCCATTAAACTAAAAAGAAGGCGATATCAGTCGCCTTCTTTTTGTATCGTTTGAAACTGTTCGACCAGACGATTGATTTGTGGAGGAAGGTCCCCTAATGCCCCATTATTGTTTATGAGGAAATCCGCCTGGTGCTTTTTATCTTCAATTGGAATCTGTGAACGAATACGGGCTAACGCCTCTTCTTTCGTCAATCCATTCCGTTCCATGAGACGCATCAGTTGAATCTCTTCACGGCAATAGACGACGACGGAATAATCAACCAGATCGAGCATCGTTCCTTCAAACAGTAACGGAATATCAAAAATGACGACAGGTTCCCCCGATGCCTCATACGTTCGCATTTGCTCATTCATTTCTTCTCGAATCGCTGGATGCATCAATTGATTCAATTGCTGACGTTTTGCTTCATCATGGAAGATTTCCCGACCGAGCGCAGGACGGTTCAGCACGTCGCCCACAAAACACTTTGGAAATGCGGCCCTTACCCCTTCAATCGCCTTTCCTCCTGGTTCAACGACCGTCCTTGCAATCAAATCGGCATCGATAATCGGAATGCCTCGTTCTCGAAACAGTCGCGATACCGTAGACTTCCCGGTTGCAATTCCACCAGTCAATCCAATCTTCAACATACACGTCCACCCCTTAACGTTGTTGACAGTGCGGACAGTAATGCGTACCTCGCCCGCCCAATTTCATCTTTTCAATTTCATGTCCGCATCGGCGGCACGCTTCTCCGGTCTGTCCATATACGTAGAGCCTCTCTTGAAACGTTCCTGTGGCGCCATCTGGATTGGCATAACTGCGAATCGTACTACCTCCACGCTCAATAGCCTCAGTCAAGACAGCAACGGCTTCAGTCCGCACACGGTCGACTTCTTCATGGGACAAACTTGCGGCCGGTCGTGTCGGATGGACACCCGCACGAAACAACGTCTCATCTACATAGATGTTACCTAATCCAACAAAGATGGACTGATCGAGGAGGGCGGTCTTAATCGCGCGTGTCTTCATGCGCTCTAAACGTCGGTGTAACACCTCGGTTGTCACACGCTCGTCAAACGGCTCGTACGCAAGTAATGAGAGCGGTGGTGTGGTATGAATCGTTTCATTCGTCCGCAACTCCATCGTACCGAATTTACGGACATCATTATAGTGTAGAGTCGATTGGTCCGTAAACGTAATCACGATATGTGTATGTTTTACCGGTTCTGTAATGGAGTCATAAGGGAAAAACTTCCCTTCCATGCGAAGATGGGAGACGAGATACCCGTTCGTCAATTTGAATAAGATGAATTTCCCCCGACGTTCCACATCCGTAATCGTTTCTCCAATCAAATGGTGAACCCATTCTTCGGGGTCGAGCCCGCGGATAATTTTAGGGTCGAGGACATCGACAGACTGAATCGTTTTTCCTGAAACGGCAGGTCGCAACCTACGACAGACCGTTTCGACTTCTGGTAATTCTGGCATACTGATTTCCTTTCTATCCGTTTATTTCGTGTCAAACCATGTCGTTCCAACCGCTCCGTCCGCACGTAACGGGACATCAAGTGTGACCGTATGTTCCATCGCTTCGGTCACAAGTTTTTCTAATGCTTCCATCTCTTCGGCCGGACCTTCGAATATCAATTCATCGTGTACTTGTAACAACAGCTTAGATTGAAGTTTTGACGTGTTTAACGCATGATCGACATCAATCATCGCTTTTTTAATAATGTCCGCTGCCGTTCCTTGAATCGGTGTGTTGATTGCGGTACGTTCAGCAAACCCACGCAAGTTGAAATTACGAGAATGGATGTCCGGGATGTTCCGGCGTCGTTTCAACATCGTCTCGACGAACCCGTGTTCACGTGCCCGTTCAATCGCGGCATCCATGAACGTCTTCACCCCAGGGAACTGTTCAAAGTACGTATCGATAAAGGTCTGCGCTTCTTTTCGTGTAATCCCTAGGTTTTGTGAGAGTCCATAATCACTGATGCCATAGATGATTCCGAAGTTGACGGCTTTTGCTTGACGACGCATGAGTGACGTAACTTCTTCAGTGGAAACTTTAAACACGTTCGCCGCCGTCGACGTATGAATATCCTCATCGTGAAGGAAGGCTGCCATCATCTTCTCATCTTGTGACATATGTGCCATGATGCGCAGTTCGATTTGAGAGTAATCGACCGCATAGAGTACCCATCCCGGTTCACTCGCGGTAAACGCTTTACGGATGCGACGCCCCTCTTCTAATCGAATCGGAATATTTTGAAGGTTCGGGTTAACCGACGAAAGCCGTCCCGTTTGAGTAAGCGTCTGTGTATAACGCGTATGAATCTTGCCATCATCCTTCACGACTTTCTGCAAGCCTTCGACATACGTGGACTGAAGTTTGCCAAGTTCACGATAATGCATGATTTTCTCAATGATCGGATGAAGCGGTGCCAATTTTTCGAGGACATCCGCTGCCGTTGAATATCCTGTTTTCGTCTTTTTCACAGGAGGGAGTGACAGTTTTTCAAACAGGACGACCCCTAACTGTTTCGGTGAGTTGATGTTGAACGGTTCGCCGGCTAATTCATGAATCGTGATCTCGAGTGCGTTTAGACGTTCACGTAGGTCCGTTTCCATATGTTGAAGGGTTTCGACATTTACGTGGATACCGGCCCACTCCATCTCGGCCAATACGGAGACGAGTGGTTTTTCAAGCGCCTCATAGAGTTCTGTCTGTTCATTCTCTTTCAACTCCGAAACAATGCGTTCAAACAATGTATAGATGGCGTACGCCTTTTCTGCGAGATGAGCATGAAAAACATTCTCTTCCGGCACCTTGATTTTTGCACCTTTTCCGTAGACCGTTTCATCTTCCTCAAGAGGATACGTAAAGTGTGCAGCAATCGAGCTGAGAGACGTCCCACCAGATAGGTTGAGCAAATACCCTGCGACAAGCAGGTCTTCATACCCACGCAGTGCCAATTGGTGACGTTTCAATTGAATAATTGTCTGCTTCGCATCGAGACAAATCGTCGTCTTCGTCTCGTCTTCGATCCATTCCTTGACCCGTTCGTCCTCAAGAAGCGTCACATCTCCAATCGTGACACCTCGTTCCGACGCGATCGCCACTCCAATCACGTCTTCTTCAAAATAATCATCATGCAGCTGTTCAAGCATTAACACAGCTCGCGATAAATCTTGATCGGCCAACGCGATTGTTGGTCGTACCGCTTTTTCAACCGGTTCTTCTGAAGAGGTATCCGACAGTTTGCCGATGAGTGACTTGAACTGTAAATCCATAAATAACGTTTTGACGACCGAAGCGTCATATGGCTTAAAGAGAAGTTCATCCATCGTCACATCAATTGGTACATCCGTGTAAATGGTCGCCAACTGTTTCGACATTTTCGCTTCTTGTTCATTCGCCTCTACTTTTTCCTTTTGCTTCCCTTTCAACTCATCCGTATGTTCGTAAAGGGCCTCGACGGTACCATATGTGGCAATCAACTTCAGTGCCGTCTTTTCCCCGACCCCTGGAATACCAGGGATGTTGTCGGATTTATCTCCCATTAATCCTTTTAGATCAATCATCTGAATCGGTTGTAGTCCGTCGTAGCGTTCCTTGAACGCGGTCACGGTCATTTTCTCAACTTCGGTGATGCCTCGTTTCGTCAAATAGACCGTCACACGTTCATTGATCAATTGAAGTAAATCCTTATCCCCCGTCACAACCGTCACCTGATCAAAGGTCGGGTCTTTTGAGAGCGTCCCGATGATATCATCCGCCTCGTATTGGTCAAGCTCTAAGACAGAGATGCCAAACGCCCGACAAACGTCACGCACGAGCGGAAATTGTTCACGCAATTCTCCCGGTGTCTTTTGACGTCCACCTTTGTATTCCGCGAACGTATCGTGACGGAACGTTTTCTTTGACGCATCGAACGCCACAGCAAAATGAGTCGGTTGCTCATCTTCCATTAGTTTCAATAACATCATCGTAAACCCATACACTGCATTCGTATTCCGACCTGACGCATCCGACATCGGAGGCAGTGCAAAAAACGCACGATATGTTAAGGAGTTCCCATCAAGGACTAGTAGTTTATTCATTCAATCGACCTCCATTCTTCTCTTCAACCATCATACCATACGGGTACATGCGTTCGAAAAAAAAGACCCTTTTCTACGAATAGAAAAGGGCCAAATTCTCGATCGTGTGGAGATGAGCACCGATCGAGTCACGAGATGATGAAGAGGTCTCATTCATAGGATAGCAAGGTTTTGTAAAGTAAATATGAACGAACGATAAAGTCATTGTTAAACCCGAGGGAATGTAATGGTAAACGTCGTTCCTTTGCCTTCCTCACTCTCTACGTCGATCGTGGCATGATGCAAATCGATGATGTGTTTCACGATGGCGAGTCCGAGGCCAGTTCCACCCGAGTTCCGACTTCTTGCCTTATCGACACGATAGAAGCGCTCAAAAATACGACTCACTTCTTTTTCGGCGATCCCGATTCCGTTGTCCTTGACGCGAAGTTTATAGGAATCTGCCTTTGCTTCCACGGCGATTTCGACACGACTTCCTTCTGGTGAATAGTTGATGGCGTTGGCGACCAAGTTCATGATGACTTGCTTCATTCGGTTCAGGTCCGCTTGCAAGACGACCGTCCCCTCGTGTTTCGTTTCTAGCTGAATCGACTTCTTGCTCGCCTTTTGACTGAGCAGGAGGCAGACCTCATCCACGAGTTGATTCAGATCGACGGACACCAACTCCATTTGGAAGTCATCCCGCTCCAATCTCGACAATTCAAGGAGATCCTCAACAAGCATCTGCATCCGCGTCGCTTCTTTTTGGATGATGTCTAAAAACTGGTCTCGAAGTTCCGGGACTTCTTTCGCCCCATCCAGAAGCGTCTCACTAAACCCACGAATGGACGTGAGCGGTGTCTTCAACTCATGGCTGACGTTCGCCACGAAGTCTTTCCGCATCTTCTCAAGTCGCTTCAATTCTGTAATATCGTTGAACAACAACGTCGTGCCGCGAAGCATCCCGGTGTCACTGAAAATCGGTGCCGCGGATACCATATACGTTTTTTGATTGAAACCCGTTCGAATCGATAATTGACGGCGATGGACCTCCTCCGTCAGATAGACGTCTTCGATCAGTGTTTCTACCTCGGGACTCGGTAGAATCCCGTGATAAAACTGTCCGATCGATAAATCATCGTATTGGAACATCTCACGGTAAGAACGGTTGACCAACGTGACGATCCCACGCTCATCGACGAGCAGAAGACCCGCCCCCATATACTCGATTAACGATTCGAGTCTCGCCCGTTGCACAGACTCCCCGAGAGAAATCGACTCCAAATTCCGAGCAAGTACGTTGATCGACCCTGCTAGGCTACCTGTCTCCTCATCATTTCTGAGTTCATACACACGGGCCCTGTAATTCCCGTCTGCTAGTTCCCGCAAGACAATCGTCGCCTCATCGATTGGTCGAATAAATTGATTCGTCAAATGTTGAAGCACGAACAAAATAATGAAGAAGGAGAAGAAGAGCGCGAGGGCAATCGTCAACCAGATGCGATTGTACACCCCTTCTAAATCCGATACATAACGGATGAATGTTAAATAGACTGTCCCACCCGTCGCAAGTTCAATCGGTTTTGTGTATTGAATCAACTCGTCCTCATCCGCTTCACCGAACGTCCCTTCCTCAGGGACCATACTCGGATCGATTTTATAATCGATGGACCCGACGCGAAACGGCGTGCCAGCGATTACCTCCATCCGACTATTGAGAAGGAGAATATCAAAGCTGCTCCCGTCATCGATTTGACCGACATACTCACGAATCTCGTCCAATTCGCCTCCTTCGAGGTAGAGGGCTGCCAATTGAGCATCTTCTTTTAGACGATCTCGTTCTGAATCCAGATAAAAGTCTTTGAAGAGCTGCCCAAGGACAATCCCGAGCGTCAGCAAGACACCGGTGACAAGAAAAATGAGAGTCGTCATAAATCTAGAGCGATACGTCTTCATTCCGAAGTCGGCTCCTCCATCTTATAGCCAAGACCGCGAATCGTTTTAATATAGGTCGGTTTCTTCGTTACCGGTTCAATTTTTTCACGAAGGTGACTGATATGAACATCAACAATCCGGGTATCACCCACAAAGTCATAATTCCAAATGGCCGATAATAATTGATCTCGCGTCAACACGCGTCCTTTATTTTTCGCCAAATAGGCTAACAATTCAAATTCTTTCGGCGTCAACTCGAGGCGCTCCCCTTGCTTGAACACTTCGTAGTTTGAAGTGACGATTTTAACATCTCCGATTTGAATGACGTCCTCTTCAACCGCCGATTCTTGCGGGGCAGAACGTCTAAGAATCGCTTTGACGCGCGCGACTACTTCACGTGGGCTGAACGGCTTCGTCAAATAATCGTCCGCTCCGAGCTCGAGCCCCAATACTTTGTCAAACTCATCATCTTTTGCCGTGAGCATTAAAATCGGTGTATTGACTTTTTGCTGACGGAGTCGTTTGCACACTTCAAGTCCATCCATCTCCGGCAGCATCAAGTCGAGCACGATGAGCACGGCGTCCTTTTTCTCAGCCAATTCCAATCCGGTTTTGCCGTCGTGCGCCGTCTCTACTTCAAAGCCAGCCTGTTCTAAATTAAATTTCAATAATGTCGCAATCGATACTTCATCGTCGACAACAATTACTTTATCAGCCACACTGCTTCCTCCTCTTAAACCATCAAATGTCACTTTCTATTTTACAAATCAATGCTTGAAACGACCAACCTCAAAGCAAATCTTTACAAAAACAAAACAAATCCACTTTCAGTGTAGCATGTTCGATAAGAGAGAAGGCGCAAAAAAGGTGCCTCCTGCAACATGACAGGAAGCACCTCAAACTTATAAGACGCTTAATACCGAGCGGACAGAATCCGCAGACTTCGATAGCGCTGCTTTTTCTTCATCCGTCAAGTCGAGCTCTAACACTTGCTCAATTCCATGTTTACCAAGAATCGTCGGGACGCCAAGATACAAATCATGGAATCCGTACTCTCCCTCAAGGTATGCGATGGCCGGTAAGATTCGACGCTGATCTTTTACAATCGCCTCGACCATCTCCACGATGGCAGCGGCTGGCGCATAATACGCCGAGCCATCGCCCAGTAGTTGGACAATCTCGCCGCCACCTTTTCGTGTCCGTTCAACGATTTGCTCGATTCGCTCATGTGGGATGAGTTTTTCGAGCGGGATGCCTCCAGCGTAAGAATAGCGTACGAGAGGCACCATTTCGTCTCCATGACCTCCAAGGACGAATCCGGATACGTCTTTGACAGAAACATTCAGCTCTTGTGCCACAAACGTTCGGAAGCGAGCCGTATCCAATACACCGGATTGACCGATGACGCGTTCTTTCGGGAACCCTGATTCTTTGAACGCCGCGTACGTCATGGCGTCTACTGGGTTCGTCAATACGATCAGGATGGCGTCTGGAGAGTAACGGGCAATCTCTTTCACAACCGAGCGCATGACGTTTGCGTTCGTTGCGACGAGGTCGTCCCGGCTCATCCCCGGCTTGCGCGCGATTCCCGCGGTAATGACAACCACATCGGAATCGGCCGTGTCCGCGTAATCAGACGTACCTGTGACCCACGAATCAAACCCTTGAATCGGTGCCGTTTCTTGCATGTCGAGCGCTTTCCCTTTCGTCGGTCCTACTTTTTCTTCCATATCGAGCAGTACGACATCCCCTAGCTCACGTTGAGCCAAGTACAGTGCAGTCGTTGCACCGGTGAAGCCACTTCCAATAACAGAAATTTTGTTACGACGAATCATGAGCTCTCCTCCTCGGTCGTCTTACATGTTTTTAATCAATTCATCCGCGAACTCTGAACATTTCACTTCTGTCGCTCCGTCCATGAGACGTGCGAAGTCGTATGTGACAACTTTCGAAGCGATCGTTTTCTCCATTGAGTTGATGATGAGGTCAGCCGCTTCGTTCCAGTTCATGTGGCGGAGCATCATCTCACCTGAAAGGATGACTGAAGATGGGTTTACTTTATCAAGACCCGCGTATTTCGGAGCTGTACCATGTGTCGCTTCGAAAATCGCATGTCCTGTGATGTAGTTAATGTTCGCACCAGGTGCAATCCCGATTCCACCTACTTGAGCAGCAAGGGCATCTGAGATGTAGTCACCGTTCAAGTTCATCGTCGCAACAACGTCGAACTCACGTGGACGTGTCAAAATCTGCTGGAGGAAGATATCAGCGATTGAATCTTTGACGATAATTTTCCCTTCAGCTTCCGCTTTCGACTGAGCTTCGTTAGCAGCTGCTTCACCAGATTCTTCTTTGATACGGTCATACTGTGCCCATGTGAACACTTTGTCACCGTACTCCGCTTCAGCGAGTGCATAACCCCAGTTTTTGAAGGCACCTTCTGTGAACTTCATGATGTTCCCTTTGTGGACGAGCGTTAAAGATTTACGGTTGTTCGCAATCGCATATTCAATTGCTGCACGAACCAAACGTTCTGTTCCTTCAGAAGAAACTGGCTTGATTCCGATTCCTGATGTTTCTGGGAAACGGATCTTGTTGACATTCATCTCGTCTTGCAAGAATTTGATGAGTTTTTTCACTTCATCGCTTCCTGAAGCGTACTCGATTCCAGCATAGATATCTTCAGTATTTTCACGGAAGATGACCATGTCTGTATCTTCAGGACGTTTTACTGGTGATGGAACACCTGTGAAGTAACGAACTGGGCGAAGGCATGTATATAAATCGAGTTCTTGACGAAGTGCGACGTTCAATGAACGAATTCCTCCACCGACCGGAGTCGTAAGTGGTCCTTTGATGGCAATCAAGTACTCACGAATTTGATCAAGTGTCTCTGTTGGGAGCCATTCGCCTTTTTCGTTATATGCTTTTTCCCCAGCATATACTTCCATCCATTCGATTTTCTTGTCGCCGCCATATGCTTTTTCAACCGCAGCGTCAAATACGCGAACAGCCGCATTCCAAATGTCAGGACCTGTTCCGTCACCGATAATGAATGGTACGGTCGGTACATTTGGTACGTTCAATACACCGTTTTCAACTGTAATCTTTTGTCCTTGTGTCAACATAATGAATCCCCCTAAGTACATTACTGTAGGTCGACGCGTGCGCCGACCTACGTCACTTGTTAGTTTACCAAACTTTTGTCTAAAATGTGTCTCGAATTAACGTTCGTTTACCGGAACATACTTACGGCTCGTTTCACCGACATATTCCGCACGTGGACGAATCAAGCGATTATCCGCATATTGCTCGAGAATGTGCGCAATCCAGCCAGACATACGAGATACGGCGAAGATTGGTGTGAATAGATCTTCTTCGAGACCGAGCGCATAATAAGTTGAAGCTGAATAGAAATCGACATTTGGTTTCAAACCTTTTTCCGTTTCGACAAGATGGTCGATTTTCTCAGACATCTCATACCATTTCGGTTCGCCGATTTGAGCAGTCAACTGACGGCTCATTTCTTTCAAATGTTTCGCACGTGGGTCGCCATCCTTGTAAACGCGGTGACCGAAGCCCATGATCTTCTCTTTGCGCTCGAATTTGCCACGAACATATTCTTCAACACGGTCGACCGAGTCGATCTCGTGCAACATTTTCATTACCGCTTCGTTCGCACCACCGTGAAGTGGCCCTTTGAGTGCCCCCATGGCCGCCGTGACACCTGAGTACATATCCGAGAGCGTCGCTACACAAACGCGAGCAGTGAATGTCGAAGCATTCAACTCGTGGTCTGCGTGTAAGATGAGCGCTTTATCAATCGTCTTTTCTGCTACATCGCTCGGCTCTTCACCGTTTAGCATGTATAAGAAGTTCGCAGCGTAAGAAAGACCTGGTTTCGGTGCGACCGGCTGCTCCCCTTTACGAAGACGAGCGAATGCCGTCACGATTGTAGCGACTTGTGCTTGTAGGCGAATCGCTTTACGCATGTTGGCCTCGTCACTCATGTCTTCAGATTCCTCATCATATAGAGCGAGTTGTGAAAGTGCCGTACGAATCGTCGCCATTGCATTGGCTGATTTCGGTGCACGTCTTAACGTATCAATCACCTCTTCAGGCAATGTCGCTTCTTTTACAAGCGCATCTGAGAGCGCTGTCAATTCCTCTGCATTTGGTAAGTGGTCGTTCCACAATAAGAACACTACTTCTTCGAATGTGGCGTTGTCCGCTAAATCATCAATGGTGTATCCTCCGTAAGTCAATTGTCCGTCAATAATTGAGCTGACTTTTGAGGCTGCTGCCACAATACCTTCTAACCCTTTTGTCGTTGACATTCATAACTCCCCCTCAGTCTTGAATAAAGTGGTCGACCGTAAAAACAGTCTGTTTATAGGGAATAAGGATACGGGACGGGTTGTTCCCCTGCATTCACCCAGTCTCCGTTTACCCTGTCCTTTATATAGTATAAACAATTTATTGCAAAAAAGAAATGTAAGCGGCTTCAGTTGTCAGAAAATATCAAAACCATTTTTCAATAACTTGATATCCACCTAAAATCAATGCCGCGATACCAGCTCCGACAAGCGGTCCAACGGGAATCCCTTTCATGAATCCAACCGCTAGAATCGTACCTGCGAGGAGTGCCGTGGTGACGACCGGGTCGACACGCATCAGTTGTACACCTTGCCCCGCAGCAATGGCAACGAACATCCCTGAGGCAAATGCAACAATCCCGACCGGCCCTTTAATACTATTCCACAATTCTTTAAACCCGATATCGCCGGTCGCGATTGGGACGAGAACTGCGATCGTAATGATTGTCACACCCCAGCTGATTCCTTTCGATGCAAGTGTCGGAAATAACTGGTCTCCGAATCCGATTGCTTTGATGATCAACAAGACGCTACTTGCGATTATGACAGATTGGTTATTTGAAATGACACCGATTAAGACAAGCATCAATAAAAATAGATATGCACTCATACGTATTCCTTTCTTCGAACGGAAAAAGAACCGACCTTTGTAGAAGGCCGGTTCGATTGTCGTTCAATTATGCGTTGTAGATTTTACCTGTGAGTGGGTCGATTGAAATCATCTGACCGTCACGAAGCGATGCTGTCGCTGCATCAACACCTACGATGACTGGCTTGCGAAGTGATGGTCCAACGATCCCAGCATGGCTCGTCAATCCGCCGTCTTCTGTGATGATTCCAGCCGCTTTTTCGATCGCAGGCATCATTTCTTTATCTGTGAATGGTGCGACAAGGATCATGCCGTCTTTCGCTTTTGCATTTGCTTCATCCGCATTTTTCGCGACAACGACTTCTCCAACAACACCGCGCTCACCGATTCCACGCCCGTCTGCGAGAGCGTGACCAACGATGTGGACTTTCATCATGTTTGTCGTACCAGCTGTCGCCGCAGGAATACCAGCTGAGATGACAACGAGGTCACCGTCAGTGACGAATCCAGCGTGACGTGCCGCTTCCGATGCTTGAACCAACATTTCATCCGTGTTGTTCGGCATTGTTTCAGCAACGATTGGGTATACGCCCCATACGAGGTTCAATTGACGCGCAACGCGCTCCGATTCTGTCACCGCGATGATGTTCGCTTCAGGACGATACTTCGCTGTACGAGCAGCCGTATAACCTGATTGTGTCGGTGTCAAGATTGCTTTGGCGTTCAAGTTGATTGCCGTGTGCGCAACCGCTTGAGAGATCGCATCCGTCACTGTGTGCTCACTGCGCTTCTGACGATCTTTCAACAAGTTTTTGTAGTCGAGCATGCGTTCTGTACGCTCTGCGATTGCAGCTTGCATTTGAACAGATTCGATTGGGTAGTCCCCTGCAGCTGTTTCACCAGAAAGCATGACTGCGTCTGTTCCATCCAAGATTGCGTTTGCTACGTCTGATGCTTCCGCACGTGTCGGACGCGGGTTACGTTGCATTGAATCAAGCATTTGCGTTGCTGTGATGACCGGCTTCCCGAGATCGTTACACTTCTTGATGAGTTCTTTTTGAACTGGTGTCACTTCTTCTGTCGGGATTTCAATTCCGAGGTCCCCACGGGCTACCATCAAACCGTCAGAGATTGCCAAGATTTCTTCGATGTTATCGACACCTTCTTGGTTCTCGATTTTCGGGTAAATCTTGATGTGTGATGCGTTATGTTTCTCGAGAAGTTGGCGAATTTCAACTACGTCAGATGCACGACGTACGAATGATGCTGCAATCACGTCAATGTCTTGTGAGATCCCGAACTCGATGTCCGCGATGTCTTTGTCCGTGAGGGCAGGAAGGTTTACCTTGACGTTTGGCAAGTTAACACCTTTCTTCGTCTTGATGATTCCTTCGTTTTCAATGACGCAACGGAGATCACGGTTATCAAGCTTTTCAACGACACGGAGTCCGATGAGACCGTCGTCGAGCATGATGTGTGAACCGACTTCCACATCATCGTAGAGTCCTTCGTACGTCACAGAGAAACGATCTTTCGTTCCGACGATTTCTTCCGTTGAGACGATTGTGACTTCTTTTCCTTTTTCAAGAAGTGCCTTACCGTCTTCGAATGTATGCGTGCGGATCTCTGGACCTTTTGTGTCGAGAAGAACAGTGACAACTTTACCCGCTGCTTTCGCCGCTTCACGGATGTCACGGATACGAGCGCCGTGCTCTTCATAGTCACCGTGTGAGAAGTTGAGACGGGCAACGTTCATCCCAGCTTCGATCATCTCAGGAAGACGCTTCTCAGAAGCCGGTCCAATGGTACATACAATTTTCGTTCTACGCATAATATAAAAACCTCCTAGGGGATATAGTGCAACTTACAAACAGAAAACGGGGGGCCTTGGACCGTATCCCGTCTCTGCAACATACAAAATCGTTTAAATCGACAATTGGTTAACGAGGTCAATCAATTGCATATCAATCGTGTGCTTGTTATTGTCGAGCGCCTCATCGATATCAAGATCCATCATCTGGTTGTTACGGATTCCGACAACGCGGCCCGCTTTCCCTTCAAGCAAGATCTCAACAGCGTATGCACCCATACGACTTGCAAGGACACGGTCAGCGGCAGTTGGGGAACCACCACGTTGGATGTGACCGAGAATCGTGACGCGTGTTTCTGAGTTCGTCTTCTCAGCAATCAATTTGCCGATTTCTTCCGCACTTCCCGCACCTTCAGCAACAATGACGATCGAGTGCTTCTTACCGCGTGCAATCCCGTGATTGATTCGTTCCACGATTGCATTCAAATCCTCTGGACGTTCTGGGACGAGAATCGACTCAGCACCACCAGCGAGACCAGAATAAAGCGCGATATCACCAGCGTCGCGACCCATGACCTCGATGACATACGTACGTTCATGTGATGACGCCGTATCACGAATCTTATCGATCGCATCAAGCGCTGTATTGAGTGCTGTGTCGAAACCGATTGTCGCATCTGTTCCTGGGATATCGTTATCGATTGTACCCGGAAGGCCGATTGTTGGGAATCCGAGTTCAGTCAATTTTTGAGCTCCGCGATAAGAGCCGTCTCCACCGATGACCACGAGGGCATCGATATTGAATTTCTTCAACTGTTCTACTGCTTTTGCGCGACCTTCTTCTGTTCTGAATTCAGGACAGCGCGCAGAGCGAAGGAACGTACCTCCACGTTGAATGATGTCGCCGACTGATCCAAGATTTAATTCGACTAAATCACCTTCGATTAATCCTTGATAGCCGTTATACACGCCGTACACTTCAAGACCTTCAAAAATTGCTTTTCGGGTCACGGCACGGACAGCAGCGTTCATTCCAGGAGCGTCTCCTCCGCTTGTTAATACCGCAATACGTTTTAAATTCACGTCGCTCACCTCTTATGTGTTTTAACGAAATCTGAAAATAAAATACCACGTCTGACCTTTGTTTTACAACACAAGTATGTGAAAAAAATGCATAGGGTATCTCACAAAGCAGTCACTTGATGAATGAATAAAGCTTTATTCAAAGCCATTGTTACCGTTTTCACTCATTAATTGTGCCAATTTGATGATATTTGGTCGCACGTCCTTGAATCAGCTCAGAAGTTGATTGCGCAAGCAACTCGTTCATGTGCTGTAATAAGACAGGTTTCAAGAGTGACGACTGTAGTGACACATCAACGTGTGCCCCCCCGTACACTTCTCCTACCACTTCATCAACAATCCCTAGGTTGAATAAATCTTGTGCAGTAATCTTCATCGTCTCTGCCGCACGCTCTGCTTGTTTCGCGTCTTTCCACAATAGTGCCGCTGCACCTTCTGGCGAGATGACTGAGTACGTACTATTCTCAAGCATCAATAGACGGTCGCATACACCAATCCCAAGCGCACCACCTGAACCACCTTCTCCAATGACAACGGAGACGATCGGCACTTTCAGCGTCGCCATCTCAAACAAGTTACGGGCAATCGCTTCACTTTGACCTCTCTCTTCTGCGGCTTTCCCCGGATAAGCCCCTTTCGTGTCAATGAATGTCAAAATAGGACGGTTGAACTTCTCGGCTTGTTTCATGAAACGCAATGCTTTTCGATAGCCCTCCGGGTGAGGCATACCAAAGTTTCGTTTCATGTTCTCTTTCGTGTTTCGCCCACGCTGATGTCCGATAATCGTCACCGGCACTCCTTCAAACGTCGCAAGTCCAGATACGATTGCCGCATCGTCATACCCATGTCGGTCCCCATGGAGTTCCATGAAGTCAGGGAATAAATGCTGGATATAATCGAGCGTTGTCGGTCGCTTCGGGTTTCGCGCCAACTGGACGCGATCCCACGGTTTCATATTCCCATAAATATCTTTTTCTAATCGGTCGAGCTTTAACTCGAGATGACGAATCTCTCGGGATAAATCAATCCCTTTCGTCTCAGCGGTCTCCCGTAATTTATTCAGTTGTTCAGTGACTTCTTTGATTGGGTCAAACATGACGGACACCCCCATCGTGTAATTCAATCATCCTCTTCAAGAACGAACGCATCTGTTCACGATGAATGACCGCATCCAGCTGCCCTGACTCAAGTAAAAACTCAGCAGTTTGAAAGTTCTCTGGAAGTTTTTCCCGAATCGTCTGTTCGATGATTCGTCGTCCTGCAAACCCGATGAGCGCTCCCGGCTCTGCGACGTTCAAGTCGCCGAGCATCGCAAAACTCGCTGACACACCACCTGTCGTCGGATGAGTCAAATACGCGATGTACAGCAGTCCTGCTTCGTCATGTTCTTTTAGAGCGATGGACGTATTGGCCATCTGCATCAAACTGACCATTCCTTCTTGCATCCGAGCCCCACCTGATGCTGTGAACAAGACGACTGGAAGCCCGAGTGATGTGGCGTTTCGGACAGCCGAAGCAATCGCTTCTCCAACGTATGCACCCATCGACCCCATACGGAATCTCGCATCCATCACACAGACAACGAGTGGTAGTCCGTCGATTGTCGCCTTTCCACATACGACGGCCTCTTCAATCCCGGTCCGCTCACGATCTTTCGTCAACTTTTCCTCATAGTCAGGGAAGTCGAGTGGATTCGCCTTGACAGACGGTCCCACAAAGCGTTCGAAAGACCCTTCGTCGACAAGCATATCAATCCGTTCTTGCGCCTGAAGCGGAAAATGATAGCCGCAATCACATACTTTGTGGTTCTCATTCAACTGTTTTGTATAATGCATATATTTACAAGATGGACATTTCGTCATCAATCCCTGTGGTGCGTCAATCTTTGGTTCTCGTTGACGCAATGGCATATATCGTTTCGGTTTCTTGAAAAAAGCAGTCATCGCTTCCCCCTCGTTCATTCCGGCATCCCCATTCCACGCCACGTCTCGACAAATCGTTTCCGTTCCTCGAGCGTATATAAATCCCCAACGTCTAATCCGTCAAAAAAGCGATTGACCTCACTCCAAATTCGAATGAACAGTTCATTCTTCAACTGAAAGATGAGTTGCTGGCGAAACGTTCGATCATCTTCGATCACCGTTTCTAATAGAGCCAGTCGTTCCTTAGTCGGTTCAATTTCTGAAAACGCCATGCGCTCCAATAGTCGAAGCATCTCAATAATATCGGTCGCTTTCGTCTGTTTGGTCACAATGAACTCCGACAATATCTCAATGTACCGATGTCGGTCTTGCTCACACAAAAAGGTACCACCACCATGTCTCGTCTCCACGATGCCTAAAAAGCTCAACGCTCGTAACGCTTCGCGAACCGAAGCGCGGCTAATGGACAGCGTTTCGGCGAGCTCTCGTTCGGATGGAAGCCGATCACCTGGAACTAAAGACGATTGGACAATTAATTTTCTAATCTTTGAAATGTTTCCGTGAAATGAGGATGCGTGTTTTTCATGCATCTGACCGTTCAACTCCCTTTTTTGGATCACCTATCAAACTTAAGTGGTCAGACCAATTAGTGCGATTATATCACTTTTTAGGACTTGGTACTAGTTTCTGGACCAACCATTTTTGTATCGATTCGTTTCAGTACGACATTTTCTTCCCCGAACCGTCTTTTCGCTTCCGCCACATACTCTTCATTCGGATTGATTGAAAAAGCTGAAGCCAGTTGTTTCACTTCCTTCGAATCCGTGAATCGGCATACAACCGGAACATCCCCTTGTGCTCGTTGAATCCAATCTTCCAATTCAGGGAAGCGGTCGAGTGTGAGCCGGATGAATAAGGCTTGCCCGTGTAACGGTCGAACCCGTTCGACAATCAATTGCTTGCGACCATCCCGTTCATTCGAATGGACCTCGAGTAACAAGATGTTACCGGCATAGAGGGACCGTCCAAACTGCGCGAATGTTCGAGGAAACACGACGACCTCGTCTTGCGTCATGCCATCGTCCACCATGAGAACACCCATCCGTTCTTGTTTTTTTGTCATGAACGTACGTACGTCATCTACATATACGACGAGATAACCGTTTGTTCCATTCATGACTTCTTCAATTGTAGACGGTTCGATCCCGATATCCGGAAGTGCCGTCAATGGAGAGTGGACCACCCATGTCCCGAGCGCCTCCCTCTCTTCTTCAGACCAATTCGGTTCTTTCACTTTTTTCTGTTTTAGTCCGAGTGAAGACAGCTCATCCGGTAAAAAATGTGTTCCCGCTTCTTCTCGCAAACGTTCGACTGCTTCAAAGGCATGTGTCCGGTCACCGTGATACATCCGGTCGAGCGCGCCCGCACCAAGTAATCGACGTAATTTCAGTTGGTCTTTATTTTTCCACTCCATGGCTTCTTGAAGCGTTCTGACATCTTTCAACTGCCCGTTCAGTTCAATCAGTCGGTCCACATCCCGTTTGGTCAACCCCTGGACCGCCTTCAACCCGAGCCGGACGCCCGGTCCCTCAAGTGTCGCGTCAGCGTGACCATGTAAGACGTCCGGTGGGTACACCGGAATTTGATCTTTCCGTAACAGTCTGACAAGTTCCGTTGTTTTTTCTGATGTCACCACATGAAAGACACGAGGGAAATGTGCTTTGACGTAAGCCAATCGGTAACTGATCAAACTGTAGGCGACAGCGTGAGAGCGGTTAAATCCGTACCCGGCAAACTTTTCAATCCATGAAAAGATTTGCGCCAAGACGTCCTGGTCTCCCGCTTTTGCTTGTTGCAAAAATCGTTCTCGTTCCCGAGCAATCGTTCCGGTCTCCTTTTTAGCAATAGCACGTCTGACCAAATCCGCTTCCGCATAGGAATAGCCTCCGAGTTTACGGAGAAGTTTCATCACCTGTTCTTGATAGACGAGTACACCGTATGTCGGTCTCATGACGTCTTCTACGTCTGGGTGGACTGGTTGGTAAGACATACCGTGTTTTCGCTTCGCATACGTTTCGATGAATTGCATCGGTCCCGGGCGATAGAGTGACATCGTGACAACGATATCTTCAAACTCAGTCGGTTTCACTTGTCGAAGCGCTTGCTTCATCCCGGTCGATTCAAATTGGAAGATTCCGTCCGTCTCACCTCTCGCAAGCAATCGATACGTCCGAGCATCGTTTAACGGAATTGTTTTCAGAGAGAACAGCGCATCACTTTCTCGAATCAAATCCTCCATCTTTCGCAAGCGACTCAAGTTTCGTAATCCGAGCAAGTCAATTTTCAGAAGCCCGACCTCTTCCAAATCCTTCATATTATATTGGGTCACGTGTTCTTCAAGTTCGGGTTGGAGCGGAGTCACTTCTTCAATCGGTTGACGACTGAGCACCACTCCTGCCGCGTGAACGGAGGATTGACGCGGCAAACCTTCTAGCTGTTTGGCAATCCGTAATAACTGCTGACGCTTTTGGCTACCGGCAAACCACTTCATCTGCTTCTGGCTCGACATCAGTTCATCAAGTCCTCCGGCTTTCACTTGCTTGCTCGCAGCCTGCCCTTCCTCAAGGGTCATCCCGAGCGCTCTCGCAACGTCTCGAATTGCCGCTTTCGCACCGAACGTGGCAAGTGTCCCGATCTGTGCGGCATGCGTATGACCGTATCTTGATAGTACGTAAGAAACCACTTCCTCACGACGTTCATCTTCAAAATCGAGGTCTATGTCTGGCATCGACACACGCTCTGGATTTAAGAATCGTTCGAACAACAACCCGTAATGAACCGGATCAACTTCCGTGATATGGAGGGCAAAACTGACGAGTGAACCTGCTGCCGATCCACGCCCCGGACCTACTTCAATCCCAGATTCTCGAGCAAACCGAACGATGTCTTCCACGATCAAGAAATAGGAAGAAAATCCGGTATTGGCGATGACTTCAAGCTCAAACTTTGCCCGCTCGATGTAAGGTTGTTTCACGAGTTCCATTGCCTTCAACCGCTCACCGACAAGTCGTTTCAGCTTTTGATCGGCATCCGGAATTTCTGGAATCGCCCCTTCCGCACGTGGTAGATGATCCAGCCGAATCAATGCCTCGAATCGATCCAGTTCCGATAATTCTTCCGTTGTGAACCAGTCATTCATTTCACTCGGTAGTCGAACGTGCAATCCTTTTTGTCGCACGTCTTCATTCGACATCACGTCCCCTTCGCGAATGGCAGAAATGGCTCGGAATCCTTCCACATCTTCCGGTCTCATGTATCTCGTTTCAGGGGCCGGAATCAATTGGACAGCAAGCTCTTCGCGCATGAGACGAAGTTGTTTCAACACTTGTACCTGTTCCGTAGTCTGAGGTGCCGGTAGTCCGAGCCACAGCTTCTCTTCATCGACAAACGACAAGAGTTGATGATAAAGGCGACGCCGGTGAACCGGATCACTCGCTTTCCAATTTTCAGGTAATACGATCAGCGGCATCGTTGTCCGTCCTTCAATTCCTCCCGCCTGGATGATACGATATTGTTCCTTAAGCTCCGTTTCGTTAGATGAATACACAATCACGGATACGTCTAACCCATCCAATCGGAGGACCGTTCTCAGTCCGATTAGCGGTTTCACCTCATATCGTTGGCAATATGACAAAAATGTCGGAACCCCATAGAACGCATCGTCTGCGATCGCCACGGAACGACTTCCCCGTTCGGTCATCTGCAAGACATATTGTTCTAACCGGATTGTACTTTGTAGTAAACTATAAGCAGTTCTGACATTCAGATGAATCATCGTTGGCCTCCTTTCTATATTAATGGAATTGTCAAACTCAATTCATCACTTCTCTGATACAATAATTATAGACAAAACTCACGACAAAAGGGGGTAAAAGCGTATGATTATCAATCGGGGACAGATTGCACGCGATAAGTTAGAAAAATTACAGCATGGTCAAACAGTGTTTGCCGACAGCCCAGAAATCATCGACCGGCTCCGTAAGTACATTACTGAGTATCAGCTCGACGTCGTCGAGGACGTGACCGAACGAGGTACATGGTTCATCCCAAAGGAAAATGGAGACAAATGAAGAGAGCTGACCTCGGTCAGCTCTCTTCATTTTCTTCAAACGTGAATTCCCCAGCCACTTCATTCAAAGCCGCAATCACGTCATCCATCTCATCCCATGTGTCAATCGTGGCACCAGCCGCCATCGGATGACCTCCCCCACGGTATCGCTTGGCCACTTCATTGATGACAGGACCTTTCGACCGGATGCGCACACGAATCTCTTCTTTGTTTTCCACGAACATGACCCAACATTTCAATCCTTCGAGGCCAGAGAAGCTATTGACGAGTTGCGATGCCGCTTCCGGGGACGCATGGAACGTCCGGAGCACGTCCTTGTCAATCTTCACATAGCCGACGCCTTCTTCTGTGACATTGACGTGCTGTAACACGTACCCTTGTAACTGAAGAGTCGCTAAGTTGGTCTTATACATGTGTCGGTACAATTTATTCGTATCGATGTCTTTCGCGATCAGCGCCGAAGCAATCTCAAACGTTCGGGCCGTAGCATTTCGAAACTGGAATCGTCCTGTGTCGCCTACGATGCCGGCATAGAGTAAAAATGCCGCCTCTTGGTCGATTGGATATCTCCAAATGTCCGCGAGTTCCACAATCATCTCAGACGTCGAACTGACCGAAGTATCGACAATCTGTGTCATCGCATATGGATCTTCATCGGGATGATGATCGATTTTAATGATTGTCTTCCCTTTTAGCGCAAATGGTCCATCGATTCGCTCTTGATTCGCCGTATCTAATATAAGGACGAGCGCGTCTTGATACATTTCTTCTTCGACATGTTCCATCTTTCCTAAAAACTCGAGGTCTGGAACCATGCCACCGACCACATAGATTTGCTTCTCCGGATGAACCGATTTTAGAATGCGCTGTAAACCAAGCTGGCTCCCCAACGCATCAGGGTCTGGTCGTACGTGGCGGTGAATGAAAATGGTGTCAGCCGCCTCAATTTCTGATTTGATTGTATCCGCTTCCTGCCATTGCGTCATGATGATTCCTCACTTTCCTACACACTATTATGGTATGATGATAACAGATTACGAGATAGAAAGGGGTTCCTTCACTTGCAACTTGTCATGATTGGACTCATTTTGTTCGCGCTCGGTGCGTACCTTGTCTTCAAGCGCCGCGCTTTTTTGACAAAGACGCCAAACCGAAAAGCGTTGTTCAACACGCAAGCGTTGATCTGGTTAAGTTTATTCCTCGCATTGTTCGCTGCGAACCAAATGGTCGGGGGATTCGGTCTGAATTCATCTGTCGGTTGGATTGTCAGCATCGTCATGTTAGTCGTCGGTTTAGGGAATGCTGTTGTCGGATTTATCCGTTACCGCAAAATTTACCCTCTCGCCGCAGAAGAACCGACGAATACGCCATCATGAAAAAGAGCACCCGCTACGCGCTGTAGCAGGTGCTCTTTTTATTACCGATCGATGAGTTGTGCCGTGACGAGCGCTTTGGCGACAAGTTGTGTCCCTTGCGTCATCTCCACATCCACTTTCCCGAACTTCCGACCGAGGTCGAAGACATGGGCCGACACTCGAATCTGACTTTCAATTTGAATCGGCTTCATGAAATAGACGGTGATATTCTCAACCACGAGATCGCCTTTCTTCATATGACGTAGACTTCGCGTCGCCCCTTCGACCAACAAGGTCGTCAACACGCCAGATGAGGCGGTCCCCATATGACTCGTCATCTGTGGGGCCACTTCAACCGTGAAGGCCGTCCCGTTCGATGCAGGATCTTCTTTCAGCTGGTTCGTGATCATGTTATCGAACGTCTCACCGACTTGCGGTTGTCGATTCGCCAGTTGCAACGCCTTCAGCACATCTTGGCGGCTAATAATCCCAAGCAGACGTCCGTAGTTATCAACGACAGGTAACATCTCGATCCCTTCCCACACCATCTGGTGCGCGGCATTGGTGACACTCGTTTGTACGCCTACTGTAATCGGACTTTTCGTCATGACCTTCTCAATATCATAGTCGTGTGATTTATCAATGACATCCTTTGCCGTGATCACGCCGACCACTTTCATCTGTTCATCGATGACGGGATACCGATTATGTTTCGTCCGTTCATTCAGCTCGTGCCAACGTTTCACTGTGTCATCTGACTTCAGATAGAACGTATCGTGGAGCGGGATGACGATATCTGAGACGAGTAAAATCTCTTTTTTGATTAGACGGTCATAGATGGCTCGGTTGATCATCGTCGCGACGGTAAAACTGTCATAGGATGTAGAAATGACAGGCATATCATACTTATCTGCCATTCGTTTCACTTCATCCGTTGTGTCGAATCCCCCTGTGATCAACACAGCCCCACCTGATTGTAAGACGAGTTCATGCGCTTTCTCGCGGTTCCCGATGATGACGAGTGAGTCGACATCGATATATCGCATCATCGCCTCGAGCTTCATGGCACCGATTACAAATTTCGATAGCGTCTTGTGGAGACCGTTACGTCCGCCCAACACCTGACCATCGACGATATTGACGACTTCGGCGAATGTCAGCTTTTCAATATTTTCTTTATGTTTTCGCTTGATCCGAATCGTCCCCACCCGTTCAATGGTTGATACGAAACCTAGGTTCTCAGCTTCTTTGATGGCCCGATAAGCCGTACCTTCTGATACAGCCAACTCTTTGGCGATTTGGCGGACCGAAATTTTTGACCCTACATCGAGTGACTCGATATGTGCTATGATCTGTTCATGTTTTGTGGTCATACGCGGAGTCCCTTCTCTCAATACATTTTCTACTCTATTCAGTATACTGTATCAGTCGAACTAGTTCAAACTGTACCAATCAAATTGCAACATTTCCTTTCTGTTTTCGAAACAGCTATAATAGACGAGTAGTCAACGTAAGAGGTAGAAGGGAAGGGATTCAACTTGAATCAACGCACCAATCAAATTGCACAATCTCTAGCGACAAAAGGGTTAGATGCAGCATTCATCACGTCGAAAGCATCCGTGTTTTATTTCTCGGGAGTATACGCGGAAGCGCACGAGCGATTGATCGCCATTTTAGTTTTGAAGAACGGCACAACTGCCATCATCTGCCCAGCACTTGAAAAAGGGATTGTCGAAGCGAGTGACTGGTCAGGTGAAATCGTGACGTATATGGACCATGAAAACCCATGGGACAAAATCGTCAAGTTATTCCTCGATAACCAAATCGTTCCTGAACGAATCGGAATCGAAGGGGAGCATTTGACATTCAACCGAGTCGAGCAGCTTCGCGCCGGTTTTGCCGGTCTGTCAATTATCGATTTGACAGACGAGCTCCAAACGTTACGTATGATCAAATCACCGGATGAAGTCCGGATCATGAAGCGGGCCGCCGAGTTGGCAGATATGGCCATCGAAGCCGGGATCCGCTCCCTCCGTGAAGGCGTGACAGAACTCGAGGTCATCGCGGATATTGAATACGCCATGAAACAGCAAGGCGTCCGTGAAATGTCGTTCGACACGCTCGTCTTGTTCGGTGAGAACAGTGCCGACCCTCACGGTGTCCCAGGCAACAACCGCTTGAAAAAAGGGGATTTTGCCTTGTTCGACCTCGGTGTCGTCTGGCAGGGATACTGTTCAGACATCACGCGGACGGTTGTCTTCGGTGAGGCGAGTCGCAAACAACGTGAGATTTACGAAACGGTTCTCCAGGCTGAGGAAGCCGCAATCGAGATGGCGAACGTCGGTACGACACTCGGCGCAATCGATATCGCGGCACGACAAGTCATCACGTCTGCAGGATATGGTGAATACTTCACTCATCGAATCGGTCACGGAATTGGAATCGAAGTACACGAACACCCCTCGATGGCAGCGAACAATGACATGACCGCCCAAGTCGGGATGACGTTCACAGTCGAACCGGGTATCTATCTACCGGGAGTCGGCGGAGTCCGTATTGAAGACGATCTCGTCATGACAGAAAGTGGTCCCATCACATTGACGAGTTATCCGAAAACACTTCAAGAGATTGAATGACAAAAAGTGCGATCCATTCTCAAGGATCGCACTTTTTTACATATCTTAATAAAACAAGCGCAGCATGACATCCCGTTGCGGTACGTCATAACGTTCCATCTTCTCTAAAAAGGCACGTTTGTCATATGGGACCGCCTTCAGTTCAAGAGCAATCCCGGTTTCTCCTTCAGATAATATGGCAAAGCGAGCCAGGTCATCTTTCGCCACTCCGAGCGCACCAGGATTGACGTAGCGCTTGGTGTCATCTTCAAACAGATGGACAGGATGGTGATGTCCGAATAACACGATTTCTCCTGTATATGCTCCATACAGTCGCTGCATATTTTCCAGTGTCGGTTCGAGAATCTCGTGAAACGGTTCTTCGACAATCGTGGCATGGCGTCGTTCGGTCGGGATATGATAATGAATGCCGAACACCGTTTCGCCAACCATTTTGACGGACATTGTTCGTGGAAGGGATTCGAGGACATCTGCATATCGAGTCTCTAGATGACGTGCAACCCACTCATGGTGGGGGCGCGTATGAGCATAACTTTCTGGATGACCGTGTCCAGCCAAAAGGGAAAGAACCGCTTCATCATGATTTCCAGAAATCATATGCGTTCCCCGGTCTAACAAACGCTCCATGACCGCATTAGAGTCCGGTCCCATTGCAATCATGTCACCGAGCGACCAGATGACGTCGACCCGCTCCGCATCCATGACTTGAAGTGCAGCCTCCAACGCCTCGAGATTTCCATGAACGTCCGTGACCACTCCAATCTTCATCGCGTTCCCCTCACTTTCGGTATTGATGGACGACGTTGACGCCGCCTGTCACATCGATGATGGCACCTGTGATCATGTCCGAGTCTTCTTGTAATAAGAACGAAATCAAACGCGCGATATCTTCTCCTGTCCCGTGTCGACCGACCGGAGTTCCTTCATCCACTTCCGCTTCATCAATGCGCATCTCCTTTTGAGAGCCGACGATATTGCCCGGATTGACCATGTTCGCCGTAATCCCGAACGGGGCCTCTTCTAGCGCGACCGATTTTGTCAAACTGACGAGTCCCGTCTTTGCAGCGGCAAACGCAGAACGATGGATCCAGCCAGGGGCCGTCCCACTTTCCGGAAACCCATACGAGATGATGCGTCCAAATCGATTTGAGCGCATGGAAGGAATCGCACGACGCATCAACCAAAATGAGGCGGACAGGTTGCCCGTGAGTACTTCGTCCCACTCTTCGTCTGTCAATTCGACGAGCGGTTTCCGCTCAAAGATATATGGACCTGCATTTAAAATCAAGGCGTTCGGTTCACCAAAACGTTCGACCGCTTCCTCATAGGCTGAGAGCAGTTGTTCGCGGTCCGTCAATCCGGCCTCGATCATATGTATCCGTTCATGTTCCCAGTCAATCGGATTCCGTTGCAAAATGCTGACGTGCCACCCATCTTGTAACAGACGCTCCGTCACTACGCGTCCGATCCCTTTGGCACCAGATGTAATCATTACATGTTTCATCGCCCTACCTCCTCCGCCTTATTTTACCCGTTCTTTCACACGAATTCCAAACTTGGACATGTCGTGAACATCGTCATGAAAAAATTCACGCATTTTCATGGCGAAAAAGCGTGAAAACTGAAAGAAGTGGTATACTATATATGTAAGCCGAACGTATATTTCGAGCGAAAGGTTGGGATTTACATGGCAATTGTATACAAACACATTTTATCTGCCGTTGACGGCTCTAAAGAGGCAGAACGTGCATTTGAAACAGCAATCGATGTCGCGATTCGTAACGAAGGAAAACTGTACGTTGGTCATGTGATTGATACGCGTACGTTTGCGACTGTAGAAGCTTACGACCGCACAATCACAGAGCGTGCCGAGACATATGCGAAAGAGTTACTTGAAGACTATGTCAATCGCGCGAAAGAGCGTGGCGTAAAAGAAGTCGAAACGGTGATTGAATACGGTTCCCCGAAAGTGACGATTGCGAAAAAGATTGCACCTAACCATGATATTGATCTTATTATTTGTGGTGCGACAGGTTTAAACGCCGTTGAACGGTTCTTTATCGGAAGCGTTTCTGAAAGCATCGTCCGTTATGCGAAATGTGACGTCCTTATCGTTCGTCAATAATCACCCATCCATCAAAAAGGGTCTTGCGCAATCGCAAGACCCTTTTCCTATGCATTATAACACCTTGACTGTAACCGTTTTACGACCAAATTGAATCGCTGCATTTTGCGAATACATTAAGATGTCAATTTTATTTCCTTTGATGGCGCCACCAGTGTCAGCTGCCGTGTAGGTACCCATCGACTTGCCCCCTACGAATACTTGCACTTTCGTTCCGAGTGGAATGACGCGCGGGTCTACCGCGACTACATTTCGCTTTTGGGTTCGAACGTTCCATCCAAGTGCTGTCTTACCTGAACATCCCTTGCAGTACGGTGTATATGCGGACGCTTTCATCGTATACGTCTTCACGCTTGCTGGTTTGAGCGGTTTAGGAGCACTTACAGTACGTAAGTTCTTTGTAGGAACCCATCCGGCCTTCCCTTTATAGTTCACGCGAATCCAAGCACCTCGAGAACCTGTACGTTGAAGACGATCACTCGCCGTCATCTTCCCAATCACTCGTGCATTTGATTTCCCATCTGCATAGACCATCTTCGAACCTGACTTTGTTGCAACATATACTTTTTTCGTAGCTGCTTCTACTGGTGAAGTGGGTAGAGCAAATGCAAATACGGCGATGGCGAGAAGTAAGAGCGTCATGATTTTTTTCAACATACGTTTATTCGTCCTCTCTTCGTCAATTTGGTTTCATTTCATATCATCATCTATCGAACGAGTGACTTGTCACTCCAATTGAATATTTCGTCCAGATAACTATATGACGAAACATCAGTCAGTGCCGTTACACTTCCTGTTCATTTGAGTGACACGAACATTACAAATCGATGTCAAAATTAAAGGTTTATCGTGTTAGATTGACATTTAAATCGAATACGAGATATTTTTATAAATTAAAATCCAATATATGGTTTATTCATGACATAAACATTGCAAAACGATGTAAATGAAGCGCCTAATGTTACAAAGGAGAAAACATTTGTCCTACTTACGATTCTTCACATTAGTAAAAAAGACTCATAAAAAAACCCACGTTACACGAAGTAACGTGGGTTCGTTTCGTATTATGCGTGTGCTTCGACAAGGTTTGCAATGCGTACCGTGTCGCGCGCGATGACCAATTCTTCGTTCGTCGGGATGATGATGACTTTAACTGGTGAGTGCGGATAGTTGATAAACAACTCTTTTCCGCGAGCACCGTTGTTAAGTGAAGGATCCCAGTAGACACCCATGAATTCAAGACCGCGAAGGATGCGTTCACGGATGACGTCCGAGTTCTCACCGACGCCCGCTGTGAAGATGATGGCGTCGACACCATTCATTTCAGCCGCATATTGACCGATGTAACCGTGAATACGGTTCGAGAAGATTTTCAATGAAACTTCTGCACGATGGTTGCCTTCTGCAGCCGCTTGCTCGATGTCACGCAAGTCACTTGAGATACCAGAAAGACCGTACACGCCAGACTCTTTGTTCATGACGTTCAATACATCTTCAGCAGACTTCCCTGTTTTTTGCATCAAGAACGGGATGAGGGCCGGGTCCAAAGAACCTGAGCGCGTTCCCATCGTGATTCCTTCGAGTGGTGTGAAGCCCATCGTTGTATCGATTGAGCGACCACCTGCTACTGCAGCGATCGATGCACCGCTACCGAGGTGACATGAAATCAAACGCAAGTCTTCTAGCGGACGACCGAGAAGTTCTGCCGCACGCTGTGTGACATACTTGTGGCTCGTTCCGTGAAAGCCGTATTTACGTACACCATGTTCTGTATAGTATTCATAAGGAAGACTGTACAAGAAATTCTCTTCAGGCATTGACTGGTGGAACGCTGTATCGAATACCGCTATTTGTGGGACATTCGGCAAAATTGCCTGGAATGCACGAATACCTGTCAAGTTTGGTGGGATGTGAAGTGGTCCGAGCTCTGTGAACGATTCGATGTTCTTCATGACTTCATCGTCAATGACGACCGAATCCGCATACAACTCTTTTCCGTGTAACACACGGTGACCTACACCAGAAATCTCATCGAATGATTGGATGATATCCAATTCGATCAACTTCTCCAACGTCAATTCAACCGCTTCTTTGTGCGTGTGAAGTGGTGTGACCACGTTGAACTTCTGTCCTTCACCGTACTTGATTGTAAAAATCGCATCTTCTTTCCCTACACGCTCTACAAGTCCGACTGCGAGCAACTCTTCCGTTGGCATCTCGAGTAACTGGAACTTGAGCGATGAACTACCCGCATTGACTGCCATAATTTTCGTCATGTCATACACCTCTTACCTTTCGTTTTAAACGCATATCTTTATCTGTTCAATTTAAAACTGATAACTGTATCATAATGAAGATACTTGATTTTGCATACCTTTTTCAAGTATTTTGTCCATTATTTTTGAGTTGTTTTGAACCAATCATCAATCTGTTTCACAACATTGGCTACCGCTCTGACATCTGTGAATGACGGAAGTTCCACAAATAGCGCTTGTTTTGGCCGTGTGACGCCTTCTCCTACTTTTTGAAGGAGCAATAAGCTTTTCGCGTAACGTTCGTCTTTAAACATCGTCGTCGGAAGTTGAATGACCCCTTTCACAACAGCCTCACGGTCCATCCATTGTTTTAATTTCCCTTCGTCATCCTGTTCAAACAAATTGTTCGGGATGACAAATAATCCATGCCCACCTGGTTTCGTATGGCGAATCGCCTGTTCCATCAAGAGGAAATGCGAATAGGCATGTCCTTGTTCTCGTTTCATGTCGTATCCGGCTGCCACTTCATCATTTGGATAATATCCGATTGGCAAGTCAGCAACGGAAAGGTCGCTCGGTTCAACAAACAGAGGAGCAAGGGCGTCTTGATGGAAGTAGGATACTGGTTCTCCTAACAAGTTACTAATGGAATAGGAAAGACGAAGCAACAGTTCATCCACTTCGACCGCTTGCGCTGTCGCATCTTTTAACTGAGAGAGAACGGCGTGCGTCAACGTACCTGTCCCACTACCTAAATCTAGAATCGTCGCGTTTTCCTTAAGTAGCTTCGAAGCTAGATAACCCATAAATAGGCTGACCGCATCCGGTGTCGGTTGATTGTTCGGGGGGAGTTGTGTCGTTTCTTCCAAGACGAGTAAACTCACTGCTTTACGGACATCGTCCATCTTCTCTTTTTCAATGTCAACATGGTCAAATACTTGGACGAGTGCCTCGATCGGTAATACATCCAGGTCGTTGACCAGTTTCTTTGCTTCCTTCTTCCAATCACGATAGAGTTGTTCAAAACGTTCCATTTTCGTTCATCCTTTCCATACAAAACCGGCCCCCATGAGAGGACCGGTCGGTTCACGTACTAGTGTAAGCTATTTTAATCAATTTCGCCAAACGAATCAATTCGCTTGTTCGAACGCCTCAAGTGCCGCCGCGAAATCAACTTCATCTGTCATTTCATCCATATATTGTACATATTGGACGACGCCATTCGAATCGACGACGAATACAGAACGCGCAAGAAGACGCATTTCTTCAATTAAAACACCATATGCTTTTGCGAACGAAAGATCGCGGTGGTCCGAGAGGGTGACTACGTTATCTAAACCAGATGCAGAACACCAACGGCGCTGTGCGAACGGCAAATCGTTCGATACAGTCAAGACTGTACCACCGAGTGATGAGGCCTTTTCGTTGAACTCACGCGTTTGTGCATCACATACGCCTGTATCGATTGAAGGAATGACACTGATTAGTTTTTTCCCCGGATAGGTTGCTAACGTCACTTCTTCTAAAGCAGTCGTCAAGACGCGGAAATCAGGAGCTTGATCTCCTACCTTCACTGGATTTCCTTGTAATGTTACGTTGTTCCCTTTAAATGTTGGCATGTACTCATCCCCTTTGTTGTAGTTACTCGTTCATCATATCGATGAACTTGCGCCTTTGACAAACTTCCTGCTTTTGACTCTGTTTCAGTTTTCCCTATATCGGTAGGAAGAAACACGTTATAATAAAGAGGACACCATTGACAAAGGGGATGACTCAGATGAGAAACAACGTCTATTTGTACCATCGTAACGTCAACGAATTCACAAAAGAAGTGAAGAAACTGAGAGAAATCGGGGAAAAACACGGGTTCAACATCGTAAATCAACCGGAGGACGCGAACATCATCGCTGCAGTCGGCGGGGACGGGGCATTTTTACAGGCGGTTCGCTACACAGGCTTTCGTCAAGACGCCATCTACGTTGGCTTCGGTCGTGGATTGAACGAGTTTTATTGTGATTTCGACATACATAAACTCGATGAAGTCGACCGCCTCTTCTCGGACAACTCGATGCGAATCGAAGAAGGTCTCGAAGTCCGGAAGTATCCACTTCTTTCAGCATCGATCAACGAATCGACACCGCTCCTCTGTTTAAATGAGGCTTCGATTAAATCAAGTATTATCAAATCACTCGCCATCGAGGTCTATATCGACGATCTACATTTCGAAACATTCCGTGGGGACGGAATGGTTGTATCGACGCCGACGGGATCGACTGCCTATAACAAATCTCTCAGCGGTGCGGTCGTCGACCCACTCATCCCATGTATGCAAGTCAGTGAGATCGCTTCGGTCAACAACAATCGCTATCGCACACTCGGCTCATCCTTTATCGTTCATGATTCGCGTAAGTTGTCACTCCGCATCGTCGAAGACGGCAACGACTACCCGATTATTGGGATGGATAACGAGGCGCTCAGCTTGAAGTACACAGACCGAATCGATATCGAACTCTCGGACCAGGTCATCAAGACTGTCAAGCTTCGGACCAACTCGTTCTGGCATAAAGTACAACGTTCATTCTTCTGATGTAAAAAAAGAGTTGCTTCATCCCTTTCGGATGAAGCAACTCTTTTTTTACAGCGTGGCTTTTTCTGCTTCGTACACTGGTTGCCCTTCGACGACAGTCATGACAAGACGGTTGTGCAGGATGTCTTTCCCACTCAATTTAAAGAAATCTTCATCCCATACTGTGAAGTTGGCATTGTAGCTTTGAACCAATAGCCCGTTTCTTCCGTGCGTCCCTGTAGCAACATGAGGCGAATACGTGAAGCTGCGAAGAGCTTCATACATCGAAAGACGTTCACTCGGATTTAGCGTGCTCGACCCGTGAAACGATTGTCGCATCACCGCTCCAAACAATCCCTTTCGAACGTCAACAGATGAAATCGGCGCGTCACTTCCTCCTAACACCAATGCCCCTGTATCGAGTAAAGACTTGAATCGATAGACATCATGCACACGCTCATTGCCCAACCGCTCGAACAGCATGTCCATGTCATCCGATAAAAATACCGGCTGTGCATCAATCAAAACAGGCAATGATTTGATTCGGTTGATCAATGAGTCATTCAATAATGAGGCATGGATAATTCGATCTCGTGTCCCTTTTCTGGCAGGGTACTTCTCAAGCAGGCCGACAAATTGCTCGACCGCCGCATCACCGATCACATGCGCTGCCACATTCATACCGTATGTTCGTGCTTTTTTCACGAGTGCCTCGAGATGATCTGGTCGATGTACTTCAATTCCTCGTTGACTCCGATCATCCGCATACGGTGCAGATAACAGAGCGGTGCGTCCACCAAACGAACCGTCGACAAAGAGTTTCATCGCACCGAAGTCAAACCGCTTCCGACGCGTCATCGCATCTTGCTGGATGACACGATCCACCACCTGTTCGTGGACGAGAAGGTGTGCTTGAAACGGAAGTTCGTTCAGTACATCTTCGTACGCTTGAATCGTTTCGAGCGGATCTCCATGATAGAACAAGTCTTCCGTATGGGCACCAACGATTCCATGTGCGAATAATGAATCGATTGCCCGGCGAAGAGAAGCGGCATTTTTCTTACGATTCCCACTCAATTCTTTATATAAGAGATCTAGTGCAGCATCATATAGGACGCCATTCAATTTACCTTCTTCACCTCGCCCAAGTTTTCCACCTTCGATCACCGTATGGTGGATCAGTCCAAGTCGTTCAAGTCCTTTCGAGTTCACGACGGCTACGTGACGACAGACACGCTTCAACACGACAGGACGGTCGTCAATCACTTCATCAATCATCTCGCGTGTCGGCATGTCACCGAGCAGACGATCATCAAACCCTTCTGCGACGATCCAATCGTCGTCCGACCCTCGTTGCTTCATCGTTTCAAGTAATTCTCGAAGATCCGTCGCTTCACTCGCATCGACACGGTCGAGCGCTTCGCCGTATCCGACAAGGTGAATGTGTGAATCGGTAAAGGCCGGATACACACTCTTCCCTTCCAAATTCACAATCTCTTCGATGCGACCGGCATATGTACGTCGGAGATGTCCCTCGTCCCCCATCTTCAAGACGCGTCCATGCTCAATAAACATGGCACGTTCCATCTCACCCGGTTTATTCAATGTGTAGATATTCCCGTTGACCCATAGTGTACCCATCTGACGATTCCTCCTTGATTGAAAAAAGATTGACGTCTACGTTTTTCCCGTTTCCGTCAATCTTCATGCATCGTTTATTTTTTTAGCAATTCCTGCTGTTCTAACCCTTTATCCACACGTTGACGAATTCCATTGGCTCCGTTCTCATCGAATCGACCGAGCACCCGCTCACCGATTTCGACAGCAGTGCCATACTCTCCATGCAAGAACTTGTTTTCCGCAAGCGTCAAGGCGATATGGACCTCGTTGTCACGGCGTCGGAAACGGTTAGCATATTGTAGTAACTGTTCCGCATACGTCACTTGACGAATCAGTGCATGGACACGGTCACGGAAGTTGTCCATCATCTCTTCGACATCATGGCTAAGGCCGACGATATACGTCATGTTGAACGGTGCCTTGTCAAACTGTTCGTCTAACGACTGGACACCTTTTTGGAGCTGACGTAAGTCGTTTGACAAATCATTCGGAACAACCGGCATCGCACTTTTCGCTAACAGGCGACGATGCCCAGACAATTCTTTTTTCCACGTTTCTAACTTGTGACGGACCTCAAGCTCTTCTTTACGTAATGAATTCGTATCCTCAATGAAACGCTCATGCATGGCACTGAATTGGTCAAGTGACCGTTTCGCTTCCTGCACTTTGGATTTGATCATACTGAACGGTAACATTTGCGCGACGAGAGCTTGTTCGATATCAAGTACATTCGCCGTGAGAGTCGTTCGTTCACGTTCTAATTGTTCGAACTCTTCTCCGACGCGTGCATTGATTTCATAGTTGCTTACAAGTCGAGACATTTCCGTCTGTAAGTGATTCATGATTTCGGCAGATTGCAATTCGCGCTCTTGTATCGTCGCAAATTCTTTTTTCACGTATTGGCGGGCATCGACCTCTGTTCGGAATGCTTCGAATAATTGATCGATATCCGAGCTCAACTGTTGCATGTCCTCTTCAAAATGATCAAATTCCAAGCGTTCGATTCGAGCCATCAACTCTTCTCGACGATCTTCCGCTTGATCGATTTCTTCCATTAATCCAAGTGGTTCAAGCGCATACCCGTCCATTTGCATTTCTTTATGTCCAGCCCGGAGTTGTTGAAGTTGTTGTTTCAGTTCCACTTGAACCGTACGTACAAATTGCGGAATGATCCGAATCAGTTCACGGATGTGTCCTACTTGATTCGATAAGGCTTGTCCGGTTTCAAATGCTTCAGAAACTTGACCGACCTGCTTTAAGTTGATCATCTCACTGCGTTTCGCCTCGGCAGCGGCAATCTCTTGTTCCACCAATGCATAGGTTGGTCCGAACGCATGGTTTTGTGAATTCAATGTCTTGCGGAACTGATACAACTCTTTCTCATCCTGCTTCACAATGTCCATAAGCGAGGTGTGATGCGTCGTAAATTCATCCATCTCATCGAGCATGGCGTGTACCATCGTCTCGAGCTCTTCAATGAGTTGTTCAGTTGCATTCAAGTCAGCTTTGACTTTCATGAAACGATATTTATCCAAGTCTTCCTCAGCCCGGTATAACGCTTCATCGATTTGACCTGCATGTACACTGACTAACTCATCCCAAGATTGATGCCAACGATCAAACTTTTCTTTTGTTTCCCCTTCCATCGGCCACTGTTTGAATTTCTGGAGTTCGACGGGTATGCTCGCACTGAGCACACTTTGTTTCCTCATATCCAAGTCGTCAATTTTTTGGTAAAAGTTCCTTCGAATGAGCATACTCCCCAACATGCCGCCTAATACGACGACGATGATTCCAATGATTAATCCATAAATTCCGTAATCCATCTTTTTCACAACCTCCAAGCCGCTTTCGTGGACTTATGTACCTTTATATTAAAAAAAAGAAGTATTTTATAAGAATAGATATACCTAATCATATTATAGAACCAACGATTTGCATAGGTTTTCCAATGGTTTCAGTGGAGATTGTTCATTTTTTCGGAACTTTCTAACAAGACAAATCTTAAATTTGCGTGTACCATAATGCTAAATTCTAAAAACACGAAAGATGGAGGGGAATTTATATGTTCCAAACGACATCGTACTCAGGTGATTTGACAGCCGGTTACGAACTATTAAACAAGCAACTCGCCGCATTATTAGAGGGCGAAACAAATACAGTGGCCAACCTTGCCAACGCCAGCGCTTTACTCAACCAATTTTTAGATCGGATCAACTGGGTCGGATTCTACGTGACTGATTCTGAAGACAGTCTAATCTTAGGACCATTTCAGGGACTCCCGGCTTGCGTTCACATCGCGTTCGGTAAAGGGGTTTGTGGAACTGCGGCAGCTACACAAGAAACACAGCTCGTGGCCGATGTTCATCAATTCCCTGGTCATATCGCATGTGATGCGGCTTCGAATTCTGAAATCGTCGTCCCTCTCGTACGTGACGGGAAAACAATCGGCGTGCTCGATATCGACAGCCCGGAGTTCGACCGTTTCTCAGAAATCGACCGTCAAGGACTCGAACGTTTTTGCGAAACACTTCTTCGCTATATTTGATTGACAAGAGATGGTATTCATCGTATACTCATCTTTGTGCATGAAATGACGATAGCAGTCACAGACAAACGTATCCACCTTTCGGGCCTCGACTTTTGTCGGAGGGGCATCTCGTAGCTTCGCTATCAAGTGAAGGTGCTTGCACCTAGAAAGGGGCGTTACTCGTCTTTGACACCGTTGTTCTTTTGTGCAAAATACATGAACAACAAGGAGGAGTCCAATCATGGCTCGTTACACAGGTCCAGCTTGGAAACTCTCGCGTCGCTTAGGCATCTCGCTTAGCGAAACGGGTAAAGAATTAGCAAAACGTCCTTACGCACCAGGTCAACACGGAAATGGTCGTAAGAAAATCTCAGAATACGGTCTTCAGCTTCAAGCGAAGCAAGCACTTCGTCACATGTACGGAGTGAACGAGAAGCAATTCCGCCGCATCTTCAACGATGCTGGTAAAATGCCAGGCATCCACGGTGAGAACTTCATGTTCTTGCTCGAATCACGCCTTGACAACCTCGTTTACCGTTTCGGCCTCGCTCGCACACGTCGTGGAGCACGCCAACTCGTCAACCACGGTCACATCACTGTTGATGGATCACGCGTTGACATCGCGTCTTACCGCGTAAAACCAGGTCAAGTTATCGCTGTTCGTGAAAAGTCGAAAAACGTAAAAGCAATCGCTGAAGCACTTGAAGTAGCACCAGCTACAAAAGACTTCGTATCGTTTGACGCTGAGAAACTCGAAGGTACATTCGTACGTCTCCCAGAACGCGCTGAACTCAACGACCAAATCAAAGAGCAACTTATCGTCGAGTACTACTCACGTTAATGCTTTTTATCCCCTTCTTCACGAAGGGGATTTTTTTATTTCTTCAAAATCTCTTGCCGAATGCGTCCCATTTGCGTATCGAGGGCATCCGCCATGAGTGACGCTTCAATAAGCTCTTCTTTCGATGATTCTGGCACGGCATGTTGATATTTGTACTGAAGCTTATGTTCCGTTGCCGCCCAAAAGTCCATGGCGAGTGTCCGAATCTGAATCTCCGCAGGCACCCAGATGATTCGTTCTGCCAAGTAGACTTTCGTTTTCACGATGAGATGTAAGCTCCGATACCCGCTCGGTTTTGGATCTTTGATGTAATCTTTGATTTCGATGATATCTAAATCATCTCGCGCCTCTAGATGACGCAAGATTTCATAAATATCGTCGCGGAAGCTCGTAACAATCCGAATGCCCGCCACATCGTGCACATGTTCCCAAAGCGCCGAAACTTCCAAAGGCAAGTCTTTCCGTTTCATCTTGCGCACGATGGACGGCAATGTCTTCATTCTCGTCTTCACATGTTCAATCGGTGAATACCCGAGTCTCGTCTGCCAGTCCAAGTCGATGATCCCGAGATCGCTCTCAAGTTCCGTGATCGCCATTTCATAATAACGAAAGTGTTCGCGCCATTGATGGAACTGCTCACCGAAAAATTCTTCTATCTCCATCGTCATCCCTCCTATCTTCCCATTTTAGCAAATCCGAACCGCACGTCATGTATAAAAAAAGTCCATTCCTCAACAAATGAGGAACGGACATCGTGATTATATGTGACGAATCACAAAGTATTTCTTCTTACCACGGCGAATGATGGTGAATTCACCGAGCGTGTCTTCGCACGTAATCATTTTATCGAGCGCTTGTTCACGTTCGCCGTTCAAGTAAATCGCTCCGTTCGTTACATCTTCACGTGCCTGACGTTTCGATGGTGAGATCTTCGCTTCGACGAGGAGGTCGACAAGGTTGCGTTCACCGTCAAGTTCGAATTGCGGCATGCCTTTAAACGCATCTTCCATATCTTCCGGTTGAAGCGACGTCAAATCTCCGCTAAAGAACGCTTTCGTTATGCGCTCCGCTTGTTCAAGTCCTGCTTCACCGTGGACAAGCTTTGTCATCTCTTCAGCGAGTCGGCGCTGTGCCACGCGCTTTTCAGGCGCTTCTGTCACTTCGGCTGCAAGTGCCTCAATCTCTTCATGCGACATGAACGTGAAGTATTTGATGAACTTGATGACATCTGCATCGTCGACGTTGATCCAGAACTGGTAGAACTCATATGGCGACGTCTTATCCGCATCTAACCAAACTGCACCGCCCGCTGTCTTCCCGAACTTTTGTCCGTCCGACTTTGTGACGAGTGGCACGGTGAGACCGAACGCTTTTTCAGAGTGACCAAAGCGACGAATCAATTCAAGACCTGCCGTGATGTTCCCCCATTGATCACTTCCACCGACTTGAAGACGACATTTCTCTGTCTCGTATAGTTTCAAGAAGTCGTAAGATTGGAGCAACATGTAAGAGAACTCTGTGTACGAGATCCCGTTCTCCATACGTGAATCGACAGAGTCTTTCGCAAGCATGTAACTGATTGGGAAGTGCTTCCCAATGTCGCGCAGGAAGTCGATGATTGACATCTCTTCCGTCCATTCGTAGTTGTTGCGAATCGTGATCGGGTTCTCCCCTTCAAGTGGAAGGAATCGGCTCAACTGATCCTTGATGCGATCGGAGAAGAGCTTGACCGTATCCAATGTGTTCAATGAACGTTCATCCGAACGACCAGACGGGTCTCCGATCATCCCTGTCGCCCCACCGACGAGCGCGATGACCTGATGCCCTGCTTGTTGGAAACGTTTTAGCGTCAAAATCGGGAGCAAGTGCCCGATATGAAGCGAGTCCGCTGTCGGATCAAATCCCGTGTATAACGTCGTCGGTTGTTTCAGTTGTTCTTTCAATCCTTCTTCATCTGTCATTTGGTTGACAAGCCCTCGAAACTCTAAGTCTTTTAATAGTTCCATCTGTTCCACTCCTTCAATTGACATAAAAAAACGTCCCTTCTCATATGAGAAGGGACGGAGATTCCGCGGTACCACCCTACTTGTCGCAATTTGCGACCGCTTGAGCGAGAGATAACGGTCTCGAACCGGCCCAAAGGCACGCTCTAAAAGTGTAATTCATCGATTGACATTGGCTAGTTCACAGCAACCACTAGCTTTCTGGACAAGAGGTCCGTCGACTACTTCGCTTTCTTCACAGCGTCATCTTATTGTTGACTATGCTATTCATTTTATAAGCATCGTTTTCAACTTGTCAACTCTTACAATGAAACTTGCACGAGACTTCGGTTTCGAGGTAAGGTGTAGGTTGAATTGTGCTATAATCGAATATATTACTGTCTAAAATAGTTTTACACCATATTTAAGGAGGCTGTCATGCTGCAGAAGATTCGAGACTTATGGAATAATCCGACGTCATTGAAAGTACGTCGTTATGCCAATGTTATGTATGATGTGTCGTGGAACGTCCTACTCCTGACCATCATTTCTGTTGTACTCATCGGGTTTTTAGGTGCTGGAATTGGTGTCGGATATTTCGCGTCACTCGTCAAAGATATGCCGACCCCGGCCTACAAGACAATGACTGCGCAAATCAATACGTATACATCGACTTCCAATATTTACTTCGGAAGCGGGGAGCGCATCGGGAACTATACGACCGATGAGGTACGAATCCCGATTCCAGTAGAAAAAGTTTCTCCATACGTTGTCGATGCACTACTTGCGACGGAAGATGTCGAATTCTATGAGCACGATGGCGTCGTTCCAAAAGCGACGTTACGCGCTATTTTACAAGAAGCAACAGGATCTGAAGATCGCACGGGTGGTTCAACGTTGACGCAACAATTGATTAAAAACCAAATGTTGACGAACGAAGTATCTTTCGAACGGAAAGCAAAAGAAATATTACTCGCCCTTCGTCTAGAGAAGGCGATGAACAAAGATGAAATTTTAAACGCCTATCTGAACGTTGTCTCATTCGGACGTAACTCGATGGGACGTAACATTTCAGGGATTGAGGCCGCCGCTCGCGGTGTGTTCAATACTTCGGCAGAGAAATTGACACTTCCACAAGCCGCTTTCCTTGCCGGTATCCCAAAAAACCCATTCTTCTACACACCTTACTATCAAGGTGGCGTCATCAAAGAGGACGTATCGGGTGCGGTTAACCGAATGAAAACGGTATTGAACCGCATGTACGTTGCAGGAAAGATCACGAAAGAAGAATATGATGCCGCTTATAACTACGACATCACACAAGACTTCATGCAGACTCAGACGAAGCCTCGCGACAAATATCCGTACGTGGTAGACGAAGCAGAACTTCAAGCACGCCAAATCGTAACGGATTATCTATTGGAGCAAGATGGGATTGAAATCAATGAGTTGAGCTCGGAGGAACAGGACTCTGTCCGTTCGACTTATGCGAAGCGTGCTCATAACATGTTGCGTCAAGGTGGGTTCAACATCCGTTTGACATTGGATAAAGAAATTCACGAAGCGATGCAACAACCGGCTAAAAACGCTGGCAACTTCGGACCGAATCAAACGATTGAAGATGAGAACCGCACACTTCCTGAACAAACCTCTTCTGTCATGATTGAGAATAAGACCGGGAAAGTACTCGGATTCGTCGGAGGTCGCTACATCAATGGCAAGACCGACGATTTGAACCGTGCTTTCTGGGCAGAACGTCAAATCGGATCGACTGCAAAACCGATTCTTGTCTATTCAAATGCGATTGAAGCTGGCATGATTACACCTGCCACTCAAATCATTGACGAGGAGTATTTCTATAAGTTTACTGGTCCCGGACAACCGAAGAAACAAGTTCAAAACGAAGGGAAAACGTATCGCGGTGCTGTCACAGTACGCGATGCGCTCAAGCTCTCCTTGAACGTTCCGGCTGTTAAGATTTATGAAGAACGTAACCAAAAACCTGCTGATACGCAGAAATTAGTCGACATGGGAATTCCGGTATCTGAAGGAAACCGTTATGCTTCAGCGATGGCACTCGGTACCGGGGAAGTCAAGCCTATCGATTTGGCCGCCTCTTATGCGATGCTAGCAAATTACGGTGAACACGTGGAGCCGCACTTCATCCAAGAAATCGAATATCAAGGTGAAGTCATTTACGAAGCGAAGCCGAAGAAAACGCGTATTTTCACAGAACGTACCTCTTATCTCGTGGTGGATATGCTCCGCGACGTCTACACGTCAGGTACTGCGACATATGCACAATCATTGCTCAGCGTTCCTGGCGATTGGATGGGTAAAACCGGTACAACGAACGATCAACGTGATTCGTACTTGGTCGGGTCGAACCCGAACGTTACACTCGCTGTCTGGTCAGGTTATGATTCACAACGCCTCTCAATGCTAGATGGTTGGGATTATGGACGTTACTATCAACGGACACAGCGCATCTGGTCGCAAACGATGAATCGTGTCTATGCGGATGACCCAGAAGCTCTAGGCGTCAGCGCCCGCTTCTCACAACCTTCAACCGTCACTTCGAAAGACTTCCAAGACTCAGGTTCATTCTCTGAGAAGAAGAAAGTAGAAGAGAAAGAAAAAGAAGAGGAAGAGAAGAAGAAAGAAGAAGAGGCCAAGAAAGAGGCCGAAGAAGCAAAGAAAGAAGCTGAGGAGAAGAAACAAGAGGCTGCTGCCGATGCTGCCGCTAAGAAAAAAGCTGAAGAAGAAGCTAAACAAAAAGCAGACGCCGAAGCAAAGAAAAAAGCTGAGGAAGACGCGAAGAAGAAAGCTGAAGAAGAGGCTAAACAAGAAGCCGAACAACAAGCTGAAGAAGAAGCCGATGCTGATGCTAACGGTGAATAAACAAAGGGTCGACACACACGATGTGTCGACCCTTTGTTTATCTTAATCTTCCATCGTCGAGAGGTCACCTGTTTCAAGATTCAATTCCCAAGCCTTCAAGACGCGACGCATGATCTTCCCGCTTCGCGTTTTCGGCAACTTGTCCTTGAATTCGATTTCACGTGGTGCCGCATGCGCAGCCAATCCTTCTTTGACGAACTGCTGGATTTCTTGCTTTAACTCATCAGACGGTTCATAACCTTTACGTAGCGCAATGAACGCTTTGATGATTTCACCTCGGACCGGGTCCGGTTTTCCGATGACACCCGCTTCAGCCACAGCCGGATGTTCCACGAGTCGACTTTCCACTTCAAACGGTCCGACCCGTTCTCCTGCTGTCATGATGACGTCGTCGACCCGACCTTGGAACCAGAAATAGCCGTCTTCGTCCATATAAGCAGAATCACCTGACACATACCAATCTCCCCAGAAGTAACTCTCATACTTCGCATCGTTCTTCCAAATCTTCCGCATCATCGACGGCCAAGGCGTCTTGAGTGCCAAGTTCCCCATTCGGTGTGGTGGAAGTGGTTGACCCCGGTCATCCAAAATAGCCGCTTCGCAACCTGGGATCGGTTTCCCCATTGAGCCCGGTTTGATGTCCATCGTCGGATAGTTACAAATCATCATCGCACCGGTTTCTGTCATCCACCACGTATCATGGATTCGAAGATCAAATGCTTCGTGTCCCCAACGAATGACTTCTGGATTTAGCGGCTCACCGACGGATAAAATATGACGAAGTGAGGACAAATCATACTTCTCAAACGCTTCGTCACCAGCGCCCATGAGCATGCGGAACGCCGTCGGGGCACTATACCAAACTGTCACGCCAAACCGTTCAATGACCGAATACCAAAATTCAGGATTGAAGCGTCCACCAACGATGACGTTTGTCGCACCATTTAAGAAAGGCGCAAAAATACCGTAGCTCGTCCCCGTCACCCATCCAGGGTCAGCCGTGCACCAGTAAATATCATCCGGTTGAAGATCGAGTACCCATTTGCCGGTCATCATATGTTGAATCATCGCATTATGGACGTGGAGAACCCCTTTTGGTTTTCCTGTTGAGCCCGATGTATAGTGTAAAATCAGACCGTCTTCACGGTCGACCCACGTCAATTCGAGATCTGTCGTCGCATCGTTCGCCAGTTTACGATAATCGAGCACCTTTTCCGACTCTTCGACATCGTCCCCAACGAGTAGAATTGTCTCTAAATGAGGCAACTGATCGACCGGAATGCGCGGCAACAGTTCTTTCGTCGTCACAATCACTTTCGCTTCCGAGTCGAGCAAACGGTCGTGAACCGCCTGTTCCATGAACGCCTCAAACAATGGACCGACGATGGCCCCTCGTTTGATTGCACCGAGCAAAATAAAATAAAGTTCTGGCTGACGTGGCATAAAGATAAAGACGCGGTCGCCTTTCTCCACACCAATCGACTTCAGAACATTACCAGAACGATTACTTTCTTTCTTCATATCCGCATACGTGTACCGCTCTTCTCGATCCCCATCGAAATAAAGCAGTGCCACTTTTGTCGCCAATTCACTTTCCGCATGGTGATCGATGGCTTCATATGCCAAATTGACTTTCCCCGTCAAATTCCATGAAAACAATGCTTCTGCTTGTGTCCATTCAAACGACTGACAAGCCTCTTCATACGACGCTAATTGATGTTCCCCTGTTAACGCTTTCAATTTTTCCATCGCTAAAGATTCGCCTCCCCTGTAAAGATTGGTATAACCACTTTCAGTATAGTGTTAAAATTATGACAAATCAATGAATTTCCAATTTCATCAAAACAGGATGATTCCAGCTTGATGAAAGCGCTATAATAAGAGATGGAAAAGGTGGTGACCCTATGGAAAAACAATATCATTCAAAAGTGTGGCAGACCTCACAAGGTGACGTCACGATTGATGGTCCGGTGGCGCCTGACGTGTTACAGACGTATCGTCTTGATGAAGGATTGACAGCTTTTCGTGAACCGGAAGATCAGCACGAAGCACTCGTCGATATTGCTGGGTTAAAAGAAGGAAGAATCATCGTCGCCAGGCAAGACGATCTCGTGATTGGATACGTGACTTTCCTCTATCCTGACCCGTATGAGCGTTGGAGTGAAGGAAACGACCCATACATCCTTGAACTCGGGGCAATCGAGGTGAGTCCTCGCTTCCGTGGTCAACGAATCGGGAAACAATTACTCGAAGTATCGATGATGGACCCACATATGGATGACTTTTTGATTTTGACGACCGAATATTATTGGCACTGGGATTTGAAAGGTAGTGGACTCTCGATTTGGGATTATCGAAAAGTCATGGAGAAGATGATGAATCACGGTGGACTTGTTTTCTTCCCGACAGACGATCCTGAGATTGCCTCCCATCCTGCCAACTGTTTGATGGCTCGTATCGGAAAAAACGTACGACAAGAATCAATCGACCATTTTGATTCACTTCGTCTTCGCCGACGATTTATGTACGACTAAGGAGGGATTTCATGTTAATCGAACAGATGATGAATCGACATGTCGTGACGATTCAACCGACCAATACGATTGCCCATGCCGCAAAATTAATGCGTGAACATCGTGTCCGACATTTGATTGTGACAAATCCCGCTCGACAAGTCGTCGGGATTGTCGGCCAATTCGAGCTGAGTGGTGCGACGAGCGTCTTTCATCCCGAAAGTGAAAACGCAGACTTTCAAAACCCTGTATCGAGCATCATGCGATCCGAGGTACCGACAGCGCATCCATTCGATTTCTTTGAAGATGCAGCTGCGTTATTTTACGAAAACCGGCTAACCTGTCTCCCCATCGTCGAACAAGGGAAACTCGTCGGTGTATTGACAGAGACCGATTTATTACGTTACTTCGTGCAATTGACAGGCGCACTCGAACCGAGTTCGCAAATTGAAATTCTCGTCGAAAATACGACCGGCACACTCGAAAAAGTGACCCGACTCCTCGCCAAAACAAACGTCAATATCATCAACGTCTTCGTTCATCCGACGAGCGATCCGTATAAACGTATCATCTCTTTCCGCGTCCAGACGATGAACCCGCTCCGAATCATCGAACGGTTGAAACGTGAAGGGTATGATGTTCTCGGTCCGGAGATGTCACGATGAGACCGATTTACATATTTGGCGAAGACGAGACGTCTTATCGCTTTCATGAGGATCACCCGTTCAATCCGTTACGACTGGAATTGACGACATCCCTTCTGATTGCAGCCGGAAAACTCTCCAAATCGGAATGTGTGTCTCCTCCACTCGCTTCGGTTGAAGCGTTAGCGCTCGTTCATGACTTTGACTACATCGAAGCCGTACAAGCTGCGGCGGCAGGAGAACTTTCTACGCTGAAAGCGAATAAATTTGGTCTCGGTACGGAAGACACTCCCATCTTTCCGACGATACACGAGGGAGCCGCACGGCTTGTCGGTGGGACGATTCATGCGCTCGATCTAGTTGCGAGCGGCAAAGCAGAGCGAGCCTTCCATGTTGGGGGCGGTCTACATCATGGAATGCGGCGCAAAGCATCAGGATTTTGCGTCTATAACGATGCGGCCGTCGCCATCGCACATGTGAGAAAACAATACGGGTCGCGCGTTCTCTATGTAGATACGGATGCGCATCATGGGGACGGGGTCCAATGGCTCTTCTATGACGATGATGATGTGATGACTTTATCCATACACGAGACAGGTCGCTATCTCTTCCCGGGTACCGGAATGGTGACAGAGCGAGGGAATGGGAAAGGATACGGCTATAGTTGGAACGTACCAGTCGATGCGTTCACCCAAGACGACTCATTTTTGACGTGCTATGAGACCGTTTTACGTGAAGCGTGCGAATGGTTCAAACCTGATATCATCCTGACTCAGAATGGTGCGGATGCCCATGTCTTTGATCCACTCACCCATCTCGCATCAACGATACGGACGTTCGAACAGATTCCCCAAATCGCTTCACGTATGGCAGACGAGTATACCGATGGTCGTCTCGTCGCACTTGGTGGCGGCGGCTATGACTGGTATCGAGCCGTTCCTCGCGCCTGGGCACAAGTGTGGGCCGGTCTGACGAGAGAGACACCCTATGCCGGAGATATCCCGACCGAGTGGATTGAGCAATGGTCCGATGTCGCTGGTCAACCGTTACCCACTCGGTGGGACGACTCTCTTTACGCGTTTGATCATATCCCGCGGCGTCAACAAATTGAAGAAAAGAATTGGGAAGTCACGAAGCGTGCCTTTTGGCCGTTCATCTCGAATGATCGAAAATCGATTTATTTATAAATAAAGCTGCCCGTTCATCTCAAAAATGGATGAACGGGCAGCTTTTCTTTTAGTCCTGACGAAGCGAGTCACGGCGTTCGATTCGGTGAGGAAGCACGACGTTTTTCTCTTCGATTTCTTCCGCGTTCAAAATCTTAGTCAAGAGACGCATCGCGACGGCTCCGATATCGTACATCGGTTGAACGACCGTCGTCAACTTCGGACGAATCATCGTCGCGAGGCGCGTGTTATCGTGACCGACGACTTCGAAATCGTTTGGAACAGAGTAACCTGCATCTTGAATCGCATGGATGACCCCAAGTGCCATTTCATCCGTCCCTGCGAAGATGGCTTTCGGACAATCGTCACGTTGCAACATTTTTTGCATCGCCTCGAGACCAGACGCATACGTATAATTTCCGAGAATCATATCGTTCTCATGGAAAGGAAGACCTGCATCTTCAAGAGCACGGCGATAACCGGCAAATTTCTTCTCGCCATTGATTTGTTGCTCGAGTGGTCCAGTGATGAATCCAACACGGTCATGTCCGTGGTTGATCAACATCTGAGTCGCGTCATACGCCGCTTGCTCATAATCGATATTGACAGCCGGGAGATCATATCCTTGGTTCAATGTCGCTGCGAGAACGATTGGAACTGGTGATTTTTTGAACTCTTCCACGAGATCTTCATGCAAACGTCCACCCATGAAGATGATACCGTCCACTTGTTTACCTAATAGCGTATTGAGTAAATGGACTTCCTTGTCACGACTCGAATCTGAGTTACCAAGGATGATGTTGTATTTATACATCGTCGCCACGTCTTCGATACCTCGCGCCAAGTCGGCAAAGAAGATGTTCGAGATATCCGGTACGATGACACCGACCGTTGTCGTTTTCTTGCTTGCTAGTCCACGTGCGACGGCGTTCGGACGATAACCAAGACGGTCAATCGCATCCTGTACTTTCTTGCGTGTTGTCGGTTTGACGTTCGGGTTTCCGTTGACGACACGAGAGACGGTCGCCATCGACACCCCGGCTTCTCGTGCCACATCATAGATTGTTACGTTGTTACTATTCATAAACTACTCCTCCTACAAGTCCTGATTTTCAAAAAGTTTTCATAAAACGTCTTAAAAAAGGAAGACAGGTATCTGTCATCCATTTACCCTGTCTTCATGCGATATAAAACGTTTCCATTTGGAAAGCTTACTTTTTCACCAAATCAAGTTGGGGAAACTGGACCGTGAGTCCTTCCACAAATTGATCGAATTGATCGAAGTCCAATTGTTGTTGTGCGTCCGAGAGGGCGATCGCCGGATTCGGGTGCACTTCTACCATCACACCGTCAGCTCCGATTGCAAGGGCCGCTTTTGCAGCTGGCAACAATAAATCACGACGACCGGTCGAATGCGTGACGTCTACCATAACAGGCAGATGCGTCTCTTGCTTCAAAATCGGCACAGCGGTAATGTCCAACGTATTGCGTGTCGCACGTTCATACGTTCGAATTCCCCGCTCGCACAAGATGACTTGGCTGTTCCCGCTCGCCATAATGTACTCTGCCGCATAAATGAACTCTTCGATTGTAGCGGATAATCCGCGCTTCAACAAGACCGGTTTGTCTGTTTTCCCAACTTCTTTTAACAAATCGAAGTTCTGCATGTTGCGAGCTCCGACTTGAATGATGTCAACATACGGTAACGCCGATTCCACTGCGCCAGGAGTCATGATTTCTGTGATGACTCGTAGGTCATGTCGGTCAGCTGCCGTCTTTAACAGTTTCAATCCCTCAAAACCTAAGCCTTGAAAATCGTAAGGTGACGTACGCGGTTTATAAGCACCGCCTCGCATGATTTTAACACCAGACAATGCAAGCTTTTCTGCGACCGCATTCACTTGTTCGAAAGACTCTACGGCACATGGTCCTGCAATCAATTGTGGACGGCCGTTTCCGATCGTCACATCTTTCATATGGACCAACGTGTCTTCCGGTTGACGTTTACGCGAAACGAGAAGCGTTTTATCTCGATCTTCTCCTTGTAATTCAGCAGACGCTTTAAAGACTTCTTTAAAGATATGTTGAAGACGTGACGTTTCAAACGGCCCTTGGTTTGATGCGGCAATAAAATCAAGCATCTCTCGCTCTCGGACCGGATCATAACGTTCGACACCTTGAAGACGTTTAATTTTTCCAATTTCGACGGCAAGTGTACCGCGCCGACTAAGCAAGTCGAGCATTTCATGGTTCAATTCATCCATTTCTCGACGTAATCGATTCAATTGATCTTGTGGACTCATAGTTTCCCTCTCATTCCTAAGCCGTTCTTTCCAGATTCCTAATTATATCGAACTTTGTGCGCTTTGTCATAAGGAAACCTTCTACGACACAAAATCACCAAAAAAGGACCGAATCCATTCGGTCCTTACGAATTACTCATTTTTTTTTAAGTCTTTCTTTAAATCTTCTAGTTCTTCTTTCGATTCCTCGTCGAGCAACTCATTGACAGGTGCTTCGAGCGAATCGTCAGACTCTGAATCCGATGCGTTCGATGGCTTTTCTTCTTCAGCCGCGCGGTCCATCTGTTCCTTCACTTCCGATTCTGCTTCCGCAACGAGTTGATCTGCTTTTTCCATCGCCTCTTCAATCGAAAGCTCATCTTCATCGATTTGTTGCTTCAATTCTGCAGCTTCGCGTGCCTTATCTTTTACGATATTGAGGACAGGTGCCGCCTTATCGCTCGCCACTTTAATCCATTCCCCTACGACCGGTTCTGCTTTCTCACGCATCTCTTTCGATTTGACAGTCAGGCGCTCTCGCGATGTTGACGTCTTCTCATCAAGGTACGTCCGTACTTCACGTCCGTTTTTCGGAGACGTCAATAACGCGACTGCCGCTCCAACAATCCCTCCGAGAATGACACCCGTCAAAAATCCGCTACTTGATTGATTCTGTTCTGTTGATTGCTTTTGGTCTGTCATGTGTGAGTTCCTCCCCGAGATTAACTTATTTGATCGTATCATCCGTTTGAATCAAATCAGGTGATACAGGTGTTTCTGCTTTCTTCTCGCGTCGTGTGCGACGACGTGGACGTTCTTTTGTAGTAGAAGATTCAGGTTTGTTCTTCTTGAACAATTCGACCGCAACCGATCCCCATCGGACGGCTTGCGCAATCTGTTCTTTGTTTTCGTCCGCTGCCGAATGGACAGAAGTCGAGACGGTACGAACAGACTCGGTTACCTCGTTCAATGATGTCCCTAGCTCATCAAGCGCATGAGCGACAGGTGCGAGCAATTCTGTTTTTTCTTCGACGTTGTCTACGAGACGGTTCGTCTTATGTAAGAGCGCCGTCACTTCCATCGTGATTCCATCGAGCTGGCGTTCTAAATTTTCGGTCGTATTGGCGACGCTTCCGAGTGTACGATTTACATTCGACAAGACACGCGCCAAGAAGATGACGAGTACGACAAACGCGAGCGCCGCAATTAGCCCAGCGATGCCTCCTAATGTGATCTCCATTCAATCCATTCCTCCTATTCAATCGTTTCTTGTTTCATTATAGCACCATTATGACTGAAAAGATTTGCTACAACCGTTTTCGCCATTCGGTCTGATTATTCCTTTACCCGTTTTTGTGTTTTCGATTACACTAAAATAGAAATTCATAAAAAAAATTAGGGGTGATCGTGTGAGAGATCCAAGAATTACACAATTAGCTGACGGTTTAATCAATTATTCCGTCAAGCTACAACCGGGGGAAAAGGTATTAATTGAGAACTTCGGCGTCGAAGAGTCGCTCGTTGAAGCACTCGTCGAAAAGGCATACGAAGCAGGGGGACATCCTTTCGTTCTCTTAAAAGAGAGCCGTATCTTACGTAAGTTGTATACAGGCGCAAGCCGTGAACAACTCGAACTGATGGCCGACATCGAACGTAAACAGATGCAAGCAATGGATGCCTACATCGGCTTACGTGCTGGTGATAACATTAACGAGTTGTCAGACGTTCCAAGCGAACAGCAAAAACTTGTCGGTGCCACACTTGGGAAAATGCATACCGAAGACCGTGTTAAAGGAACGAAATGGGTCGTTCTCCGCTATCCATCTCCATCGATGGCGCAACTCGCTGGAAAATCGACAGAAGCGTTCGAAGACTTCTATTTCAATGTCTGTACACTCGATTACGGAAAAATGGACCGTGCGATGGATGCGCTAGTCGAGTTAATGAATAAGACAGATCACGTGACATTGAAAGGACCAGGTACCGATCTTTCATTCTCGATTTTAGATATCCCAGCCATCAAGTGTTCTGGTCAGATGAACATTCCGGACGGTGAAGTGTTCACAGCACCGGTCAAAGACTCGGTCAATGGTGTCATCACATACAATACGCCATCTCCATATCAAGGCTTCACGTTCGAGAATGTAAAGTTGACGTTTAAAGACGGGAAGATTGTAGATGCGACAGCGAACGATACAGAACGGATCAATGAGGTGTTCAACACGGATGAAGGTGCGCGTTATGTCGGTGAGTTCGCCATCGGTGTGAACCCATACATCCAACATCCAATGAAGGATATTCTCTTCGATGAGAAAATTGATGGAAGCTTCCATTTCACACCTGGTCAAGCGTATGATGAGGCTTATAACGGCAACAACTCATCTGTCCACTGGGATCTCGTCAACATCCAGCGCCCGGATTACGGTGGCGGCGAAATCTGGTTCGACGATTTGCTCATCCGAAAAGACGGACGTTTCGTCATCGATGCGTTGCTTCCGCTCAATCCAGAAAACTTGAAATAATATAAAGAATGGTGCGCCTTTTTCAGGTGCACCATTCTTTATATTTATAATTTTGTTTTCTTCCCGAGGGCGGCAGACATCATCCAAATTTCTTTTTCGAGTCGCTCGATATGAGAAACGAATGTATCTTCAATCGCCTCATCGCCGTCCTCAAATTTCTCCATCGCATCTTGCATCTCTTGACGGATTTGTTTGAAGTCACTGATGATATCTTTGATCATCTGATCTGTCTCGGCATGACGATCGCCTTCTTTTAACGTTGAATGTTCGAGATACTCTTTCATCGTCGCAAATGGTTCGCCGTCATTCATAAGGAGTCGTTCTGCCACATCATCGTAGAGTTCTGCCACTAAATTATAGAGTTCTTCTAGTTTTTCATGATACGTGAAGAAATGCGGTCCACTAATATACCAGTGATAATTATGAAGTTTTACAAACAGCAATCCATAGTTCGCTACTTCTTTGTTTAAGGTGTTGAGTGCAACTTGACTAGCCATTCCTAACATCTCCTTTGTCATATTCATCGATACTACTATTACCGAGATTTTGGATGGCTAAACATAAAAAAGAGAGACTTTCGTCTCCCTTTCACACTTACGCTTCAAGTTTTACAACTTCTTCATATTCGCGCTGATACGTTTGAATATCACCGGCACCCATGAATAAGAGCACGGCATCGGCATGGTTGCGTAACACGCTTGTACCACCACGTTTTAAGATATGTGCTCCTTCGATTCGTGATTGAAGGTCTTCGATGGTGACCGTCCCTTCTTGTTCACGTGCTGAACCGAAAATATCACATAAATAGACAGTGTCTGCTTCGGCCAATGCCGTCGCAAAGTCGTCCATGAATGATTTCAAGCGTGTATACGTATGTGGTTGGAAGATTGCAACGACTTCTCGATTGCCATACTTTTTCCGAGCTGCTTCTACCGTTGCACTAATCTCACGCGGATGATGCGCATAGTCATCGACAAGCACTTGATCGTTTAACATCGATTCACTGAATCGGCGTTTTACACCGTTGAACGTTTCAAGACGTTCTTTTACCAATTCTTTCGGCAAGTTCTCGTAGTCACATGTCGCAATGACGGCAAGCGCATTCAACACGCTGTGGTCTCCATATCCAGGAATCCGGAACGTTCCGTAGAAGTCATCACGTAAAAAGACATCAAATGTCGTTCCATTTTCTGTCGATGTGACCTGTTCAGCACGGAAATCATTGTGCGCCCCGAAACCATAATAGACGAGCGGCACGTTGGCTTGAATCTGTTGAAGATTTTCGTCATCGCCACAAGCAATGATTCCTTTCTTCACTTGTTTCGCCATTTCTTGGAAAGCGTCAATGACGTCATCAAGACCAGAGAAATAGTCCGAATGGTCAAAGTCGATATTCGTCATAATCGCGTAGTCTGGACGGTAGTATAAGAAATGACGCTTGTACTCACAAGCTTCGAAGACGAAGTTTTTCGAATCCGCCACTCCTTCTCCCGTGCCATCGCCGATTAAGAACGATGTCGGTTCGATTCCACGCATGACGTGTGCAAGTAATCCCGTCGTTGACGTCTTCCCGTGTGACCCGGTGATAGCGACACTCGTGTAATGGTTCGCGAGTTCACCTAAAAACTCATAATACTTATAAATCGTCAATCCGAGTTCACGTGCACGCACGATTTCTGGATGATCATCACTGAACGCGTTTCCTTGCACAACGATTTGGTCTTCCGAAATATTTTCAGGATCGAATGGCAAAATTTCAATCCCTTTACGGTTCAATGCTTCTTCTGTAAAAAATGCTTTTTCAACGTCCGATCCACGGACCTCATTGTTCATATCAAATAAAATTTGAGCTAAAGGACTCATGCCCGTTCCTTTAATTCCGACGAAGTGATAACGGTTCATCTGTAAATAGCCCCCCTAATTCATTGCGGCTCGTCAAAATGCGACAAACCTTTGTCATTATAGCAAAACTCACAGAATCGTGCTATTACAGATTATTGTTTTTTTGTGCAAGTCGTCGGCTACGGTACATCGCCATCCGATCTTTTGGCGTCATCATCACATTCACAGGCGGTTGATCCGCTTTAAATGAGACTTGAACCGATGGTGTCAAATCTGTGTCAGAAGGCATTCCTTGCTGTTCAGATGGTGTTTGTAATGTTTCTGCAATCTGCTCGATCGACGGACCAATTTGTTCCGCCAATCCATCAATATCTAGGTCAGTTTGAGGAGCGGCATCTTGTTGAGCCTCCACGACTGTCTCCTTTTTTGAACGAGATAGATCTGTTGATTGCATAAAAACAGATGAAAAGCCATTATCAAGAATCGAAACTTCACCAAGAATCGATTTGTCTTCAATTTCAATTTCCCCGGAAATCAGCTCGTTGGACTCTTCACTCCATTCAGGTTCAGAGACGGTTTCAGTAGATGACTCTCGGTTCAGCTCTTCCGTCGCAGAATGAGTAGATTCCATCGCTGAATCATACGCATCTCTCGTTTCAGGAGAGTGTTCGACCGGAAGGACAATCTTTGGTTTCGGACGAGCATATCCATAAATCGGTGACGGGACGTCTGACGGAATAAATTCCTCGGTTATCTCTACCTTTGGCGGAGGGGAACCTTTTTGTCCTTCTTTCGACAGTTCTCGTTTGATTCGCTCTGCTTGTTGCTTCAGTGAACGTTCATATGCATCCATACTTGATTCCTCGCTTTTTCACTCAATCCATATTTAACAAAAAATCGGTCGAATTTAGCGACCGATTTTAAATGCTGTACCTACTTCATATTCGTCATCTAATACTAAAATCCCTTTTTCTTGCGGGGCGTTCGGAAGGTTTAATTCACGGGCAGAACAAATCATCCCGTGTGAACTTTCACCACGGAGTGCAGATGGACGGATAATCAAACCAGTCGGCATCACCGCACCCGGTTTTGCGACAACGACTTTTTGTCCGGTTGCTACATTAGGTGCGCCACATACAATCTGAACAGTCCCTTGGTCGATTTGAACTTGGCAGATCGACAATTTGTCAGCGTCCGGGTGCTTCACTGCGCTTTCGACATAACCTACGACAAACTTCGGTGTCACGTCAACCCACGAAAAATCCTCTTCAATCCTGTTGTCATTCAAGATGCTTTGCAACTGCTCCACTAATCCTACTGTCAACTCAACCGGACCATTCCATCCTGTCACATCAACATGTTGACTCGCTTGAAACAGGTTGTACCCGTTCACTTCCCCGTCTGCTGACTTGACGATTGCCACATCTCCCGTCCGCTCGACAGATTGATGATGTCTTTCTCCTTCTTTCAACAACACCATGAGTACATCACCGATTCCTTCTCGGTTGTAAAACACATTCATTTGCATACGTTCCTACGTCCCTTCTTTCAAACTCATCTCACTTATTTTATCAGATTATGTGTTCGATGGCGGGGTCTTTTTTCCGACAATAAAAATCGGTTCAAGTTCCCCCGCCTCATAGTGAAAGGCGAGTGCAGTTATAGGAATCCGACCATTTGTGAAGAAATCAAACATCAATTGCTGCATCGCATCATACCCTTGGTCATTTCGAATGTCCGCAACGATCATCACATCCTGATGTGGGACACCGACGAGCATATCCCCTTCAATCCGTCGTTCCATCATCCGGAGAAACTCATCATTTAACACACGAGACGCCTCGTAGCCGTCGCGAGTTGATAAGAAGTAGAAGGGATTCCCAGCCACTTCGTCTTGCTTCATCTCGGTCGGTAGTTTTTTCACATTCTCACGGGCGATTCCTTCGATGCGGTCGAGCGTCATCTCATCCGAAAGGTGGCGTTCTTCAATCAATCGATACCCGTTCCCGCGGTCCAGCGCATAAAAAATCGCGGTCTCGGCCGTATGCGGAGTAAAAACAAGTGCTTCTCCATTTTTTGTCGTCTTCGAGAAGGAGTTCGAGCGAATGACCGGATAGATGCCATCTTCATTTCCCGTGAGGGAGATGTGATCGTCCGCCTTCATCGCCGATTCGATATACTCGATGACTTCATCGACGGCAACCTTACCGCGTGTCTTTGCCTTTGCCACAATCGGCGCAAGGCGAATATTGACCCCAAAACGGTCAGATTTCCGCTCGACGCGCAGCACCTCATTCTCACGATCGTAAGAAGTACGGTATTCTTCATTAAAATGCGATTCTAGATAACGTCTTAACTCATTCCGTTCCATAAAGGCTCACCCTAATCCGTTCAAGAAAGCTTCAACCTGTTCCGGCGTCTTCCGTTCACGACCGACGTAGCGATCAACCTCATTGCCATTTTCAAACGCAACAAAGCTTGGGATGCCAAAAATATCAAGTTCTTGCGCAAGTTCCATGAACTCGTCACGATCGACGTAATAGAACGTCCATGCTTCAAATTTCTTTTCGATTTCTGGCATGAATGGGTCAAGGAATCGGCAATCTCCACACCATGTCGCCGAAAACATAAGGACACTTTTCGATTCTTTTGCTTCGATATATTCTGCCATTGTTGATAGTCGTTTCATGATTATCACTCCTGTTCGTTTTTTCCTCACTTATAATAGCATAAGTCAAGTCACACATTCTGCTCTGCTGTTTGTTATAATCAAAGCCGAAACTAGTTGAAACAGGTGAAGCTGAATGAAATTAACACGCGAAACGTTAAACCCTGAAATGAAGCACCCTCTTGAACAGATGGTCGGTGTATTTGGAATGCTTGCCATTTTGCGATACGGCTACTTGTTTATTGACACTGATAAAACGAGACTAGAGATCTTGATTTGGCTCGTTGTCGGTTTCGCCGTCATTTATGTGCTCGAAAAATATCTCAAGAAATTGACACGTCACTTGCCCATCGTTCGAAAGCGTTTCTTGATCCCCATTTACGTGATTGTGCTCATGTTATTCTTAATCAGTTTCCGCGTCCCTCGTGAGACGGTTGAGTCCGTGAAAATGTGGTTCGGAATTGGATGAAAAAGAGCAACGTTCCTCGAAACGTTGCTCTTCTTTAGTAATCAATTTTTAAATCATTCGGTTGAATCCGACCAGTTCTTCGCAAGACTGCGTATACCGCGTAGCTCAATAGAGCTGGTCCGATTATGAGGAAACCAATGACGACGAGAAAGGTGTACCAAGTAAAGCCCATTGTTTCGAGCATGACGATTGGACCGACAAGCCCACTTGTTCCCATGCCCGCCCCCGCAGCGACACTTTCCAGTTCAAACAACAGAATCGCGATTGGTGCCAATACAGCACCGGCCATTGTCGGCGGAAGGAGAATCCAAGGGTTTTTCACAATGTTCCCGACTTGAAGCATCGAGGTGCCAATCCCTTGAGCAATCGCCCCACCGACTCCGTTATCACGATAACTCGTGATGGCAAACCCGATCATCTGAGCCGCACAACCGACAGTCGCTGCACCAGCGGCAATCCCATTCAAACCGAGCATCAATGCGATGGCAGCACTTGAAATCGGTGCCGTTAACGCAAGTCCCATCAATGTCGCGACGACCACTCCCATGAACAACGGCTGTTGCTCCGTCCCCCATTCAATCCAACCACCGAGTTGCGTCATGAACAGGCCGACATACTTGCCGATATACGTTGCTGTGAAATAGCCTACGGCAATCGTAGTGAACGGCGTCACTAGAATATCTAGCTTCGTCGATTTAGAGACGAGTTTTGAGACTTCGACCGAAAGAATTGTCGCAACGTAGCTTCCTGCCGGGCCGAACTCATATCCAAATGCCCCGACAACGAGCGCAGAAAACAAAATGAGCGGTGGCGCCTCTAGCGCATAGGCGATGGCAATCCCGATTGCCGGTCCGGTCAAGCTCATGGCAACATCCCCGATTTGAATCAATGTGGCACTCATCCCTGTGAATGTCGTCCCTTCGAGCTGACCTCCGATTGTTTTCATGATCAGACCGATGATTAATGTACTAAACAAACCTAGTGCCATATAACTTAGCGCCGTCACAAAATAAAGCGACGGGCTCAATGAGATTCCTTTTTTCTTGAACATAACATATCCTCCTTACCCTTATACAAGTGTCTTGTCATAAGTAATATACATGTATAAACACCTTTATCAGTATAAGACGTTTTCATGAAATAGCAAGCACATCCACAAAAAAACCGTTCACTCATCTTTCGAGTGAACGGAATGTTTGACTTAACAAGATGGACGTAGCGTTTCAAGTGTCGAACGATCAAGTCGCTTGACTAACGCTTTGAGTAACGCTTTTGCTGCATCATAGTCATCTGTATGAAGAATTGAAGCATGTGTATGGATATAACGAGATGCGACGCCAATGACGGCTGTCGGCACCCCTTCTCCGCTCATGTGAACGCGCCCCGCATCGGTACCGCCTGGTGAGACGAAATATTGTGTCTTGATGTTTTCGTCTGAAGCCGTATCGAGTAAGAAATCACGCATTTCAGGAGACATGACCATGACGCGATCTAAAATTCGGATCAATGCTCCCTCACCGAGCTGACCGAACTCCGTTTTACTTCCTGAAGCATCATTGGCCGGTGAAGCATCGAGTACGAGTGCCACATCTGGCTGAATCAATTCAGATGCTGTCTGCGCTCCACGTAATCCGACTTCTTCTTGTACGGTAGCACCCGAGAACAAGATGTTCGGGTGATCCGCTTTTGTCGTTTCCTCCAACAATTCGATTGCAAGACCGACGCCATAACGATTGTCCCAAGCTTTGGCCATAATCTTTTTCGGGTGATGAAGTGGGGTAAATGCGCTCGATGGAACAGCAGGGACCCCTGGACGTACACCCCATGACTCTGCTTCTTCTTTAGAATCTGCTCCGATGTCGATAAACATCTGCTTGATGTCCATCGGCTTACTCATCGCATCTGGTCCTAACAAATGAGGCGGTGTCGAAGCGACGACACCCGGTATTTTACCGTTCGACGTGATGATGTCGAAGCGTTGTGCCATGAGCACTTGACTCCACCAGCCACCGAGTGGTTGTATGTAAAGCATGCCGTTCTCGGTAATCCGTGTCACCATAAAAGCGACCTCATCCATATGTCCGGCTACCATGACTTTCGGTCCCGACTCGTCTCCGACACGTTTTCCAAAAATTGATCCGATGCCATCCGTGACAATTTCATCTGAATGGGGTTCAATTCGTCCACGTACAAATTGACGAACTTCAGACTCGAACCCAGGAGCTCCCGGGAGTTCTGTTAGCGTCTTAAATAAATCTCTCGTCTTCTGATCCATCTTTTATCATCCTTTCCTAACCGTTCTTGTCTCATTATATACAAAAGTTTTGACAGGATGCGAATGCTTTTCATTCCATTCGGGTACAGGTTTTGGTACGATGTACATGATAGCCATAGTTCAAGGGGAGGTAGTCATATGAAAAAAAGGTATTGGTTTATTGGAATCGGGGTTGCCGTCATTGCCGCACTTATGACGAAAAAAGCTTTAGATGAACGTAGCTTATCTGCAGAAAACGCCTTAGAGTACACGAAGCGTGCTTTCTCAGCAAAAGGTCATGTCCAAGGGGCATGGATTTCTGCATCACCGGAGATTTACACATACGACGGTCGTGAATACGACGTCTACAAAGGTGGCATCTCGGTTCTTGAGAACGATGAAGAGAAAACATATGAGTTTACAGTCGACTCTGAGACTGGCGCATTACTCGAATATGCATGATACGAAACCGACGAATGATTCGTCGGTTTTTTTGTTTAGTTCCCTTGAAAGAGTGGAAAATTGAAATTGGTAGTTTTCAATTTAAAAAAGGAGTGATCTCGCGTGAAGAAACTAATCGGTGAAGCAAGTGAACTCGTATCGCAAATGGTTGAAGGGATGGTCCATGCCCATCCTGAAGTGTATGGTCGAGTCGACGGTGTGAATGTCATCTGTCGGGCTGAAGGAGCGAAGTCTGGAAAAGTCGGTCTCGTCTCTGGAGGCGGTAGTGGTCACGAGCCAGCACACGCCGGATATGTCGGGGACGGTATGCTCGATGCGGCAGTTTGTGGGGAAGTGTTCACCTCTCCTACTCCGGACATGGTGCTTGAAGGAATCAAAGCAGCTGACGGTGGAAACGGCGTTCTCTTGATTGTGAAAAACTATTCCGGCGACGTGATGAACTTTGAGCTCGCCGCAGAACTGGCCGAAGGAGACGGCATCAAAGTCGACCACGTCGTCGTCGCAGATGACGTCGCCATTTCGAACAAAGAAGATCGCAGAGGGGTTGCCGGAACCGTCTTCGTCCATAAAATCGCGGGAGCTGCCGCTGCTAGCGGGAAGTCACTCGAAGAAGTCAAATCCATCGCCGAGAAAGTAGCGTCTCACGTTCGCTCCATGGGGATGGCAGTCGAACCTTGTTATATGCCGGTGAGCGGTAAACCTGGGTTCGACTTGAACGAGGAAGAGATGGAGATTGGCATCGGGATTCACGGGGAACGAGGTGTTGAACGGAAACCGACGAGTGATGTCGACCAAATCGTCGACGACCTCCTCAGTCACCTGAAAAAAGAAGTCGAGCCAGGAGAAGTTGCCGTCATGGTGAATGGAATGGGTGGAACGCCACTATCTGAGCTGTATGTGACGTATCATTTCGTTGCAGAAAAACTTGAAGCTGCTGGATATACCCTCAAACGAAAGTATGTCGGTAACTACATGACTTCACTCGAGATGCATGGGTTCTCCATCACGTTACTCCCTCTCGATGATGAGATGACGACGTATCTCGACGCTCCTTCAGCAGCACTCGGATTCAAAATTTAATAAATGAGGTGTTTGGTTTATGTTGACGATTGATCGGATGAAGCAGGCGTTACGCGACGCACAAGTTGGCATCGAAGAGCAAAAGGATACGTTGACCGATTTAGACCGGGCCATCGGCGACGGTGACCATGGGATCAACATGTCTCGTGGTTTTGATGCGGTCGCTACAATTTTAGATGAGGATTATGATTCTCTTGGAGCACTTAGTAAAAAGGTCGGGATGACCCTCATGTCGAAAGTCGGCGGTGCGGCCGGACCTTTATACGGTTCAGCTTTCGTGAAGATGGCAAACAAGTTCGGGGATGCGACCGAAGCGGACTTTGGCTTACTCAAGGAGGCACTTCAGGAAGGTTCGAATTCTATCAAAGCACGAGGGAAATCGGAAGTCGGCCAAAAAACGATGGTCGACGTGTGGGACCCGTTCCTCGAGCAAGTCCAACAAGGGGAAGATTATAAACAGAAATTAGACGCACTTGTCCAAAAAACAGAAGATATGGTGGCCACGAAAGGAAGAGCCTCTTATTTCGGAGAAAACTCTCGCGGAACCGTTGATCCGGGTGCCCTTTCTAGCTCAATCCTTTTGGCCGCGATTATGAAGGAGGTCGATTGACATCGTTGAATTGATCATCGTCTCGCACAGCGAAAAAATTGCGGAAGGCATCCAAGATTTGATGAAGGAAATGGCACCGTCCGTGCCCATTCATCTAGCTGGTGGCCTTGAGGATGGCGCTATCGGAACGGACGTGAATCGCATCTTATCAGCGCTCGATCAGATCGAAGGAGAAGCACTTCTCCTCAGTGATATCGGATCGGCGACAATGAATGCGGAACTCGCCATCGATATGTACGAAGGTGACAAACATGTCGAATTTTTCGATGGTCCAATTGTCGAGAGTGCCTTTATCGCCTCCGTTTCTTCAGGAAATGGGATGTCACTAACTGATATCGTCGGACAGTTAAAACAACAGTAAAAAGTACCCCGTTCTCTTGAACGGGGTACTTTCATGTCTTATCTTGGGTTGTCATTCTTTTCATATACGGCATTCATATATGAACTTGTTGAATAGAAACGTGGTACGACCAAGAACAAAATGAGTGCTGGAATCGCAATCATTAGAAGCAAGACCAATACCGGTAACCAATAGACGATCTGTTGACCGAGCATGTCGATGTTCGCGTCCGCAAACTCTGAAGCTCCTTCTACTTCTACGAGATCCGCTGATGTAAGAATCTTGTTGTCTGTCGCATCAAAGTAATGGTACTCGGTTTTACGTGTGATGAAGATCCCATCACGAATCGTATCGAGCTCTACGACAGCCGCGATGACTTCGTTGCCGTTTGAATGGCGAAGTGTCTCTTCTTTGATGATTTCAGCTGTTCCTTCTTTATAGTCGTAATGCGTTGCTTTCAAATCCTCTTCGAGAGCGTCTAAGAACGCTTCGTTCGCTGAGGTATTCATTGGTGCGATTGTTAGAATGAAGATTACTGCAAGCAGGCTTGCCCATGCTTTTTTCAACATCCCCATGTTCCCCCTTCTCTTATTCCAGTTTAGCGTCATTCCTATTGTACCAAGAAGAAAGAAAAAAGTGTGAAGAAAATACTATTAAAATAAGAAAAAAGCGTGTCAATTTTTCGGACGGAAGACGGCTTCCATTCGGTAAATCGGCTGACCGAGCGCACTAAAGCGCTCTTCATACTCTGTTCGAATATTATCTTCTGGTTCATTGACATGTAAATCTAGTGAAATTTCTGTGAAGAACATCCCGTATTGACTCATACTCTGAAGCGAATATTCAAACAATCCACGGTTGTCCGTCTTGAAATGAATCTCTCCTGCTTTCGGAAGAATCGCCTCATATGTCGCCAAAAACGTCTTATACGTTAGACGTCGTTTCGCATGTCGTGTCTTTGGCCACGGATCGGAGAAGTTTAAGTATACGCGATCGACTTCCCCCGCTTCAAAGTAGTCGACGAGTCGTTTCGCATCGACCGTCAATACTCTCACGTTCGGCATCGGGGTTTCGACTAATTTTTGTACGATGGAAACGGCTACGCTCTCAAACAACTCGATTGCAATGAAGTTCACATCCGGGTGTTGTTTCGCCATCCCTAAAATAAATTGTCCTTTTCCTGAACCGACCTCGATAAAGAGCGGGTGGTCATTCCCGAATTCAGTGCTCCAGTTACCTTTCATCTGTTCAGGATGTTGAATAAATACATGTTCTTGAGCTTCCATATATTCTTTTGCCCAAGGCTTATGTCGTAAACGCATGAAAATCCTACCTTTCGTTCATCAAATGTTCAAGTTTAATGGGAATATGCACGTTACGGACGAGCAGTCCTCTTGCGATTATACACGAAATCATAGTTTAATGAACGTGAATCATCCTTCACAAGGAGGTTAAATACAATGAGTACTTTAGATCAGTTCCTTATTTTTTATGCAGCTCCACTGACGTTTTTTGCTGGTGTCATCGCAACGTTCGTTTGGGCTTACTTTATGAATCCAGATGACATTTAACACATTCAAAAAGGGGTGGCGAACAGCCATCCCTTTTAATTGATTCGTTCGTACGCCTCGTCCATCAGCTCACGTAATACATGAAATCCTTCAGTTCGCGCAGAGTCATTCTCTTCCCCATAGATTGTCAGAATCGTCTGGGCGATTGCATACCAATGCATTCGATTATGGAGCTCACTCGAGACACGTACCCCGTAATGAGAGAACCAATGCTCCCACTCCACTTCATCCATATAGCTATATACAACCATCGCCAAATCGAACGCGCGGTCTGCAATGATCGCATCATCCCAATCCGTCAAGTAGAGTAGGCCGCTCTCATCCTCAATCCAATTATTATGGTTTAAATCAGAATGACAGACGACGAATTCTTGCTCGTCGACTTTTGGCAAATGGTGTTTTAGCCATTGAATGGCTTCTCCGATGATTGGGTCTGTTTCATCTTGTTCATATGCCTCACACTGACGGAGCAACAAGTGCGGCGTCACCGGTGTGTGGTTAAGCTGTTGCAACATGAATAATAGCTCTTTCGAGTTATGAATCTTTCCGAGTTGCGCCGCGACATCAGGTCGTTTCATATCTTCTGGTGAAAGTTCGCGGCCTTCGATAAATTGTTGGGCGCTTAACACGTCCCCATTAAACATTCGCTTTGTCCAAAGAAGCTTTGGTACGATTCCTTCCGCTGACAAGATCGCCAAAAACGGAGAAGAATTTCGTTTGACAAAAATCTTCTGTTGGCGCGTCGTCGCTACATACGCTTCGCCCGTAATGCCTCCGGCTGAAGCGACTGTCCACTCTTTCCCGAGCGCACCGACTATATCTGAATACATATTCATCACGCTCAAATCTTACTTGAATTAAAGAGATACAATCAACATCTTAACACGCGAGAATCGTCATTGACAACGACTCGACTTGAATGTGTGCTGGGTTTCGTGCGAGCGGAACGAGACTCGCCCTTTCTCCTTGAACGTATACGTTCCATTTCGCATCGCTCTCGAATGAAAGCGAGTCGAACGTACCGTTCACATAGACGCGTACCCGTTGCCACGCATCATAAGAATGACTGGCCGTCAATTCATAGATAATGACGCCAGGAGGCGATGGGAGAAACGTGAAATGGTCAATGACTTCTTGTCTGGAATCATACCGGAAACATGTATGGAGTCGCCGCAACTTCAAGAGCGTCTTCACATACTCGATGTCTTTGATTCGTGTGTCACGCAGATCCCAATCAAAATGATTGATGTGATCGGGTGAATTATAGCTATTTTCGACACCCTGTTTCGTCCGCCCAAACTCTTGACCGGCATGGATGAACGGGATGCCTTGGGATGTGATGACGACCGCATTAGCAAGACGTTGCATGGCAAGACGAGTCGTTTCATCGACTCCTTCACAAGACAACATTAACTTATCATAGATCGTATAGTTGTCGTGAGCTTCGGCATAATTGATGGAATAAGTCGGACTCGGGAAACGACCGACCGTTACGTTCGGAATGTGGACGGCTCCAGTAAGACATTCTCGAAGTTCCCACTCTCGCCACTCATTCCCGGAGATGAATCCACGTTCCCTGTCATTAAACGTCGACCCCTTCAACGCATCTCGAATCATATCGTTGAAATGTCCGATGCGAGGCATGCGTGCAGCATTTTGTGACGTCGCCTTCAATGACTGTCCAAGCGGTGTCGCCAAGTCCCACCCTTCTCCATAGACGAGAATTGAGGGATCAACCTTATCGAGCGCGGCCCGTACTTGATTCATCGTTTCGACATCATGAATCCCCATTAAATCGAAGCGGAACCCATCCACTTGATAGGTTGTTGCGAAATACGTCACGAAGTCGACAATCATACGTCGCATCATATAGCGTTCTGACGCCGTGTCATTCCCGACACCGGTTCCGTTCGCTATCGTCCCGTCGTGCTCGTATCGAAAATAATAGTATGGTACGAGCGCTTCGAGTGGGGATTGTTCTCGAATATAAATGTGATTCATCACGACGTCTGTAACGACTCGAAGACCAGCTTGATGCAAGTCAGAGACGAGTGTCGCATATTCGAACACACGACTCATCGGCACATCCGGTCTTGAGGCATAACTTCCTTCAAGTCCGAACCAATGAATCGGGTCATAGCCCCAGTTGTACGGCATACGCGTTGTCTCATCGACACTTCCAAAATCATGGACAGGAAGCAACTGGACATGAGTCACGCCAAGTTCTTTTAAATAGTCGAGTCCGGCACTATTGCCTTCCTTCGTCCGAACTCCTTTTTCAGATACCCCACCGTATAGTCCTTTCAATTGACTCATCGATGAGGGATGGCTTGTAAAATCCCGGATGTGCAGTTCATAGATGACGGCATCCGTTGCCTTCCATAAAGGCGGGCGCGCGGCTCGTTCGACCTGTTTATTGACAAATCGTGAGACATCTTGTAGTACGCCATACTCACCGTTCAAACTGACGGCTCGCGCATAAGGATCGACGACTTGCCTCGTATCGACCGGTGTTTTCACTTCTAAGCGATAAAACATACCTTGGAACGCTTGTGGTATTTCACCACTCCATTCCCCGCGTGCGCCGCGGTTCATGTGAAATCGCTCAATTTCTCTGTGATTCGTATCATCATGCACTGTAATCCACATGGATAAAGCAACCGGAGACCATACCGTCACTTCCATTCCGTGCGGCGTAAACGATACGCCGAGTGGACCATCATATGAGAAACGACGTTCGAATTCCTCTGATCGGACGATTTCTCGTGGTACGACAACCGTCGTCTTATGACCCGGATGGCAGACGGTGTACAACGTTTCTAAAGAGATTGGTTCGTTTAAACGAAGGATTTGTTCGATCTTCCCGGATTCCGTCACAAACTGTTGCTCGACGAGATAGTCGACTGGGCGTCCATTCTGTTCGATTTGTACTGGAACGGATTCATATTCGCGCACAATCTCAAGTTGTATGGTCTCAAATGATACGAAAGACGCGCTCTCGATGGTCACATGTGAGGCGGTCTTTTGATCTGGTGTGTGATGCATATGCGTCCCTTCCTCTCAATCACTGATCCATGAATTGACGAAACGGCAACTTGGCAGTCACTTCTAATATGGTAGCAACGTCACGAATCTGCTGTGCTTTTACAATCGGTGCACGACCGTTCACTTGTTTCATCCATTCCGTATATTCATTACGACCGATATATTGGGTCGATCGAACACTTGGAACGTTATCAAAATATCCATTTGTCGCAATGACGACTTTTTGTAGTACGCCCGCATAATGCGGTAGAACTTGACGAATCAGTTCCTCTGTCCGTGTCAATGCAATCAGCGGGTTCACTACACGGGTATTTTCCCCTTTCAGCGGTTGATGAACCCATGTCTTCTCTTTCGATATGTGATAGATGCTTCGATCGCCTTCAAGCCATTCTACGATATAAAGGTGCGTCGGTCCGACGATGACATGACTCAATTCAACCATCGCACCATTCCATTCGATGACCGGTCGATACAAGAAAAAGTGTCGTTCGTTCCAATCGGTGCGCATCACACGATAAGCGAAGTCACGAATAAACGCCAGATGCGGTAAATCTGTCTCAAGCACCCCTTCGCAAGCGAATTGAAGCTTTTGGATATGCCGGCGCTCTCGTAACAACTTTTGATATTGTGATTCAGAGAGCGGCTTCGGCTCCAATTCGATTCGTTCCGTCTTCGCCCAAAACTTCCACCACGGTCGTTCAATTTCGAGCACTTCGACCGGGTTTAAGCGATTGTTTTCATGAAGGCGCTGTAGACGTGCCGTATCGGATTCCACATATTCCAAATAACGATTATATTGATCTAATACATCACGTTCATATTTTGAGATTACGTCAAAAATTTTAACCGGGATTGCCATATATCCTCCTCTGGCCGTCTTAGCGGAAATACGTCTACTGCTCGGTAAGCAGGTGTATGAGTCGGCTGTACTTCATATAAAATTAATTCTTCTACTGATTCCGTCGCGTGAAATTCAGGGGGGACGTATGGGACACGCTCCCCTTCGCCCCATTTTTTAGCGAGCGTCACGTGAGGGACAAACGACTTCCGGTCCAATCTTGGAATCACATCAACTAGTTCATGGCGGAGGGTATGCGCCAACCGTTGAAGGGGTTCGGAGTCATCCGGAACGATGGTCAAAACGCGGGGCCGATCTGGTCGCCCAAAATGGTCGATGGCTCGAAACTCCAACGTGAATGGTAATGTTTTCTCACAAATTCTACGCGTGATTTCTTTTACTTCGTCTAATTCATCCCCATCCACGCTTCCTAAAAATTGCACTGTCATATGGAACTCTTCCGGTCGATAGATTCTTCGATACGAATAATAAGGTAAGATGGTTTGCTGTACGTCAACCAATTCAGTCGCTTCAATGGGAATCGCAATAAAGTAATGCGTACTCATCTCATTCATCCTTTCAGGGTGCGACGTGACATTTCGATCCAAATCAACGCTCCTAGTGCCGTGACGATGGTATACATCCAAAACACGCCTAAAATATCGTCAAGTTCAATGATTTTACCACTCAGCATATTAAATCCAGCTGTCGCAAGCCCGGACGTCAATGCCATATATACCCCGATGGCCGTCGAGGAAACTTGCCGATCGACGAGCGTCCGAACGAATTGAAGTGCGACGGGAATCAAAAGTCCAACGACGAGACCTTGTGCAATCGCAAGGAGCCACACAACCCAAATCGGTGGTTCTAACGCAAGTACCCCGTTCCGAACTGCCGAAATGATAGCCGCCCCGACAAGAACGCTGACGTTTCCATAGCGTTCAACCAATTGGGACGCCACTTTCATAAACGGGATTTCAAATAACACTGCCACGAGGAATAGCGTTCCGACCAACGTCGTCGAGCCACCGCTGTTTGTCACGTAAAGGCCGAAATAATAGTTATTCGCATAAATCGGTCCGAAGACGAGCATCCCACCACATAAGAAGAACACAAAGCGTTTGTTCCAAACAGCCGTCCATGAGAGCGGCGCCAACGTCACATCGCGAATCGAACTTTTCTCAGGAATCATTCGAACAAATACGCTGCCAAGTATTAGTAAAACAGCGCTCAACACGAATGTACTAGCTAGTCCCCACGTGCTATCAGATATTCGTCCCATTGCAAAGACGGCAATGGCAAATCCCGCTGAGCCATAGAGTCGAATTGCACCGTAATCAACTTTCGAACGCGTCGTATAGTCGAGTGTCATCATGTCCACAAGCGGGATGTGAGCACATTGGAAAACGGACCAAATCACCATAAGTATGACAATCCAAATGTAAGAGGTCGCCACTAAAAACGTGAGAGAAATGAGTGCGGCGCTCAGCATCGCCAAAATCAACCAGGCACGGACTCTCCCCGTCCGGTCGGTCAACATCCCCCACAATGGTTGCACGCCGATGGATAGAATCGGTAAGATGGCCACCACAATCCCGACTTGGCTAGGTGTCAACCCAAACTTAGTTTGTGAAAAGTATAAGGTCATATAAGGGATCAATGCCCCTTGCGCGAAGAATATCGCGACGTATACAGACTGAAACAATCTTTTTTGCGAATCCAATGATAACTTCCTTCCTAAAGGACAGAGAGCCGACTATACCAGCCAGCTCTCCTTGTTTCTTATTTAGCGAGCTCGTAAATGGCCTCAGCATAGATTGCCGCGGCACGTAATAAATCTTCTATCTCCATATATTCATCGACCTGATGCGCCACATCTTTAGCACCTGGGAACAATGCGCCAAATGCGACACCTGCCTCGAGCGAACGTGCATACGTTCCGCCTCCGATGGCCATCAAGTTTGCATGTTCTCCCGTTTGACGCTCGTACACGCCTGCTAGTGTCTTCACGAGTGGGTGATCTTCTGCCACATGATGAGGCGGCATATGTTGACGGGTCTTCAACTCGAACCCAAATGACAAAGCGATTTCACGTAGGTTTTGTAACCGTTCTTCGAATTTGGCCGTATACGGATAGCGAATGTTGACCGTCGCCGTACGCTCTTCTTCATTGTATCGGAAGACACCGCCATTAATCGTCAAGTCGCCCGTCTCATCGCTCGCTTCAATCCCAAGCGAAATCCCACGAGAATCGGCGAATACGTGACGAACGAATTCAACATAGCGCTCGCCTTGAATATCAAGTGGAAGATGTAACAAGAATCCAGCGAGGACGTAGGCCGCGTTGACCCCGTTATCCGGTTCCATCGCGTGCGCCGCTTTTCCTTTCATCGTAAACGTATATGTGCCACGGTCGTATTCACACGTTCCGTCCGCTTCATATTTTTCGAGATAGGCCTCGAACTTCTCCTCGAGTACCTCATCCGTCTTCAATTCGGCTTTCGCGAAGTCCGGCACCATATTCGGACGCTCCCCACTCGTGAATGACACGAGATGGTAGGCAGAACCTGGTACACGTTGAATCGGTAATTGAGTCAACACACCATCATACAACCCTTTTTCAGCATTGATGATCGGGAAATCCGCATCTGGCGCAAATCCATACGTCGGCATTTGTTCTTGTTTGAAATACTCGCGGACACAGCGCCATTCGCTCTCTTCATCGCAACCTGCAATCAAACGGACCCGCTTTGAAAGTGGTAGCCCGAGCTCTTTGACAATTCGTAGCCCGTAGTATGCAGCCATAGATGGCCCTTTATCATCGTTACTTCCGCGTGCCACAATTTTCCCATCAGTCGTGATGGTCGGGTTGAACGCGCCATACGTCCATCCCTCCCCTGCTGGGACGACGTCAAGGTGACATAGGATGCCGACGATTTCCTCCCCGTCTCCATATTCCAAATGTCCCGCATAACCTCCGACGTCTTTTGTTTTAAATCCATCTCGCTCACCGATTTCAAACATGTAGTCAAGCGCTTGACGAACCTCCGGACCAAACGGCATGTTCGGCGCAGCTTTCGATTCATCGAGTACGCTAGGGATTTGAAGTAACCCTTTCAAATCTTCTAAAAATGCGTCTTTACGATTGTCGACTTCCTGTCTCCAATTCATGTTCATCTCCCCTTTTGCGAATGTTCTCTCCCTTACTAGTATATCCAAATGTATGAAAGACGAACATTCATTTAGAAAAGTTTTTTTCGTTCGTGTTTCAGCTTCTTTTCAATGTAAAAATATAATCTTCATTCGATATTTACGTTCATAATCAAATCTTTACAAACAGATTGTTCGTGCTTTCCACTTGCATTTTTGCTCAAGAGCGGTATACTAAAGGTGTAATTTTAGAAAATAACAATTTTATATTTCATTTTGTCGTCTGTAGGTATGGTTTATCATTATTCTACACATTGGGAGGTTATCCAATGAAAGGCTCAACAGATCGGATGTTAACTCGCATCAAGTCCATTTATTTGTTCATCAATGAAAGGGAATCCGTTACCACTTCAGAACTAGTAGAAGAGTTCGGCATCACGTCACGTACCGTGCAACGTGATTTGAACGTACTTGAGTACAATAACCTTGTGGAGAGCCCTAGCCGTGGCACGTGGACTTCATCAAAACGTTCACTCAAGACGGCAAACTGAATTGTATATGTATATTCAAGAGACCTGGCGTTCAGGTCTCTTTTTTCATCTCATAAAAAAGAACCTGCCCATCAGACAGATTCTCTCATCTTCTTATGATTGAAGAAACAGTTGAACTTCTTCTTCCGTCAACTCACGATATGCCCCGAGCTCAAGCGTCTCATCGAGTTCTAACTTTCCGATTTGAACACGCTCCAATCGTTCGACATGTTTGCCGACCGCCGCGACCATTCTTTTCACTTGGTGATATTTCCCCTCAGACAACGTGAGGCGAATGACCGACCGACGTCCGCTCTTGCTCAGTATTTCAAGACGGGCCGGCTTCGTCGTATATCCGTCCTCTAACTCGACCCCATTCGCGAACGTCTTGATATCCTCTACTGTCATCTCCCCGTCGACCTCGGCGATATATACTTTGTCGACGTGCTTGCGAGGTGACATGAGCGCATGATTGAACGCGCCATCGTTCGTGATGAGGAGCAGTCCCGTCGTATCCTTATCGAGACGACCGACCGGGAAGAGGTCATAATGGGCATACTCTGGATCAATCAACTCGATGACTGTCGTCTCGACTTGATCTTCAGTCGCACTGATGACCCCTTCCGGCTTGTTCATCATGAAATAGATGTAGGGACGATACTCAACCACTTCCCCGAACACCGTGACTTTCTCTGATGCTGGGTCGACGTGCCGTTTCGCATCTTTTACAGGTGTCTCATCGACTCGCACTGCCCCTTGTTTCAATAAGATTTTTACATCTTTTCGTGAACCATATCCCATGTTCGATAGCAATTTATCAATTCGCATTATCCGTTCCTCCGATATTCAAAGCGTTTCCCTAGTAATTTCCCTGCGAGATGGCTCCGCCACCCGAGGTATCCATATACGAGAACGCCGATTGTCACTCCCACGATTGTCGCAAAAATGTCGTTCCCCCAACTCGCCTCATCATTCATTGTAACGAGAAGAGAGAGGAAGACGGCAGCGAACATCGCCCCACCCATCAAGAACATCAAGATGGTGCGACGAAGCAGTTGCTTATACGGGAAGTGGAGCGTTCGTTGAATCATCCATACCATGAGAATAATGGCCACGATGTATCCAGCGATGGTCGCGTACCCGGCTCCGATTCCGCCGAGCCAATAGACGAGCGGTACGTTCAATGCAAGTTTCGTCAACAGTCCCATCGATGTGGCAAAGATGGTGAAGTACTGACGGTTGATCCCTTGGAGGATCGCAGCCGCGACCGAGTAATAGGCCAAGAAGAATGCACTTGGTGCGTAGTGGAACAAGTATACCCATCCTTCACGGTCACCCGGGAACAAGGTGCCAAACAATGGCTCCGCAAGTGCTACGAGACCAATGACCGCAGGAATCGTTACGAAGAACGAGACTTGGAAAATATGGTTTACTTGATTTCGAACTTTTTGCATGTCCCCCGTCGTGAACGAACGAGTCACAAGCGGGATCGTCGCCATCGATACACTCGCCGCGACAGAGACTGGAATCAACACAATTTTATGGGCGTTCCCGGTCAAAAAGCCATACGCCGACGTTGCTTCAGAAACGGTCGCACCCGTACTGAGCAACGTATTGACCATCGTCAATTGGTCAATCAATTGATAGAGAGGGGTCGATACCCCGACCATCACGATTGGAATCGAATAGCTAAGCAATTCAAGCAATAACGATTTCATCGAGCGAACCGGTGTGCCCGCTGGATTCTCTGTCTGACGATGAATGTCCTTCCGACGCTTCCAATACATGATGAGCACGGCGAAACTACCGATTGCCCCGATGAACGCACTGAACGTCGCAATCGTGACCGCGATGACTTTCAATCCGTTCAATTCAGTCGTTTCAACGGATTGCGTCCCTCCGAGGGCATTGGCAATCGGTTGAATGAAGTTTGAATCCGCAAAGACGAACAAGACGAGCATCGTTCCACTGAGGAGGAACAGGATGCGTACAATCTGTTCGACCACTTGTGAGATTGCCGTCGGTGCCATGTCTTGATGTCCCTGGAAATAACCACGTACCATACTCATCGCCGGGATGAGCAGTAAGGCAAAACTGACGCTTCGTGTCACGAGGGTGAGCGAGTCAATGTATTGCTGATTGTTCTCTGAGTTTCGGACCATCAGTTCGGATAACCATGGTGCCGCAAAAAAGAGTAATAAAAAAGCGACGACACCGGTCGCAAGCATCAGCTTCATCCCTTGTCGGAACAGTCGTTGACTTGTCCCGTATTCTCCTAGTGCATTATATTTTGCGATAAATTTCGAAACGGCAACGGGAATCCCTGCCGTCGAAATGGAGATCATGATCGCATAATACGTATATGCTGCTTGATATAATGTCACTCCGGCAATCCCGACCATCGCTTGGAACGGGAACGTGTACAGTAGTCCTAACATTCGGGAAATCAAGTTTCCCGCTGATAAAAGAAGCGTTCCTTTGACGAAGGAGGCTCTTCCAGAATCTTGTTTGGCGCTTGATGACATGAGGTACCTCCATCTATAAATCAACGATTTCAATGAATTCGGTTTTACAAAACAACCGCTTCTCATTATACTCTTACTGTTACGGATAATAAAGTTACGATAATTTTACTAATCATATAGATGAAGAAATGAGGAGATACCCTATGAAAGATGTCATCGTCATCGGTGGAGGGCCGAGCGGGCTCATGGCAACGTATGCAGCGGCAAAAAGTGGCGCTTCGACCTTGCTGATTGATAAAGGTTCAAAACTTGGTCGGAAATTGGCCATTTCAGGTGGAGGACGTTGTAACGTCACGAACCGAAAGCCAATCGATGAGTTGATTCAGTTCATCCCAGGCAATGGTCGTTTCTTATACAGCGCCCTTGCTCAGTTCGACAATCAATCGATTATCGACCTCTTCACTGGATTCGGGATTCCGCTGAAAGAAGAGGATAATGGGCGCATGTTCCCTGTGACGGATAAGGCACAGGATGTGGTCAACACGTTGCTTCGGGCGATTGAAGACCTCGGCGTCGAGATTCGAAAAAAGGCTGAAGTCAAAACGCTACATTTTAATGAAGAAAACGAGTTTCATGCGGTCGAGTTGATGGACGGTGAGATGCTCGAGGCAAAAGCTTGCGTCGTCGCGGTCGGCGGTCAGTCTGTCCCGCACACCGGTTCGACCGGGGACGGCTATCCATGGGCAGAGAAGGCCGGACATACCATCACGGAACTCTTCCCGACAGAGGTGCCCATCAAATTGAACGATTCGTTCATCGGAACGAAACAACTTCAAGGATTATCGTTACGGGACGTCGCATTGACGGTACACGGCAAAAAAGGAAAGTCCATCAAGACGCACCAAGGCGACATGATCTTTACCCATTTCGGGATCTCTGGTCCAATCGCACTCCGTTGCAGTCAATATACGATCAAAGAACGGAAGCGCAGCAAAGAACAGGTCGTCCTCTTGTCACTCGACTTCTTCCCGGACACGTCACGAGATGCGCTCGTTCAGGAACTGTGGAACCAAGTACAGAGCCAACCGAAGCGTGCCGTTAAAAACGTATGGAAAGGCTACATCCCTGAGCGACTTCTTGACTTATTGCTCGAAGAACTCGCATTTGGAGAAGAAGATGCGAGTCAGTTGAAAAAGCAATCCGTCATTGATTTCGCAACACGTTTGAAAATGTTCGAGATGCACGCCGTCGGGACACTCGACTTTGATAAAGCTTTCGTCACAGGTGGCGGCGTTTCGGTTAAAGAAGTTGCACCACAGACGATGATGTCAAAGAAGGCACCAGGTCTCTTCTTTGCAGGTGAAGTACTCGACATTCATGGATACACAGGTGGCTACAACATCACGGCCGCCTTCACAACGGGACATTGCGCCGGATCGCATGCAGCCGAACTGGCGACAGGGCGGTAAAAGGTTCGGTCAAACGCATCGTCTGCGTTCTATCGTAATCACTAACAATCAAAAGGCTTGATCCTGTCTCATTCAGGGTCAAGCCTTTTAACATTCTTTTCAACTTAATTTTCCAATTCCATCACATCTCGATACTTGTATTTTTCTAAAATCTCATGATCTTCTTTGAAGGTCCATTCGGGAATCGACAGTTCTGGGTGCGCCGTCAAATAGTCATGGAGCACATCCCTCCCTAGAATATAGTTACTCCAACGTGGCATATCTTTTTGATAATTACCGACTACAAAATCGGTGAAGGACGTTTCATAATCATTCACTCGACTCGCAATATGTTTCATGGTCGCTTCATCAACGTCTACATACCACGGTGGCGTTACCCCTTTGACAATGCGGTCGGCAAACGCATCCGCTTTCCCTTCAATAATCACTGACTCGAAAATCGAACTCAGATTATATTCGTTTTGATCACGAAGAATCAGATGATGGTATTCATGAGCCGTCGAATGGGCTAACACACCTTTGTCAAAATCTGTATCAAGAAACAAGATGAAGGTGTCTTTATACGCTTGGGCGCCTACCCCTTCAATCGGTCCACTATCGTAGAAGAATTCAGGATTATACGGTGCGATAAACACCATGCCCTTCTTTTTAGGGAGAATTTGATTTGAATCTGCATATGTCGATGCAATTATCTCTTTAATCTCGTCATGCTGCTCGATTAATTTGTCTAACTGCTTCAGCAATTGTTGCTTATGAGGAGTCGGCTTTAGTGAAAAGCTCGTTTTTAATATAGATGTATCGATCTTTTCTTCCTCTCCGACTTCCCCTATGTAATCCAATACATATTTTTTGAAGTTTTGTTTATTTTCCTCCGCATCGGTTGTTTCAAGGGATGCGTTCAAATATTGTTGGTATTGGGTATAGAGTGGGACGATTGTCAATTTATTCTCTTCATTGATTTCTATCGTTTCGATTGAAACGTCAGGCTCTGATTTTTTAGATTCTAACTCTTTTTCATCCTCACTACACGCTGCTAACAGAAGTGCTGAACTACAACATAGAATACCGAATAGCTTTTTCAGTTAAATGACCTCCATATCAATGATCAATATCCCTCATTCGCTTACTTATGTTAAATTATACCATTAATTACTCCCATAACCTTTCCAATCCCATCTAATATCAGCATGTCATCACGACCATCACAACAAAAAACGACTCGAACCCACTCTAATGAGGGCTCAAGCCGTTTATGGTTATTCTTTCCCTGCGATTTGACGACGCACTTCTTTTTCGAGCTCCGGCTCGGGCGGCATCCATCCTTCAGGTTTCATGACTTTATTGTCTGACTCGCGTAAGATCGGCTTCCCGTCCGGTCCAAGTTTCGCCATATTGGCGCGCTGGACGATTTCAAACAACGGAACGGGGTCGAGCCCGAGTTCAACGAAACTGCCCATCACAAAGTATAACGCATCCGTCAATGCATCCCCTTGTCCGACGAGGCGTTCCACATCATCCGACGGAGGTGCGTCTTGCAACGATTTTTGAACCGCCTTTTGGAATCCTACTTGGAATTGCTCGATGGCTTGTAAAAACTCTTCTTCCGATTCCGATGATTGATGCAAAAACTCGACGACCGCTTCCTCTGCCGTCCACACCGATCGTTTTGTCGCACGATCAAGCGTCAACGGTTGCGGCGATTTCGCTCCTGGATGTCCAAATGTCTCGTGGAATTGTTTCACTTCTTCAAAAAAGTAACGTTTGCTCATCTGTCATTCCCCCATGATCAGTCCACAGATACGAAGGCATCTAAATCGAATACTTCCGGGTGGACGATTGCAAAGATTTCATTGTCTTGTAAAAACATACCGGTCGAATCATACACACGAGGCGTCACCATCTGACCGTTGATGGTCCCTTCTTCTGGGTTGACCGTATAGAGAACGAGCTCCTCAGAGTCGAGCACGTAGACGCGTCCTTGCCTCTCGACTAGCCCAACTCCTTCGAACCGTTCGAATTTTTGCTGGATGGAAGCACTCATCCCGTCAGCAGATAACGCTTGTCGTGAATCAAGCATCCATTCGGTCTCGGGCTCTTGTTTCTCTTCTTCCGCTTCTTGTTCGTTCGACTCATTGTCAGGCGAGTCTTCAGTTGCAGCCGTTTCGCTCGAGACATCGTCATTCGTCGAGACGTTTTCTATCGTTGAATCTTCCGATGATTCTTCTGTTTCTTGAGTATTCGTGTCAGCGTCAGTCGATGTTTCTGATGATTTGTCATCGGCCGGAGTCTCCGGTTCGATCTCCCGTTCTTCGACATAAAGGAGCTCAAGGTCCGGGGTATCCGCCAATCGGTTCATCATGAACAGCCGTTTCGTTTCCCGGTCATACCCAAGACCAAAGATTCGGTCTTCCGACACGAGTCCTTTGATTTGTTTACGTGGCCGCTCGACCCAGCGTCCTTCTTCTCGCTCGATTGTAATGAGCGTACCGTTCGCTGTCACCGCATACACAAGATTTTCTTCGACCATGCGCATCCCGATAAAATCATCGAGGCGCTGTTTCCCTGGATTCTCAAGTTGAAGCACAGAGTTGACGCGCGTCCCGTTTCCGCTCACTTCAAAAAATTCAGCTTGTTCGGTTAAGACCAAATACGCCCCGATCGTGTCACTGTAATACACTTCATCGATTTGACTGATTTGTTCGAGGGCATCGGTCGTATCGATATCTTCATCATCCTGCGCAGCTTCCACGGGTGGAAGTGAGGCCGTTTGATGACTCGTTTGAATATCAATTTTTTCAAATGTCGAGGCGACCTGTCGTTGAATCTCTTCATCTGAAAAGACAAAAACATAACAAAGGATCACACCGACCACGACAGCACATAATGTCGTGTATAGCACATAAGAACGTTTCATGGACATGTCGTCCCCTTCTACTTCAGTATCGCCCTTTAGTGTATCAAAACCGTCCATAAAAGAAAATGACCTCACTAAAAAGAAAAGAATGTGCGACAATGTCACACATTCTTTTTGTTAGCCAACTACAATATTGACGAGTTTTCCAGGAACGACAATGACTTTACGAACCGTCTTGCCTTCTGTGAACTCTTGGACACGCTCGTTCCCGAGTGCTTCCGCCTCAAGTGCTTCTTTTGATGCGTCACGCGAGACGTGCATTTTCGCACGGAGTTTCCCGTTCACCTGGATGACGACTTCAATCGTGTCGCTTACAAGTTTTGACTCATCGTATGTCGGCCAAGCCGCATACGTCAACTCTTCCGTCATGCCCATCTTCTCCCACAACTCTTCAGACAAGTGTGGCGCGACTGGTGAAAGCATCTTGATGAAGTCGACCATTTGTGATTTCGGTAACGTCTCTTGTTTGTTCGCTTCATTTACGAAGACCATCAACTGCGAGATTGCCGTGTTGAAGCGAAGGGCTTCATAATCCTCCGTAACTTTTTTCACCGTCTGATGATACGTGCGTTCAAAGTCGGCAGTTGGTGCCACGTCTGCGAAGTTCGTCTGATCGAACAAACGCCAGACGCGGTCGAGGAAGCGACGTGCCCCGTCAAGACCATTCGTCGACCATGCGATGGCCGCATCAAGTGGTCCCATGAACATTTCGTAAAGGCGGAGTGTATCGGCTCCGTGCGACTTCACGATATCATCCGGGTTGACAACGTTCCCACGAGATTTCGACATCTTCTCGTTGTTCTCACCGAGGATCATCCCTTGGTTGTAGAGTTTTTGGAACGGTTCGCTCGTCGGAACGACACCGATATCAAAGAGGACTTTATGCCAGAAACGTGCATAGAGCAAGTGAAGAACGGCATGCTCCGTACCCCCGATATACAAGTCGACTGGAAGCCAACGCTTGAGTTTCTCAGGATCCGCAATCATCTCTTCGTTATCTGGATCGATGTAACGGATGTAGTACCAGCAGCTACCTGCCCATTGTGGCATCGTGTTCGTCTCGCGACGACCTTTTTCCCCTGTGACCGGATCTGTATACGTCAACCACTCTTCTGCGTTCGCAAGTGGCGACTCACCTGTACCAGATGGTTTGATTTCATCGATGATCGGAAGTTCGAGCGGAAGTTCTTCGACCGGTACCGTCTTCATCGTTCCGTCTTCCATATGGACGACCGGAATCGGCTCGCCCCAGTAACGTTGACGGCTGAACAACCAGTCACGAAGACGGTATGTCGTCTTCGCACGCCCTGTGCCACTAGCTTCGAGCTCTTCAATGATCGTCTTGATGGCATCGACTTTATTAAGTCCGTTCAAGCTACCAGAGTTGACGTGCTCACCGTCTTCAACGTAAGCCGCCTCTTCCACGTTTCCACCTTTGACGACTTCACGAATCGGGAGGTCGAACGTTTTCGCAAACTCATAATCGCGCTCATCGTGTCCAGGAACAGCCATGACTGCACCTGTCCCATATGTCGAGAGAACGTAGTCCGCTGTCCAAATCGGAAGTTTCTCGCCGTTCACCGGGTTGATCGCATAAGCGCCCGTGAAGACACCTGTCTTCTCTTTGGCAAGGTCTGTACGCTCGAGGTCCGTCTTCTTCGAGACTTCCTCAATGTATGCTTCGACTGCCGTCGATTGTTCCGGTGTCGTGACCACTTTCGTGAACGGATGCTCTGGTGCGAGTGTCACGTATGTCGCCCCGTGAAGTGTATCTGGACGTGTTGTGAATACTGTGACGATCTTATCATGACCGTCGACCTTAAAGTCGACCTCGGCACCGACCGATTTGCCGATCCAGTTGCGTTGCATCTCTTTCACGCTCTCAGGCCAATCGAGACCTTCCAAGTCTTCAAGCAAACGCTCTGCGTATTCTGTGATACGAAGCACCCACTGCTTCATCGGGACACGGTAGACAGGGTGATTCCCACGCTCTGACAAGCCATCGATGACTTCCTCGTTCGCAAGGACCGTACCGAGAGCCGGGCACCAGTTGACCGCAACTTCATCGACGTATGCGAGGCCACGTTCGAAGAGTTGCGTGAAGATCCACTGCGTCCATTTATAGTATTTCGGGTCCGTCGTGCTAATTTCACGGTCCCAATCGTATGAGAATCCGAGTTCTTTCAACTGACGGCGGAACGTCTCGATGTTGCGCGCTGTGAATTCACGCGGGTCGTTCCCTGTGTCGAGTGCATATTGCTCGGCAGGAAGACCGAATGCATCCCAGCCAATCGGATGAAGAACGTTATATCCTTGCATCCGTTTCATACGAGCGATGATATCCGTCGCCGTATAACCTTCCGGGTGACCGACGTGAAGACCTGCACCGGATGGGTACGGGAACATATCAAGGACATAGAAACAATCCTTCTCCGGGTCTTCTGTCGTTTTAAATGCTTCTTTCTCTTCCCAACGCTTTTGCCACTTCGGCTCGATTTCTTGATGTTTAAAATAGCTCAACATTCTTCCTCCTCTGCATAATAAAAAGCCTTCCGTCCCCGAAAATGGGACGAAAGGCTTGAAAGCTCTCCGCGGTACCACCCATGTTGCATTGCTGCCACTTGAGACGCCGGTAACGAGGCGTAACCCCGGTTTTCCCTACTCGTTTCAGGAAAACAGCTCCAAGGCGAGTTCACAACATCCGCTTATCGATTCACACCATCCATCGACTCTCTTTGAAACGGAACGTTCGCTACTAGTCCTCTTCAACGCTTGCTATTCATCGTAGTCTATTTTAGCCCATTCTGAAATTCAACGTCAACTTGATTTTTCTGTGACACGAATGTCTTTCATGATGACAAATAGCGTTAAGGCCAACGTAGCAAGTAGTAGAAGCATGCCGAAGACTGCTGTAATGCCGAACATGTCATAGACAAAACCAGACAACGTCGGTCCAATCATTCGACCGACGGATGCTGCGATATTGACGAGCCCTTGGTATTGCCCAGCTTTCCCAGGTGGGGCAAGTTTCGCCGCAATCGTCGGAACAGCCGGCCAGACAAACATCTCCCCGATGGTCATGACAACCATCGCGACCATGAACATCCCGAATCCACCAGCGAATGGGACAATCAAGAACGCACCGAGGAAGATGGATGCCCCGATGATCAATTGACGTTTTAAGTCGTCCTCAAACTGTCGTAAGACGCGGTTGAGCAACGGTTGTGCGAAGACAATCATCGCCCCGTTCACTGTCCAAAGGAGTGAGTATTGACTGATTGTGACGCCGAGATCTTTCGAGTGAACCGCAATCGTCCCCTGCCATTGAACATACACGAACCAAAGCACCGCATAACCGACGGCGACATACCACATCGATTTCATCGTCGCACTCGATAGTGTCGTGGCTGCCGCTTCTAGTTGCGACTGAACGACAGGACGTGCCGGATTTTTCAAATAACGCAGTCCAAACAAGAGCACTACGACAAATAAGACCGATAAGAAGAAGTTCGCATAAAAAATCCACTCGATGTTAAATCGAGCGATTTGACCACTCATTGCCGTACCGAGGGCGACCCCCACGTTTTGCGCGACGTAAATCGCATTGAACGAACGGCGTCCCCCTTCTGGCCAAATGAGACCCGCAAACGCATATACGGTCGGAAAGACGAGTCCACCTGAAAGACCGATCAATCCGAGCCATACGAGATAGCCGAAGAACGTGGCATGAAACAGTAAAAATCCAAGCGAGCTCGCGAGCAAGAGACCGACAGAAATCATCAACGTCGTCTTCCCACCGATTCGATCGAATAGCGTCCCTCCGATGTAGTTCCCGACAATCGCGAGTGCCGAGTTCACAAGAAGCGCCACCCCAGCAAGCGTCATCGACTCACCTAAAAAATCATGAATATACAGTGTGTTAAATGGCCATAAAAAAGACGCCGCCGTTGTATTGAGCGCCATCGCAATGACTAAAATCCATACCGAAATTGGCATTTTATTGTTCACACCAAGTCCTCCTTTCATTCTTCTTTCACATTAAAAAAATCGGCACAAAAAGGCCGAATCGACAAGATTTCCTTATCAAACCTAAACGAACGCCAACGAAGTGTCAAGAAAAATTACTTATTATGAAGTTTTGTCATTTTCCGTTTGTGATAGGATGAGCAAGGAAGGAGAGATGAACATGAATCCATTCGGTCAAAATCGCTACCATACACTAAATGAGGCGTATCGCCGAGAGTACGGGGGCAAGGTGTTTAAAGTGCCACTCGATGGTGGCTTCACGTGCCCGAACCGTGACGGACGTGTCTCAAAAGGCGGATGCACCTTCTGTTCGGACGATGGAAGTGGTGATTTCGCGGGAAATGCTTGCGATCCGATTCCCATTCAATTTGCAGAAGTGAAGGCTCGTCTCCACCGGAAGTGGAAAAATGCCAATTATATTGCTTATTTCCAAGCGTTTAGTAATACGTATGCACCAGTCGAGCGGTTACGTGAATTGTATGAACCGGCACTAAATGAGGATGGGGTCGTCGGTCTCTCGATTGCGACACGTCCTGACTGCTTGCCGGACGACGTCGTCGCCTATTTAGCAGAGTTGAATGAACGGACTTCCCTTTGGGTAGAGCTTGGTCTTCAGACCGTACACGACACCACCGCTAAAAAGATCAATCGCGGGCACGACTATCAATCGTTTTTGACCGGTCTTGCGAAACTTCGCCGTCACAACATTCGTGTCTGCGTTCATATCATCAATGGCCTCCCAGGTGAGACACCAGAGATGATGCTCGACACGGCACGAGAAGTTGCTAAAATGGACATACAAGGAATCAAGATCCATTTACTTCACGTCTTGAAACACACACCGCTCGCCCGTCAATATGAGAAAGGACTGCTCGACTTGATGGAGGAAGACACATACGTCTCCCTCGTCTGTGATCAACTCGAACGGATTCCCCCCGAGGTGATCGTCCATCGTTTGACAGGAGACGGTCCTCCCGACCTCTTGATCGGTCCGCTATGGAGCCGTCACAAGATGCAGGTGCTAAACAAGATTCGTGCGGAATTGGAGCGCCGGGATTCTTTTCAAGGAAAAAAGAAGGATGAGATGTATGGGATTAATGAGAGTACTACCTTTTGCAAAACAATTACTACATGACCATCTCGAGGAAGGTCAGGTCGCCATCGATATGACGGCCGGGAACGGACACGATACGTTGTTCTTAGCGAATGCTGTAGGCGAGACAGGACATGTCTATGCTTTTGATATCCAATCAGAAGCTGTAGCAGCCACAAAGGCGCGGGTTGAAGAAGCGGATGTCAGTGAACGTGTGACCGTGATTCATGATAGTCACGATACGGTCCAAGCGGTCGTTGAAAAGGAAGCGCGTCCGATCACCGCGGCCGTCTTCAACTTAGGGTATTTACCGGGAAGTGATAAATCGATCACGACACACGGAAATACGACGATTGCCGCATTATCCCAACTATTAGACGTCATGGCCGTCGGTGGCGTCATCGTCATCGTGATTTACCACGGACATGAAAGTGGGAAAGTCGAACGAGACGAGGTGCTTCATTATGTAGAGTCCCTCGATCAAAAACAGGCGGGTGTCCTGCGTTATGGATTTATCAACCAAGTCAATCATCCCCCATTCATCGTGGCGATTGAAAAACGTGCATAAGAAAAAGGCGGCTCACTAGAGTCGCCTTCTGTCATTCTTGAATCAATTCATAAAACGTCATGAGGGTTTCCGCGAATTTCGTGTTCAATCGTTCGTACCCGAAGTGTGGGAATCCTTCCAATCGACGGATATACACTTGATCCCCACCGATTTTCCGACAAACATTCAACGTCAACTTCACGTCCGCGAACTGGTCGTCTGGTGCATAGAAACAGGCGAGCGGAAGGCGTGGCAGATGCTTCTTCTCTTCCTGATGCTCGACGATTTCCTCTTCGATCTCCCGATATTGCGCATATGTGATTTCTCCGAATCGGGACGACTCGTCTCCGCCGCCAGTAAATGTCATCATCCCGAGTGGCAAGTCAGGACGAAAACGGTCGACAGCACTTGCGACGACTTGTTTCAACCCACCGATTTGACGAGTGGCATGCCAATCAAACAATGGGGAGATATATGTGAGACTCCCGAGTGGCACATCGTACTCCTGTAAAAGGCGATTCGTTAAGAGTGCGCCAAGGCTGAATGCCACGACATGAATCGGTAATTTATATTCTCCTGCCTCGCGCAATGCTCGCTTGATCAGTTGCTTATGGTCACCCGCCGTCAATCCAATCGATTGTTCGCGGACGACGATGACTTCATACTCGTCTTCGAGCCGTCGAATAAAGTTCTCGCTGATCCGTGACGTGAATTGTAACGGATACACGATGACGATGACTCCTTTTCGTACTTCTTCATTTGCCATACAGCCGTCACCTCGTTTATAGACTACATTCATTGTATCAAAAAAACATCAGCCGCAACTGATGTTTAAATAAAATCCGTCTGGAGGCTTAGCTCGGGTCATATCGTAAATGGATGAGTTCCATCGGGCGATCATACACCTCTTCCTGGATGCGATTCACTTCTTTGAAAGATTGATGCAAGAGGAAGGCGATTGCTTGCTCATTCGAATTCTCAACGTACACTTCCATCGGCTGTTCTTTTTTCGATTGAAGGTGGGCCAAAAAGGCTGCGCCGTAGCCGTTTCGATGATAATCGGGGTGCAGATAGAGGCGGAGCATCTCCCACATGTCACCGCGATCGATGGCATGACAAAATCCGATGACATCTTCTTCATATTCGCCAACGATAAAATACTGTTCTCGTGCTTCTTCACTTGAACTGATTGCTCGTACAATCTCTTCTTGCCGATATGCGCGTTCCATCGCTCTCGTTCGATTGGAATCATCCTGTGATATGGTCGCCAGCGCGATGTTCCGAATCAGCGTCGCATCTTCTGGCACTGCTTCCCTCATGTTCATGACAGCTTCCCCCTTTTGGCCAATCTATTTGTATCATTCCCTATCCCGGTGTTTTTATCCTGCTCCTTCATTTCTTTTTCATGACGATTCATCAGAAAACGTTACGTAGACATTGCTCTAGGGTATAACACAACCAATGCCAATCAAACGAAGGAGTGGAACCACATGGAACCTAGACAAGAACATGACCCGAAAGTAGAACAGACAGCAAACCCGAACCGCCAATTCGATCAATTGGACGGGGGAAGTCCAAAAATCAGTGTCGTGACCGGGATGTTGCTCGGTGCACTCGTCGGTGGTCTACTCGCCTTACTTAGCTCCTCGAACCGGGAGCAGACAAAGCAATCCCTCTCGAATGCGAAATCGTCGGTCGGGGGCATCGTCAACGAAGTGAAACAAGATCCTGCCGGAAAGGCGTCTCAAGTCATTGAACAAGTGAAGTCGGCCTCGACAAAGATTCAAGAAGTCTCTACAGATGTCCAAAACGTATACGAAAAAGTCGTCGGGGAAGTCGATACCGTGAAAGAGGACGTCACTAAAATCGTCGAGACGGCTCAAGAGGCCAAGTCGGACTTACAGGACATCGGGGAGAAAGTCGTCGAAGCGAAGGATACGGCGCTTGGACAAGATCCGACAACCGATTCTTCATCCGATTCGAACAAACAGGTACCACCGACAGCATAAAAAAACGACCTTTCCTCGGAAAGGTCGTTTTTGATGATTACGCGAAACGTTTCGCGCCTTCTTCAAGAATGGCTGCTTTATCTGTTTGCTCCCATGGGAGTTCGATGTCTGTACGACCGAAGTGACCGTAAGCTGCCGTTTGTTTGTAGATTGGGCGACGAAGGTCAAGCATCTTGATGATGCCTGCTGGACGGAGATCGAAGTTCTCGCGAACGAGTTCAACGAGTTCCGTTTCGCTCAATTTACCTGTGCCGAACGTATCGACAGCGATTGATACTGGGTGTGCAACACCGATTGCGTATGCAAGTTGAACTTCTGCTTTATCAGCAAGTCCTGCTGCAACGATGTTTTTCGCTACATAGCGGGCTGCGTATGCCGCTGAACGGTCAACTTTTGTAGGATCTTTACCAGAGAATGCACCGCCACCGTGACGAGCGTATCCACCGTACGTATCGACGATGATCTTACGTCCAGTCAAACCTGCGTCCCCTTGTGGTCCACCGATTACGAAGCGACCAGTCGGGTTGATGAAGTATTTTGTTTCAGCATCGATGAGTTCAGCCGGAATGACTGCCTCGATGACATGTTTTTTCAAGTCTTCTTGAATTTGCTCAAGCGTGATTTCTTCAGCGTGTTGTGTCGAAATAACAATCGTATCGATGCGAACAGGGTTGTTGTCCTCATCATACTCGACCGTTACTTGCGTCTTCCCGTCCGGACGAAGGTACTCGAGCGTACCGTTCTTACGCACTTCAGCAAGACGACGTGACAACTTGTGTGCCAACGAGATTGGAAGCGGCATGAGCTCAGGTGTCTCGTTTGTCGCATATCCGAACATAAGACCTTGGTCTCCTGCACCGATTGCATCGAGTTCCTCTTCAGTCATCTGACCTTCACGTGCTTCAAGCGCCTGGTCAACACCTTGCGCGATGTCTACCGATTGCTCATCGATTGACGTCAAGACCGCACACGTTTCAGCATCAAAGCCATATTTCGCACGCGTGTATCCGATTTCGCGGATTGTTTCACGGACAACTTTCGGGATATCCACGTAAGTTGACGTTGTGATTTCACCAGCTACGAGTACAAGACCTGTTGTGACAGACGTTTCTGCCGCAACACGGGCATTCGGGTCTTCCGCTAAAATGGCATCCAAGATGGAGTCAGAGATCTGATCACAAATTTTGTCTGGATGTCCTTCAGTAACCGACTCTGAAGTAAAAAGTCGACGGTTCAATTTTGACATTCAAAAAACCTCCTATAATAAGGGTATTATGTGGACGGTACTCGTTCCCCTTACGCGTTGCTTTGGGACGGTAATGAAAAAAACCTCCCCCGATGACATACATGGGGAAAGGTTGAATCGTTCTTCCTTACCCTCTTATCGTTCGAAGCTAATGGCTTCGCTTCAGGATAGCACCTTTTCCGCACAAGACTTCATGTCGGACGGTTGCTGGGCTTCGTAGGGCCTTGTTCCCTCCACCGCTCAGAATAAGAGTATCCGTTACGAAAACCATCATATAAATGACACTCGATTATGTCAAGGGAATCGGACGAATTCGTAAAAGTTTTCACAGACTTGCAAAACATTTCTGTTTGTGAATCGTCAAACATTTTTTTATTTCGTTTCTTTTTTTTAACACCTTGTGATAAGAGAATGTGATAAAATGACTTTGTAAGAAAGCGCTTACTTAGAGAGAAGAAACGCTTGTGTTTAATTAGTGTGTCACATATAATTAAAAATGTCATACTGATTAATCGTAATCGCGGAAGTATGCGGATTTCATCCACATCTATTTAGGGGAAAGGTGGGATTCAGGATGGCGACAACGCTCCTGAAAATCGAAGAATTAATTAATGGTGCCGACATGTTACGGAACTTGACGGTTCCAGAGCTGGTGGAAGAAGCCATTCAAAATGGTGAAGGTGTACTGACAAAAGACGGGGCATTATCTGTCAGCACCGGTGCTTTTACCGGACGGTCACCGAAAGACAAATTCGTCGTACAAGATGAAGTCAGCAACAACCTCGTCGATTGGGGTAAAGTGAACCAACCGATCGCAGAAGAGAAGTTTTCAGCACTTCTTGACAAAGTTCTCGACCATTTAGAAAAGAAGGATAAGCTGTATTATCTAGAAGCATCCGCTGGTGCAGATGAACACTATACGTTGCCTGTCCGTGCCATTACGGAGTATGCGTGGCACAGTCTGTTCGCCAAACAATTGTTCTTACGCGAATGGCCGACGAAAGGTGCGTTCGACCCGTTCACGGTCATTTATGCACCGAGCTATAAAGCAGACCCTGCGGTCGATGGTACGAACTCTGAGACGTTCATTCTCGTCTCATTCGCCAAGCGCACGATTCTGATCGGGGGAACAGAATACGGTGGCGAAATTAAAAAATCTATCTTCTCCGTCATGAACTTCTTGCTACCTGAGCAGAACGTGTTATCGATGCACTGTTCAGCAAACGTCAACGATGCGAACGAAACGGCACTCTTCTTCGGATTGTCGGGCACTGGGAAGACAACGCTCTCGGCTGACCCTGAGCGTCACTTGATTGGAGACGACGAACACGGATGGTCACCGGACGGGGTCTTCAACATCGAAGGAGGTTGTTACGCGAAGACGATCAACTTGTCTCGTGAGAACGAACCGCAAATCTATGATGCGATTCGCTTCGGTTCATTGATTGAAAACGTCGTGTTGAATGAAGATCGTACACCGGACTATAAGAACATTTCCTTGACGGAAAACACACGTGCGGCATATCCAATCGAATTCATCGACAATGCGATGCTCCCATCTCGCGCAGGTCATCCGAATACGATTGTCTTCTTGACGGCAGATGCATATGGCGTCTTGCCTCCGATCAGCAAACTGACGAAAGAACAGGCGATGTACCACTTCTTGTCGGGTTATACGTCAAAACTTGCCGGCACCGAGCGCGGTGTCACAGAACCACAGGCGACATTCTCGACTTGCTTCGGTTCACCGTTCCTTCCGCTCGCTCCAGAGCGTTACGCGGATATGCTCGGTAAATTGATTGAGGAACACGACGTGGATGTCTACCTCGTCAACACAGGTTGGACTGGCGGTGCATACGGTGAAGGTTCACGTATGAAACTCGCTTACACGCGTGCGATGGTCAACGCCGCAGTCAACGGTCAACTTCGCGACGTCGAGACGAAGAAACATGACATTTTCAACGTCGAGATTCCAGTAGCCATCGAAGGCGTACCGAGTAACGTGCTCAATCCACGTGACACCTGGAGCGACCCAGCTCGCTACGATGTCGAGGCGAAGGCACTCGCGATGAAGTTTAAAGAGAACTTCACACGGTTCACGAAAGCGAGTGAATCAGTCATCGCAGCCGGTCCACTGGTCATTTAATACGAAAGCACCGACTCATCGAGTCGGTGCTTTTGCTTGTTGTAGCATCCATTCCATCGCTTGTTCGGTCGTCTCCCATTTATCCCAAAACGGGAGTTGGTGTCCGAACGGAAGCACCCAAAACTCGGCCTGCTCACCTAATTTCTCGGCGACTGCCGTCGCATGGCGCAATCGGACCTGCTGATCATCCGTACCGTGGATGATCAGCGTTGGAGCGCCCCATTCCTTATAGAGCGGAGAACGTTCCGTATATGCCGTTTCTGCCGATTCAGGGTCCCCGCCCGTCATGCGACGTAACATCTTCCGCATCGAGCGCTGCTCTTCATACGTCCACTCTAGATTCGTCACACCGGCCCATGAAGTGACGGTGGTGACCGGTCGTTCAGATGCGAGAGAGAGTGCCATCATCCCACCGCGCGAAAAACCGAGTGCATGAATCGGTCGTCCACTCGTTTGGACGCGATCATAGAGTGAGAGTACGTCTTCTAAATCCTCTCCACCGAAGTCTTCTTTTCCCGTACCTCCGTGATTGCCTCGATAAACCGGGGCCACCACATGAAAACCACGTGCCGCAAATTGCATGAGTCGCGGCAACCGGACGTCTCCGATTCGTGCCGTCCCCCCTCGTAAGTACATCAATACCTGTCCGTTCGACCGTTTCGGTTCAATCGAATAGGCGACGACCTCTTCCCCATCATTTGTCGTATACCACCCACGCGTCACCCGATAACCGGCATAAGGTGGCAAGACGTCGACCCGATCAAACCAAGTGTTGCTCATGGAGCACCCTCATCGTTTCCGGTAAGACACGGTCTTTCATCATAAAACTGTAACGTGGATTCCGTAGTAGGTTGTCCGGCAAGACATCGATCAAGACGGCCCCATCCGTCTCGTCGACTGCGGGATGATCTTCGAATCGTTCGATTTCCGCAAAATAAATGTTTTTGATGACGGTGTCGCCGCGGCCGAGCACACGATACTGCCCCATGTATCGTAATGTCTTGACGACGCCTCCGGTCTCTTCATATACTTCCCGGATGGCAGCGGCATCCTCATGTTCGCCCGGCTCGACTTTCCCACCTGGGAATTCGAGCCCTCGTTGCTTATGTTTCGTCAATACCCATTTGTCCTTATATCGGGCGACGACCCAGACGTGGAGCGGCGTGTCTGAGAACGGATAATGGGTGAAGCTTAACTCGACTTGATTATGATAGTAATCCTTGAATGTCTTCATAGTCCATCCCTTTCTTTCCCCTGTCTACTCTCACTTTACCTTGTCTGCACCCAGTTTCAAACAAAAAAATCGGTCCGACACGCGGACCGATTCGTTTTCTTATTGATTCAAGCGTTTTTCAAGTTCTGCTTTTTGTTCTTCATACCCTGGTTTACCGAGTAATGCGAACATGTTCGCTTTGTATGCTTCAACGCCAGGTTGGTTGAACGGGTTCACCCCGAGGATGTATCCGCTCATTGCACATGCTTTCTCGAAGAAGTAGAACAAGTAACCGAGGTGGTAAGGTGTCATCTCTGGCAATTCGACGACAAGGTTCGGTACGTCCCCATCTGTATGTGCGAGGAGCGTCCCTTCTGTCGCCTTGTCGTTCACGAATTGGATTGTTTCGCCTGCGAGGAAGTTCAAACCATCCAAGTCTTGTGCGTCTTCTGGGACGTTCATTGTGTGACGGACTTCTTTCACACGGATGACTGTCTCGAACAAGTCGCGACGGCCTTCTTGGATGTATTGACCCATCGAGTGAAGATCTGTCGAGAAGTCGACAGCCGCAGGGAAGATCCCTTTGTTGTCTTTCCCTTCTGATTCTCCGTAAAGCTGTTTCCACCACTCTGACACGTAGTGTAGAGCTGGTTCGTAGTTGACGAGCATCTCAATCGATTTACCTTTCGCATAGAGAGCATTACGTACGACTGCATACTGATACGCTTCGTTCTCAGCCAATTCTGGCGAGCTGTAGGCGTTTTGTGCATCGCGTGCGCCTTCCATCAAAGCATCGATATCGATTCCTGCAGCGGCAATCGGAAGAAGTCCGACCGGTGTGAGGACAGAGAAACGTCCACCGACGTCATCTGGAATAACGAACGTCTCGTAACCTTCAGCGTCCGCGAGCGTCTTGAGGGCGCCACGGGCACGGTCTGTCGTCGCATAGATCCGCTCACGCGCTCCGTCTTGACCATACTTGTCTTCCATGAATTGCTTGAGGACACGGAATGCGATCGCAGGTTCTGTCGTCGTTCCTGATTTCGAGATGACGTTGATTGAGACGTCTTTCCCTTCAAGCACTTGAAGCAACTCTCTCATATACGTTGAAGAGATGTTATGGCCCGCATAGAATACTTGTGGCGCTTTGCGCTCTTCTTTTGACAATACGTTGAAGAACGAATGTTGAAGCATTTCGATCGCTGCACGGGCACCGAGGTAAGAACCTCCGATTCCGACGACGACGAGAACATCTGAATTCTCGCGAATTCGTTCCGCCGCAGCTTTGATTCGTGCGAACTCATCTTGATCGTATTCGGTCGGAAGGTCGACCCACCCAAGAAAATCACTTCCGGCACCGCTCCGCTCGTGAATCACCGAGTGGAGAGTTTTTACCGTTTCTTGCATTTGGTCGATTTCATGCTTCCCTACGAATGAGAGCGCGTTTGAATAATCGAAACGTACAGTTGACATGTCATTTCCTCCTTTAAATCGCTCGTAAAAGAGCCATACATGACCCATCATAAACGGAAAGTCTAGATTCGTTCAATCATTATTGCAAAATAGGCAAGAAATCGCCTTATTTACTTAGTTCGAGAATATGCGCAACATCTTCCCGTTCGAGCGTACGGAAACGACCAAATGCACCACGTTTCATCGCAGAATCAAGAATCGCATCGAATGTCGACTCATCGATATCGTAGTCACGAAGCGAGTTCGGTGCACCGAGTTGATCGAAGAACGCACGGATGGCCTCGATTGTACGCTTCCCTGTCTCTAAATCCGTTGCACCTGGCTCCACATCGAACACTTCCGTACCGAGTCGAGCAAAGCGAGCCGCATTGTCTTCATCCAACACATGTTCCATCCAACGTGGGAAGAGGATCGCGAGGCCCCCAGCATGCGGGATGTCATGGACAGCAGATACGGCGTGTTCGATGTTGTGCGATGCCCAGTCACCGGCTGCACCCATTTGAAGTACACCGTTCAATGCCATCGTACCTGAGAATAAGATGATGGCACGGAGGTCTACGTTTTCTAAATCGTTGACGAGTTTGGGTGCCGATTCGACGACCGCTTTCAACACACCTTCTGTCATGCGTTCTTGTACCGGCGCATGGTTCGGGTGGAAGTATTGCTCGAAACAGTGGCTCATCATGTCGACGATGCCATAAATTGTCTGGTCTTTTGGAACTGACACGGTGTAACGTGGATCGAGGATCGAGAATGTCGGGAATACAAGTGGGTGACCCCAACCGAACTTCTCTTGAGTCTCCCAGTTCGTGATGACCGATCCCGAGTTCATCTCCGACCCTGTCGCAGCGAGTGTAAGGACTGTCCCGAATGGTACCGCCTCTGTCGGGATATGTTCACGAAGTACGATGTCCCACGCGTCCCCGTCATATGGAATCGCTGCTGAAATCAGTTTTGTGCAGTCGATGACGGAACCGCCACCGACAGCTAGCAAGGCATCAACGTCCTCTTCACGCGCAAATTTCACCGCACGACGTACAGTCTCAATCCGTGGGTTCGGTTCAACACCTGAGAAGTCTACGTATGAGATACCGGCTTTTTCAAGCTCGGCCACGACTTCATCGTACGTCCCGTTCTTTTTGATGCTTCCGCCACCATAGACGAGCATCACTTTCTTCGCGTCAAGCGCTTCTAGTTCTCCACCTAATTTTTCGACCTGATGTGTCCCAAAAATTAGTTTTGTCGGGTTTTTGTATTCAAAGTTGTGCATAAGTTAACCTCCTCATAGAAATATGTAACACCTACACTATATACCCTGTTTTCACGGAATGAAAAGTATCGTGCTTACTGATAGATACGGTCGATGATGTGATGCAAGATGACCGCTTCCTCCGCTTGCCGATAGTTCGGCTCTTCTCCACAGGCCTCAAGGAAGAGTCGGATTTGCCGCTCATACGGGTCGTGTTCAGTCAAATAAGCTGGTCGCTCGTCAAACAATGCCCCAAATTTCTCCGTGTGAAGTGTGAGCGGGAACAGACTGGCTCCGGATTTCGTGCCGCGACATTCCACTCGCATCGTATCTTTTTCCTCGATATTGGCCATGTAGCTGACGTCGAGTAATAAGGATGCTCCGTTTTCAAACGTGACCATCGCTCTCGCCGTATCCTCGACTGTGAGTGAACTCGCGTCCCATTCCCCCAGCAAGCCGACACCAGGACGATTCCCTAAGTACTGACCGACATGACCGACGACCTCTCTCGGTTTCGGGTATCCCATCAAATGAAGCGCCAGGTCTAACATATGCACACCTATGTCGAGTAATGCACCCCCGCCTTGCAGTTCTTTATTCGTGAAGACACCCCATCCCGGAATTCCACGCCGTCGAAGCGCGAGCGCCGTCGCTGCATAGATGTCTCCGAGTTCACCCGCATCAATCATTCGCTTCAACAGAACCGTATCCTCACGATATCGGTAATGGAATCCGTAATGCAATGTTTTTCCGGCTCGTTTTGCCGCTTCCAACATCTCGATCGCTTCATTCTCTGAGATTCCCGGTGGCTTCTCACAGAGAACGTGACATCCTGCTTCAAGCGCAAGCAGCACTTGCTCTTTATGTAAGGCGTTTGGTGTACATATACTGACCGCATCGAGATTTTCGCGTGAAAGCATCTCTTCGACCGTCTCATAAAGGTTCGGGATGCCGAACTGTCGTGCGACACGTTCCCCGTTTGCCCGTGTCCGGTTCATGACCGCTACCACATCCATGCCTGCTTTGACATAATTCGGGATATGGGCACTCGTCGCAATTCCTCCCGTTCCGATGATGCCAATCTTCATGCCATCCCCTCCTATTCGCTTTACAGTTTCGTCATTCAATCCGCCGATTCCTGTAAAATAAAAAAGGTGACCCGTTTAGAACGGGCCACCTTGGGACACTTACTTCTTGAAGTTTGTGTTTTTGATCCAGTCTTCAAGTTTGTCTTTGAGGACTGTGAATCCTGGAGCTTCTTCTTGCTTGAAGTTTGAAGATGCTTCGTTGCGGCGTGGCGCACGACGAGCTGGCTTCGCAGACTTCTCGCGTTTTGGAGCTTCTTGAGTCGCTTTCATTGAAAGCTTGATTTTTTTAGAAGCTTCGTCCACTTCAAGGATTTTCACTTCAACTTCTTGACCAACTTGAACGTAATCGTTTACGTCTTTTACGTAGTCGTGTGAGATTTCTGAAATGTGTACAAGACCTTGAGTCTCATCGTCGAGTGCTACGAAAGCACCGAAAGGTTGGATTCCTGTTACTTTACCTGTTAATACTTGATCTTTTTCGTATTTTGCCATTACAAACAACTCCTATGCTAAATTCATCAACTTACTATAACATACTTTTTTCGATAAAGTGTAGAATTTAGCAAAAAAGATTATTTTTGACGTGTTGGTATGTTTTAAAGTCGAAGTGCGGGGTAAATACAAATCAAGCAAGACTTCAAGTATTCCCCCCTGATTCCGCTAGGCGACTCGCCTAGCCTTTTTTTGTTCAAAATGTCGTAAACGGCTTCTGATGAAGAATCGGATAGATCGTTTCTCCAGCCATGTCGTTCAAAATGACCGCATTTCGATAGACTGCCATCCCGAGATTCGTCGCAGCCGGACCATGTGAATGCTCTATATTCGTGTGCGTAAACAACTTTCCGCCTAGCGACTCGCTCATGATCACCTCATACGTGTCACGGACTGCCCATTCTCCCTCTACTTCCCATACAACCGGGAGCTGATCTATCCAAGATGGGATCACCGGGCGATACCCCGTCGCCACGACAACGAGATCGTACTCTCTTTCAATCACTTCTCCCGTATACCGTTGGGTCCCTTTCAAACGATGTGTTAACCAATCATAAGAAATCGATTCCACTTCGACCTGTGTCATCATATCAGCCTTCGTCGCTTCCGCTTCTGCCGTCCGATGATACAAGGTCTCATAGATCGAGGTCATCGTCTCAGGATTGACACCATGACGGAAACGCTCGAATGACCCGAGTAGCTCTTGCCGAGCGTCGTACGGTAGCTTATGAAAATAATCGACATAATCCACACTAAAAATTTCATCCCCAAGCTTGCCTGCTTCGAGTGACTCAAATTGTTCGGAGCGTGTGATCCAGTCGACGCGTTGTTCATCCGTCGCTTCACGCAACAAGTCCAGAAATACTTCCGCCGCACTCTGTCCGCTCCCCACGACCGCGACACGATATCGGTCTTTGAGGACGTCCCGGTACGTCAAATAATCGCTCGTATGAATGACTTGTTCAAACCCGTCCGGCACGAATGGCGCCGCCCCTGTCCCTAGGACGAGATGTTTTGTATGAACTTGTGTCGATCGACCATCTGATTCGACGGTCACGAGGAAGCCCTCTTCTTCCACTACAACGTCAGACACATAATGATTGAAACGAATCGTCGACAGTTGATTTACAACCCATCGCAAGTAACGATTGTATTCCGTTCGAGGAATCTTATCTTGTTCTTGCGTGATAAATGTTTGGAGTCGACCCGTATCACTCAAATAGTTCAGAAAACTCGCCGAATGGGTCGGGTCCGCCAACGTGACGAGATCTTGTAAATAATGCGTTTGCATCGTCATCCCTTCAATCAACATGCCTTCATGCCACATCATCTCCGCGCGTTGCTCAAAGCAAATCCCATGCAGTTCAGTTTTTTCCGCAAGGGCCATGAGACCAAGATTATACGGACCACACCCGATTGCAACAAAGTCAAATCGTTTCATCATCTTCACCTCGCCCGTCTTTTCCCTTTCGTTATATCGCTAAAACGCCAAAGAACTCTCACGAATGAGAGTCCTTGGCTACTGTGACTTCAAATTGTTTCATGAAACGTTGAATCCGGAGAATCGCTTCTTGTAGTTGTTCGAGCGAAGTCGCATAACTCGCCCGGACGAATCCTTCCCCGCTCTCACCGAAGGCATTTCCAGGAACAACGGCGACACGTTCTTCGATGAGAAGACGTTCTGCAAATTCCTCACTCGTCAATCCAGTATGTCGAATCGAAGGAAAAGCATAAAATGCTCCACCTGGCACGTGCGTCGGTAATCCCGCCTCGTTCAGCGCTTGAATGAAATAGTTCCGACGTTGACGATAACTTTTCACCATGCTCGGCACGTGCTGCTCACGAGTCCGAAGTGCCTCGAGTCCACCGAATTGAACGAGCGTAGGTGCACACATCATGCCATATTGATGGACCTTCAACATCTCTCGTGTCACAACTTCGGGCGCGCATGTGAAGCCAAGACGCCATCCTGTCATTGCGAACGCTTTTGAGAAACCATTCACAACAATCGTCCGGTCTCGCATGTCGTGGAGCGTCGCGAAGCTGACGAATGGGTCGTCATAACAAAGTTCCGCATAAATCTCATCGCTGACCACCCAAAGGTCATACTTTGTCGCGAGTTCTGCGATTTGCGCGAGTTCGTCGCCATTCATCGTAGCGCCCGTTGGATTGGACGGGAAGCAGAGTAAGATCGCTTTCGTTCGTTCTGTGATGGCTTGCTCGACGTCATCCCGATCGAGTCGAAACCCTTTCTCTGGACGACACGCGACAGGCACGACGGTTCCACCTGCCAACTCGATGAGTGGACCATATGAAACGAATGCCGGTTCGACCACGATGACCTCGTCCCCTGGATTGAGAAGGGCACGGAATGCGATATCGAGCGCCTGCGATGCCCCTGTCGTGACAATCAATTCAGACGTCGGATCGTACTCGACTAAAAAGCGTTCTTTCATATAAGTTGCAATCTCTTCACGCAACTCGATGAGACCGGCGTTAGCACTATAGGCCGTATATCCTTCTTCGAGTGCGGCATAGCTCGCTTCTCGCACGTTCCACGGTGTGATGAAATCCGGTTCTCCCACCCCGAGAGAGACCACGTTATCCATCGTCTGTGCTAAGTCGAAGAAACGGCGAATGCCCGATGGCTTCATCGAGACGACTTGATTTGATAAAGACTTCATGGCGTGATGTTCAACCGCTTATCTTCAGTTTGTGGGGTGAACAAGATCCCGTCATGTTTGTACGTCTTCAATTTGAAGTGAGTTGTCGTCGACAAAACCGAATCAAGCGGCGAAAGCTTGTCTGAGACAAATGAGGCAACATCTTGAAGCGAGTTTGCCCGGATGACGACTTGAAGGTCATAAGCCCCCGACATCAAATAAAGCGCCGTCACTTCTGGGAAGCGATAAATACGCTCGGCCACGTCGTCAAATCCGCGCCCTCGTTTCGGAGTCACTTTAACGTCAATGAAGGCAGTGACATCGTGGCGATTGATTTTTTGCCAATTGACCATGGCACGAAATCCAAGGAGAATCCCGTCTTGCTTGAACTTCTCGAGCATCGACTCAATCGTCTCTTCATCGAGTGCCAACAAGTCAGCCAACATCTTCGTCTCGAGATACCCCTTTTCTTCTAACAATTCTAACAACTCAAGTTCTTTTGATGAATACATACTTATTCTCCTTCCGTTCGACCAGGTAGCACGCCTGTGAACGTTCTCTCTGTCTGTCTCACGTATGAACGTCGTTCCTCCTGAACGATATGGAAATTCTTCATCTCCATGTCTGTCAGACCGTGCTTTTGACAAAAACGATCAAAATAACGACGTCTCGTTTCATCCTGTATTGCTGATAGGTTGTCGGTCCCGTTGAACGCGTACAGTACCGTCGCACGCGCCGGGTGTGACACGGTGAATGCATCCATTACCCTTAACAAGAAATCCCAATCCCAGTAGTTATAGACGTCTTCGTCGAATAGGCCGATCGTGTCATGAATCGATTTGCGATACATCGTACCCGAAGGGATAAACGTCGAGTCCTGACGCATCCGCTCTCGATCGAACGCGTAAGCGAACGGTTCCCAGTCCGTCACGACACGACGGCCTCCTCTCCATTCGAAGCGGAACAGCTCAGCGTCCGAATAGACGAGGTCAGTCTGTTGAAGGTCGCGTAGCCCTGCCTCTAGATGTGTCGGCATGAGCAAATCGTCATCGTCTAGTAACAAGATGACATCGCCTCTCGCTTCGAGAACACCACGATTACGGGCACGAACATGATGGTTTTCACCCACTTCGATGACACGTGCATCCAATTGATTCAAAAAAGGCGCCAAAAGGTGTTGTTTTGGCGGCCCTTCATTATTCATGACCAAGACCTCAAACTGCTGAAACGTTTGGACCGTTAGACTTTCAAGCAGTTCCGTCAGTTCCGTCTCGCGCTTATAAGCCGGAATGACAATCGAGACAATCGGTTTCATCCGCGATATGCCGTCTCAACGAGTGGAAGAATTGCTTCCCAGCTCACACCGTTCTCCTTTGATACGGTCACAAAGTCACCATAAGCAAAGACACTCTCCACGCCTTCGATTTCAACTAACTTGGCGAGAAGCGGTTGATCTGTCGCTTCGCCCGCCTTCACACTTTGACTCTTGGCGCCAAACACGTTCTCTGGAAGTGTCACTTTCATCGCATTCGGATTCGGTGTTGGATCAATTCGTAACATTATTGGTTCCTCCTTATAGTTGGCAAGATGACGATGCGAGGAGTCGCTGCGCCATCTCGAAAATCTCTGTTTCTGGTGGACACGCATCGAACGCTTCAAGAAGCGTTCGGCGAATCACTTCGGTCAATTGTTCGGTAGAATCGACATAGGTTAATGCCATCATGACTTCATCAAACTCCGGTCCGTATGAACCTGCCCCATAACCGAGTGGGTCCCATGTTAATAATAAGTCTTCTGTACGCACTTGTTAAACCCTTCTTTTCGCTGAAATTCCATGTCCTACTTCACCAATCTACCTTACTTTTTACTCGGATACCAGCCTTGACAAATGGATTCATATTTCTTGATTCATCAGAACACTATATCTAGTATGAAATGAATATGCAGGTATTTTGATAAGTAACGTCAAATACAATCCATTCCACCTCAAACAAACGGATGAAATGTTTCATCAAGAGTGATGAAATCGAATTCATCAATTTGTGAAAAAACAAGCAAAGACAATACATAAATTTTTTTCATCTCAGTTCTCTGTCTCAAATTGGGTCATGAAGCCCTTTTGGAGCAAAAGCAAAAAGGTGACGGGCACATTCCAGAATGTCAAGGATTGAAAAACTAAATATAGGTGTTTTATGATTAAAAAGATAAAAAAGTGTCAATATATAGTTAACGGGTATTTTGATCGTTAACACGATATTGTGACAGGTAAGGAAGTTCTTATTATCCTTTTATAACGTCTACACCATCTAAAGGAGTGATCTATTTTGACATCCCCTATCCACCACGAGACGATGCTACCAGCGGCTCCAACGCTTTCTGACGTCTCTTCTCTTATTCAATCTATCCAGACACGGTATCCTCACTTAAGCGTAGAACGCTATGAAGAACGGGCGATTCGGGCGCTCGAGACAAAAACGCTAACACAAGATGTAGTATATGACTTATTGACGATGCATGCCCTCGATATGTTGAAAGCCGAAGAACCGGACTGGACGTTCGTGGCAACGGAAATGTACTTGAACCGCCTCTATCTTGAAGCGGCACGCAACCGCGGTTACGAAGCATCTATGCGTTATGGTAACTTCTATCAACTGGTCGAGACGTTAACATCAAAACGAATTTTCACGTCAGCGCTTCTCGATACGTATTCAAAAGAAGACATGGACCATCTCGAAACATTGATCGACCCATCCCGTGACCGTCTCTTCACATATATCGGACTCCGCACGTTGTCGGACCGCTATCTTGGGCGCGATCATGTGAAGAACCTTTATGAGCTTCCACAGGAGCGCTTCATGGTCATCGCGATGACGCTCATGCAAAAAGAAGATGAGACGACTCGATTGAAGCTCGTCGAAGAAGCTTATTGGGCTTTATCAAACCTTTATATGACGGTCGCGACACCAACGTTGTCAAACGCCGGTAAATCATATGGACAGCTCAGCTCTTGTTTCATTGATACAGTTGATGACTCCCTCCGTGGCATTTATGATTCGAACACCGATGTGGCGACGCTCTCAAAAGGTGGCGGTGGAATCGGTGTCTACCTCGGGAAAATTCGTTCACGTGGTAGTGACATCAAAGGATTCAAAGGCGTCTCAAGTGGTGCCCTTCCTTGGATGAAGCAATTGAACAACACGGCCGTCTCTGTCGACCAACTCGGTATGCGTCAAGGCTCAATTGCCGTCTATTTAGACATTTGGCATAAGGACATCTTCGAATTCCTAGACGCGAAATTGAACAACGGGGATGAGCGCCTCCGGACACACGACTTGTTCACAGGCGTTTGCTTACCGGACCTCTTCATGCGTACGGTCGAGGCACGCGGCGACTGGCACTTGTTCGATCCACACGAGATTCGTACCGTGATGGGATATAGCCTTGAAGACTATTTTGACGAATCAGAGAACGGTGGAAGCTTCACAGAGAAATATATGGAATGTGTCAACACGCCAGAATTATCTCGTGTGACAGTTCCAGCCATCGACCTTGTAAAACGTTACATGCGCTCACAACTTGAAACAGGTACACCATATATGTTCTTCCGAGACGCAGTGAACCGCGCAAACCCAAACAAACATGCCGGGATGATCTACAGTTCCAACCTCTGTTCTGAAATTGCGCAAAACATGTCGGCAACGACAATCGAAGAAGAATACACACAAGACGGAAAAATCGTCATCACAAAGACTCCTGGTGATTTCGTCGTCTGTAACTTGAGTTCAATCGCACTTGCTCGTGCCGTGAAAGCCGATGTGCTCGAACGACTCATCCCGATTCAAATGCGTATGCTCGATAACGTCATCGATTTGAATACGATCGAAGTTCCACAGGCGATGATCACGAACCAGAAGTATCGTGCAGTCGGTCTAGGAACGTTCGGTTGGCATCACTTGCTCGCACTAGAAGGAATCCGTTGGGAATCGGTCGATGCCGTTCAATATGCAGAGAAACTCTATGAAAAAATCGCGTATCTCACAATCCAAGCATCGATGGAACTCGCCAAAGAAAAAGGAGCATTCGGCGTCTTCGAAGGTTCAGAATGGCATACAGGCGAATACTTCAAGCGTCGGAACTATCGTTCACACGACGACCTCGATTGGGACGGTCTCGCAGCAGAAGTACATCAAAACGGCGTCCGTAACGCCTATATGATGGCCGTTGCACCAAACTCATCGACGGCGATTATCGCTGGTAGTACCGCATCGATTGACCCGGTCTACAAAAAGGTCTACTCAGAAGAGAAGAAAAACTATAAGATTCCAGTCACGGTTCCCGACTTGACGCCGGACACGAACTGGTTCTATAAATCAGCATTTGAAATTGATCAATTATGGAGCATCCGTCAAAACGCGGCTCGCCAGCGCCACATCGACCAAGCAATCAGCTTCAACTTATACGTGAAGAACGATGTAAAAGCGACAGAGCTTCTTGCGATGCACCTCGAGGCATGGTCTCTTGGCATGAAGTCGATTTACTACACTCGTTCGACGACTGTCGAAGTCGACGAATGTGAGTCGTGTGCTTCGTAAACCATCGTCATAATCATTATGTACATTTTATAGAAAGGTGGTCCACCCTATGAACATCGCAATCGTCTGTCATTCGATGAGTGGAAACACAGAAGAAGTGGCATCGCTCATCGAATCGACACATCATCGCCGTGGCGATACGGTCGTCCGCTATGATGCCGATCGCGTCGGATATCGCGAAGCTCAATCGCTCGCTTCGTTCGACCTCGTCTATTTCGGCTCTTACACGTGGGCAGACGGAATCTTACCAGACGAAATGAAAGATACGTTCCGCCTCGTGTTAAAGGAACTCCAAGTGCCGATTCGACAAGCTGCGGTATTCGGAACCGGTGACAAGATGTTTGTACATTTCTGTCGCGCTGTTGACGAGATGGCGTACCACCTTTCAAAATACGGAATCCCACTTGCCGGGGAACTGCTTAAAATCGAGCAGTCCCCACGTAACCAACCGTTCAACGTCCAACATTGGGCAGAGCGGATGGCTCACCATGTAGAAGAAGGAGTTATGCATCATGTCGATTCAGAAAATCAAATTATTGTCGCCCAAACATCCTAACCGGGCAACCGCCATCATTGGCGGGGAAACGAGTTCGATCGTCAATTGGAACGATATCGCGTATCCTCAGTTCTATACCATTTACAAACAGTTATTATCGAACTTTTGGATTCCTGATGAGATCTCAATGTCTAAGGATATGCAACAATGGCCGCAATTGACTGAACGTGAACAGGATGCATTCAAACGGATCATCGGACTGCTCTCGATTCTCGACTCGGTCCAGACACGATACATCCTCGAGTCTTCTATGTTCTCATCTGACTCGTCTGTACACGCCGTTCTCGCGGTCATCGCACAACAAGAGGTCGTGCACAATCAATCATACAGCTATGTCCTATCAAGTCTCGTGCCACTCGCTGAACAAAATCGAATCTTTGACATCGCCAAAGACGATGAAATGGTCATGAAGCGCAATCAATTCATCTTGGACTTATATGAAGCGTTCCGCGAGACTCCGAACGCCGAAAACTTTGCGAAATCGCTCGTTGCATCCGTCATTCTAGAAGGCATCAACTTCTATTCAGGATTCGCTTATTTCTACAATCTCGCCCGTCACCAAAAGATGGTCGGTACATCAACGATGATCAGTTATATCCAACGTGATGAGATGCAACATTCTTACTTCATCAGCCAGCTCTTACGTGCCGTGCTGACAGAAAATCCGAAGATTGATGAAAACGGAAAGTTCAGTCAGTTCGTATACGACACGATGGCAGAAGCGGTCGACCTCGAGATCGAGTGGTGTGAATACGTTCTCCGTGACCTCGATGGACTCGACGTCAGTGAAATGCGAGACTACGTCAAATACTTGGCGAACAAACGCCTCCGCGTCATCGGTCTGAATGACTTGTATGAAGGATTTGACGAAGATGTCATGCCTTGGATCCGTGCATACTCAGATGACTCGCTCAATGCGACAAAATCTGATTTCTTCGAACAAAAGTCACGTTCTTATGCGAAAGTGACAGACGCGAACGGATTTGATGATCTATAAAATTGAACCGAACCGATTAAATCGGTTCGGTTTTTTTGTACATCAAAAAAACCCAGACAGTCATGTCTGGGTTAATTCAAATCAATAATAAGTCTGAACATATTTGGCAATTCCTTCAGCCACACCTTCCGCCATTTGCTGACGAGACGTGTTACTTCGAAGGTAAGTCAAATCTGTTGGTGATGAGATAAATCCTAATTCGACGAGTGCAGATGGCATTGTGTTATACGTAATAACGTAATAATTAGCTGTTTTCACTCCTCGGTTCGACATTCCACTCATTTTACCTGCCAAGTTGCTTTGAATGTTTGAAGCAAGGACACGACTTCGAGCGCTGTGCGCAGACTGAGAAGAATAGAACGTTTCTACCCCTTTCGCAGATGATGAACCGGCTGCGTTGACGTGCATACTTACAAACAAATCACCACGTAACGACTTCGCTGCAGCAACTCGCTGATCTAGAGTCAAATAGACATCAGTTGAACGAGTGAGACGTACATTGTAATCATATTTTGAGCGAAGATAAGCTTCTACACGTTTCGTTACATCAAGTACAATCGTTTTCTCATAGAGAGATCCATTAACTGCTCCTGGGTCTTTTCCACCGTGTCCTGGATCAAGGACGATGACTGTTCCAGTCGATGTGCTCGGCTTAGATGTCATCACGAATGCTGAAGAAATGAAAGCATCTTGTCCATTGAACTTGATTTTATGAAAACCATTGATTGTCCCATAATGTGAAACAGCTGTTCCGTGATTGAGTTGACCAACCACATTCGAATCAAGACTCGCTTTCGAACGAACGTTCAATACATCACCTGGTGTGTTGATGTATACCGTACCTTTTGGTGCAGCTTCCGGCGCTGCCGGGGCTTTCCCTTTCGTCAACCACGAACTCGCTGTGTAGTAGACTTTCGAGCCGATATGAACAGTCGACCAACTCGAATTGTACGCTTTGTATGAAACAGCCGTGTATTTCGGAAGAACCATGAGGACTTCCGAACTCTGATGGGTTTTCCCAAACAAGTTTACTGTACGGTTTGCATACCCTTGCGTGAGTCCATCATCCGGTTTCGTTGTCGTCGGAGGCTCCGTTGGCGTTTTCGACGTAGAGATCCAAGCTGTCGGTGTGTAATAAGTTTCACTTCCGAGATATACAATCGACCAGCTCGAGTTGTATTTGCTCGAGAGGACAGCCGTGTTCACGGGGAGTACCTTCTTCACCGCCGAACGTTGATTCCGCTCAGCGAAGAGTTTCATCTCCCGGTTTGCATATCCGTCTTTTTTCTCTACACCACTGTCCAATGTGCCTGCTGTGATGCCCCAAGTCGGCGTATAATACGTCTCGTTCCCGATATAGACAATCGACCAACTTGAATTATATTTACTCGAGACGACAGCCGTATGTTTCGGAAGAACTTTCTGCACTTTCGAACGTTGGTTGCGTTCAGCGAACAACTTCAACTCACGGTTCGCGTAGCCGTTTGTCCGCTCCACATTCGATTCTGTCAGTTTCGGTGCGATGTAAGCTTTTGCAGCATAGTACGTCTTGCCATTTAGGTAGACTTTTGCCCAAGAAGAATTATGAACGGCATACTTCACTTCCGTCCCTTTCTTCAACGTAGCGACAATCTTCGCCGATCGATGAGACGTGACTCGTACGTTTAAGTTCGCAGTTGTCACACCAGTAGACGTTGCCGCCTGCGTCGTTAGCGAACTTGCAGTGGATGAAAGTTTCCGAATGTACTGGGCCGAGGCATAGTATGTACGATTGTTTACATACACTTTGTGCCAGGACTGATTATACGTTCCATACTTTACTTTCGTGCTTTTTGGTAATGTTTTCACTACCTTCCCACTCAGACTAGGGGATGTACGAATGTTCAAATTGACAGTCGTCTCTCCATCGTAAGTAGCAGCTTCAGCAGACGGAAGTTGCATACCAAACAAGAGGACCGTTAAGATGAGGGCAACTTTCAACAGTTTTATTTTCATCCAAAATATTCCTTTCTCATTGCGGCATTTCCTACTAACAACAATTTCATATTAGCATAATGCTTTTTTAAAAAAAGTAAATATTTGAAAAAAAGATGAATGTTTTTGATAAAAAGGTAAATGTTTTTATTTGACCGGTCGGATGATCAGAAACGTCTCCGCACCGTAACGTTCGATGGCGACAGTAAAGCCTTCTTTAATCGAAGGATTCTCTGTAACAATCAATCCATCTCGTTTCTGTTGAATTACAAATCCGTCCAATCCTTCAATCGCTGCAATGCGACAAAAACGCTCGATATGTTGTTCTCGTTCTATATATCGGTCGAATCGCTCAAACGATTTAACTGGGACTCCGCCCCAATAGCGACCTGGCTGATGTGATAAATAAGTACGCACCGATGTCTCCGTAATCGGATCCGGCGTATGATCAAATCGTCCGAAGTCCCGGACCGACTTCTCTTCGATGAGGGCAAAGAGTGAATCGAACAGATTGAGATGGTAAGACGCTCCAAGAGACAAAGCGGCACGCTGCAATTGCTCGATATGATGCTGTAGTGATTGACCTTTACGGTTCGGTTTTAACTTCTTATCGCCTTCATAAGCGTTCAAAATCCGCGCCACTTCCCCTGCCTCTTCAACAATTTGAAAATACAGCTTCTCTTTCGATTCTCCTCCCTCCGCCTCTGGTTGCTGCAATGCAATCGCATACTGGTTTGCCAGACACGTGGAGATCACTAGTACATCAAGTAACTCCTCTTTCAACTCATCCCGCGCCTCTCTCCTTAACGCGCCACCTACTTCTCCTACCTCTTCTAACAATCGTGCTAGCCCGGATAAAGGTCTCCAGTAACCACCTAAATGAAGAATCATCGTATCGATTTTCTGTTGAACTTCTCTCACGTTCATTCACCTATCTTTCTGCTTTATTTACCGCTTACATGATATACTATGCTCAACCTAGTTGTCCGGAAAGGGTGGGTTCCACATGTCGTCGGCAAGACTTTGGCAATTGCTTCGATTCATTCTCGTCGTAATCGGTTTCTTTTTAATCACTTGGCTCTTGAATATACTTTTCGAATATACATATCCGTTCGTATTTGCCTTGCTCTTGTCCTTGATGACCGTCCCGCTCGTCAACTTTTTCGAGCGAAAATCAAATATGCCTCGTGCACTCGGCACTCTCATTTCCTTGATCATCGTGCTTAGCATCGTCGTCGGAATCATCACCATCGTCATCATCCAATTGATTCATTATGCAACGGTGGCAGCGGAACGACTCCCTGAACAAATTGAGACACTCACCGAGTTTATCCAACGACTGTTCAATGAGAAAATCGCACCGCTCGTCAATGATGCATACGAGAGCTATCAGCAGTTAAATCCCGGACAGACGACCTCGCTCGAGGGAGGAATCACCGAGCTCGGTGTCCAACTCGCCTCAGCGATTGGTGTCTTGTCCCGCGGAGTGGCCAGTGTGCTACAAAACATGTTAGCGGCGCTCCCGCTCGTCTTGTTGCTCGTGGTCGTCATTGTCCTCGCCTGGTTCTTCATCACAAAGGATTGGCCATCATACGTCAACTCACTGAATCGTCTGAACAAACGAAAAGGATTCAAAGAATTCGAGGAAGTGATGATCAACCTCAAGTCTGCCCTATTTGGATACGTCCGTGCCCAGTTCACGCTCATCTCCATCACATTCGGGATCGTCTTGATCGGGATGCTCATCCTTCGTGTTGACAACCCGCTCTCTTTCGCTTTACTTGCGGGGTTCTTTGACCTCTTGCCTTATTTAGGGGTCGGTACGCTACTTATTCCTTGGGCCGCCTATGCCGCGGTGACAGGTGATTGGTTCGTTGCCATCGGATTGGTCGTGTTGTATATCATCGTCATCGTCCAACGCAACTTGGCTGAACCGAAAATTGTCGGTTCCCATATCGGATTGAATCCACTGGTCGCACTCATCTCCATCTTCGTTGGATTAAAGCTATTCGGTGTACTCGGCTTTATCGTCGGGCCCGTACTCGCCGTCCTGTTGAAAGCCGTATACAATGCCAAAGTGTTTCATTACATATGGCGATTTATCGTCGGTCCGCCTACGACGACAGCAAAAGAGCGATGAAATGTTGATTTCATCGCTCTTTTTTCATTTGAGGTACAGCCACTACGGGTTGATCGGATGTCGCCGGCTGGAGCGAGAGACCACTTGTCCCCGCTTCATAGGCAGCTACCGCCAAGATGCACGCATCGATAATATCGTCGATTTGGACGTTTGACATTTTCCATTTCCATGGAGAACTTTTCGAGTATTGCCGAAGTAACTCGATTCGCTCATCCTGCCCTTCGACCGTCTTTTTCGAATGACTCGCCTCATGCCCCATCATGACTGAAAAACAAACTTCCGGATGTGATTCGTAAACGTCAGTTGCCTTCACCTGCTGAAACTCACGGATACGGGGAACAAGATTCCACGCTTGTTTACTAATTCCTTTGCCAACCAACGCCCGACTCCTTTCATTCGCTTCCTCATAAGTCGCTTCTTGCAACACCTCTTGAATCGGCGGAGTGAAGACGGACGACTTTCGTTGGCTGAGTCGGCAACGCATCCACGCATCGCATTCGCGGCTCGGATGGTCGACCGTTCCTAAATCTTTCGGCATATCCACAAAATGCATGGCACCATCAATCAGCAACTCCTCCAACGTCTCCGAAATCGTTAAACAAAGTGAGATGCTGTCATATGTGATTCGTACCCAACCGCCACGTGCACCATCAATTCCTACTCCTACCATGTCGTACCTCCTGTAACATCATCAACACGCCAAATACGGCGAGAAACACTGTACTCCCTAACCAAATACGGTTCGGCCACACCGTGTAGCATAAGCCACACAGAATCGCCAAACCGATTACTCCAGCTGCTCTTACCGATCCCACGATTCAATCATCCGTGCGAGGGTTCGAACCATGACACCAGTCGGCCCCTTCGGACCGAGGTCATTCGCTGCCGCTCGTTCGCTCGTTCCCGCAATATCGAGATGCAACCATGGTGTATCGCCGACAAACTCACCGACAAATGCGCCACCAAAAATCATATGGCCGAAACGACCTGGTGAGTTATTCAAGTCGGCAACTTCCGATTTTCTCACCTTGTCGATGAAGACATCAAAGTATGGCATCTGCCACACGAGCTCGTTCGTCTCACGGCTCGCCGCTTCAAGCGAACGATAGAGCGAATCATCATTTGTCAGACAGCCTGTCACGTCTGTACCGAGGGCGACAAGAACGCCACCTGTGAGCGTAGCTACATCGATGATAGCTTTTGGTTCATACGTTTTCGCAAATGTGACCGCATCCGCTAGGACGAGGCGTCCTTCAGCGTCTGTGTTCAAGACTTCAATCGTCTTCCCATTCATGGCTGTGATCACATCATCCGGTTTGAACGCATCCCCAGAAATCATATTGTCGGTCGCACCGATGATGCCAATCACGTTCCGTTTTGGTCGTGTCAATCCGAGGGTTTCGAACAATCCGAGGACGGTAGCAGCGCCACCCATATCCCCTTTCATTCCGACGATTCCATCTTTTGGCTTGATCGAATAGCCACCTGTGTCGAATGTGACACCCTTTCCGACAACGGCAATCGGAGCTTCTTCCTCTGCCCCGCGATACTCGAGCACAATCAATTTTGGCGGAATCGTCGAACCTTGGTTCACTGCGAGCAATGCCCCCATCCCGAGTCCTTCCATTTCTTCTTTTTCAAGAATGCGGTATTTGAAATCATGACGTTTCGCCAACTCAACCGCGTAATCCGCTAACGTCTCCGCCGTCAAAATATTGGCCGGCATCATCGTCAACATTCGAGCGACATTGACTCCTTTCCCATAAGCCACACCCGCATCGATATCCGTCTGGTCCACGTCACCGAGCAACGTGATCGTCGGTTCTTCGACCGTTTCATTTGGAGCAGACTTATATGTAGGATGGGCATAGGTCGCCATTTCATACGCTTCTGTAAACATACGCGCCGCTCCTTCCGTAAACGTATCAAGCGCTACCGCGACGTCCTTCAGTCCACGTGCTTTGATCAGCTTCGCGACTTTCCCGAACCAATTCCGAACATTCTCGGTCATCATGTCATTTCGTTGACCGAGTCCGACAAATAAGACACGTGTCGTCTCCCCGGCGAATGTCGGAAGGATTGTCACTTCCCCCGTCTTCGTAGAGAGGTCTCCTGATTGAATAAGCGCTTTGACGCGCCCAGCAAACAATGTGTCGAGCCCCTCATCGATAGAATCAGCCGCTCCAATTCCGACGACGATTGTCTCGTAAGAATCGGTCCAATTTAATTGAGCAATTTGATACATATTGCCACTTCCCTTCTATATATATGGTAAGCATAACGAACTTCTCCAAAATAATGAAATAGTATGCGTAAGAGTCAAGAAATCTTCGAATTCATGGGCTATCTCCTCGTTGTGACGTTGTTTTATTTTATGATAGGATAAGAAAGTACGCAATCGGGCTTCTCTTCATCGTGAAGTGAGGCCAATTTGACTGGTCGAGGCTTCCCCTAGTCGTAGACCGTTGCTACTTTAACTTTCTCCGTTCTCGTTAATTCTTTTTTCTTTTCGGGTATGAAGTAACGAGGCAGGAAAGTACACTATTTCTTTGAAAAGAGGGACTACGCTTATGTCACACATTAAAGGTATTGGTGCATCTGCAGGAATTGCAGTTGCAAAAGCATTCGTCATGGAGACACCTTCATTCGATATCCCATCACACAAGATTGAAGATGTCGCTGCAGAAAAGGCTCGCTTCCACGATGCGATCGCACAATCTAAAACGGAGCTTGAAGCAATTCGCGAACATACACTTCGTGAGCTCGGTCCAGACAAAGCCGAGATTTTCTCAGCTCACCTTTTAATCGTTGAGGACCCAGAAATCGTATCGCAAGTGAACGACAAAATTGAAAGCGAAAACATGAACGCCGCGAAGGCACTTGACGAAGTCGCCCAAACGATGATTATGATTTTCGAATCAATGGATAACGAATACATGCGCGAACGCGCAGCTGATGTTCGTGACGTCACAAAACGTGTCATGGCTCACATTCTCGGAGTGACATTCGTGACTCCAGCTTCGATTTCAGAAGAAGTCATCATCATTGCCGAAGATTTGACACCATCAGACACGGCACAACTTAACCGTAAATACGTCAAAGGATTCGCGACGAACATCGGTGGACGTACGTCTCACTCTGCCATCATGTCACGCTCACTTGAAATTCCGGCCGTCGTTGGAACAAAAGTAGCCCTTGAAGAAATCAAAAACGGTGACCTCGTCATCATCGACGGTACAGAAGGTGACGTCTTCGTCAACCCTTCAGAAGATCTCGTCAAAGAATACGAAGGCAAACGTGCTGATTTTGAAGCGTACAAAGAAGAGTTGAAGCAACTCGTCAACGAAGAGTCAATCACAGCGGACGGTCACAAAGTGAAGCTTGCTGCGAACATCGGGACACCGAACGACCTCGAAGGCGTTTTGAAAAACGGTTCAGATGCAATCGGGCTCTATCGTACGGAGTTCCTATATATGGACTCTGAAACGTTCCCGACTGAAGAAGAGCAATACACAGCTTACAAAACGGTTCTTGAAGGCATGGAAGGCAAGCAAGTCGTCATCCGTACACTCGACATCGGTGGCGACAAAGAGTTGTCATACCTTGACCTCCCGAAAGAAATGAACCCGTTCCTCGGCTATCGTGCCATCCGCCTTTGCCTTGAGGAAACAGATTTGTTCCGCACACAACTTCGTGCCCTTCTCCGTGCCTCAGCTCACGGTAACCTTGCAATCATGTTCCCAATGATTGCGACACTCGAAGAGTTCCGCGCGGCGAAAGCCCTTCTTCTCGAAGAAGAAGCGAAGTTGAAAGAAGAAGGAATCGAAGTCGGACAATATGAGACGGGGATGATGGTTGAAATCCCATCAACCGCTGTCATGGCGAAGCAATTCGCAAAAGAAGTCGATTTCTTCTCAGTCGGAACAAACGACTTGATTCAATACACGATGGCGGCTGACCGGATGAACGAAAAAGTTTCTTACTTGTACCAACCGTTCAACCCTGCCATCTTGAACCTTCTCCACAATGTCATCACTGAAGCACACAAAGCTGGCAAATGGGTCGGCATGTGTGGAGAGATGGCTGGAGAAGAACTCGCGATTCCAATCCTTCTCGGTCTTGGTCTCGACGAATTCTCGATGTCCGCTTCAAGCGTCCTTCGTGCGCGTAGCCTCGTGAAACGCTTGACGAAGTCGGAAACAGAAGCAATCGTCAACGAAGTCCTCAACATGGACACAGCTGAAGAAGTCGTGAACTTCCTTAGCGAAAAGTTCGACATTAAGAAGTGACAAAACAAGTATACCTATTATTTATTTGGGTTTTAAAGCTTTCTACTATTTTGATTTCTCTACTATTGAATAGAAGTTTAGAAAGGTCAACAGGAATGTATACAACTCTATCCCCTTATTCGAAAAGAAAAGGACTTTTTGCGGTATACATTTAACTTTGTTTTACCGAAAGTTCAAAAAAAGTATTTCAATCTTTATGTTACGATTAGATGACTCTGGCATTACTCGAGGGCACTGAAAAACCTTCGCTCTATCCGAGCGTGAACAGAGAAAAGGACGATTGGACCGACTTGTAACTGATATGCTCCCCAATAGGTAGACAGATGAAATAACAAATCTGTTTATTCTATTGAGGGAGTGTTTTTTTATGGGGAGAAGACGGCATTTAATCGAACAAAAACTGCGTGCACTACGAATGATGGAAGAAAAAACATATGCGTGGATGGAAATCGATGAGGCTCATCACGTCCCTGAGCATACCCTCCAGGTGTGGAAAGTGAAATTCAAGACCAGGGGAATAGACGCCTTGAAGGAGTCGAGGACATGTCGACGACCGATACGTTCCCGGTCGTGCTTTAGTGTGAAATCGCGCAGGTCTCACGGATCGCCTATCATAAATGGAAGAAGCGTGCCGTCTCGATACGTGAGGCAGAGAACCTGATGAAACGAGAATTCAGCGCGTTCCGATGATCCATAGCGACCGAGGGCTCCAATATATCTCGTGAGAGTTCAAACGCATGGTAGAGGACGCGAGACTGACCCACAGCATGTCCCCCGGGTCGGACGTTGTCTCGACAACGCCCCGATCTCGACGTTTGGGGTACCCCAAACGTCGAGATGTATTACCTGCGTGAGTTTCAGGCCTACAGCGAACTTACATCAGTCATCGATACCTACATAACGTTCTACAACCGTGATTATTTCCAGAAAAACTAAAGGCTAGAGTTCTGTCAATTACAAGACTCCAGCCCTTAGTAAAGTTTTATTTTTTATTCATTCTACTTAATCTGGAAAAATTCATAACTCAATATGAGTATTCTCTTTCTTTCAGTACAGAAATTAAAAAGATACTCAAAAATGTAATAAAAGAAAGAAATGGGATAGTGACAAAACCAAATAATTCATAATGTATAGTAGTACAACTTTCACTTGAAATTGAGCAAAACATACTATTATATTGATTATTTTGAATATAAGTATGATAAGCAGCAAATAATAGACCAATAAAAGAAAGTATACCAGTGTAAAAATTAAATAAAAGGTCATTTGTTCTATATGCAACTATTGAAATTATTGGTATCGGGTAAAGGAATATTCTCTGATACCAACAAAGATTACATGGAGGGAGTTTTAAATACTCACTAAAAAATAAACTTCCGAGAACAGCAATACCTGAAATGACAGAAATCAATATAGTTTTATATTTGAAACCGATGTTCAAAATACATTTTCCTCTCTGATTTACATAGGAATATATTTGCTTACTAATCTTTTTATATCTTTATCTACAATTTTTTCTGAACATAATTCAGCTGATGAATAATCCGCTATAGAAGAATATAGTCTAGCTAAAGTCATGTTTAAATGATCGTTGTTTGAGTTGATATTACTGAATCTCCTTCCGTCGTTTGTAAGATTGACCAGGTTCTCTAGATGTTCTATCACCTTAATTGTTTTAATAAAATTATTTATCAAATACAAATTAGTCTGATAGTAATCTACATCAACACATTCAGGAAATTCAGTCTTAAGTTTATTAACTACATCATTCAGTTCTTTATATCTTTTTTCCTTCAATAAAAAATCGCATCTAAGTAAACTTAAATCAAGATAATAAGGATTTTGAAAAGAAAAGTTAGAAAAATTAAAAACTTTCCTATATATTAATTCTATATCCTTAGGATTTGTTTTTAACTCTTCCATTTCCCTAATTAAATAATAATACCACTTGTAATTATTTGGTTCTGATTTGACCATTTTTCTTGTTAATTCATAATTTCTCAAACTTTTATTATACATATCAACTTCACTTAAATCATATCCATGATGACTAACTTTAATATTCGATTTAACATTTATTGGATAGGCGAGTGTATTAGAATATACAGGTTCTTCATGTACCTTCCCCCAAAATTTTATACCTTTATTCATAGGGATTAATCTTTTATTATTTTCAGTTAATTGACCGTTATGTTCTATTATTGTAGGGCTGACTACACACTCCACCCCTAGATACGTCAACAACTTTACGATTCTTCTGGCTTCATTCTTATTCGAAAGATAATTATTATCTGCATCAATAAAATAAATCCAATCTGTTGAACATAAATTAATAATCTTATTTCTTTGTTTAGAAAAATCATCTTCCCAATCATTCAAAAGAACTTTTAAGTGAGTACACGTTTCTTTTGCGATTTTAACTGTTTCATCGGTAGAAAAGGAATCTAATAAAATAATTTCATCAAAATTAGATTTAAGACTATTTAAGCATTTTTTTATGTTTTTCTCCTCATTAAAAGTAATAATTCCACAAGTTATAGTAGGGAAATTAAAATCAGTATACTCATTCACTAGATTAGTGATAGATTTATCATCTAGGTCTAAATCTATCACTATTTTCATCATCTCTGTTATATCACGTATTAGATTTATGTCTTGAACAATTTCTGAAGAATCATAATCATTATTTATTTTGTTGTATAATTCATTTAATCTAATCATTATTATTCCCTCTTCATTCTATAGATAACCACTTGATTTAAGTGAGTTGATTATTTCTTTCTTTGATTGAAGTCCTTCTAGTCTATGCTGCTCAATGCCGTTTTTATAAAAAATAATTGTTGGTGTCTTATCAATTTTATGCTCTTTCAAAAAAGATAAATCAAAATTTTGCTCATACTCAACATTTACGGCTCGCCAATCCACTTTATTATTCTCAATCACTTCATTAATTGTCGGCTTCATTTGCTGACAAGCTGGACAACTGGTTTTATAAACATATACAAAAAATGTTTCTTTCGCAGTTATCATTGTTTTATAATCTTTCAAAGTAGTTTGCTCATATAGAGGTTTTTCCATAGACTCTGTATTAATAACAAAAAATCCAATTACGAACACTGATATTATTAATACAGAAATTAATATCCATTTTTTCATTTCTATTCTCCTTTTTTCTCAAAATGATGTAATAGTAAAGTAATTTTAAAGAACGTATTAGGTTGAATCTATAACACTGCTCATTTGACAAATTGTATTTCTTTGTCAAAATCTAATGATTTAGAAAAACTAATATCATTGATTGGCGAATGAGAGATATAGATTAAAATACTGTTTATTTCATTTAAGAATTGATGAATATTTACTAAATTCTCATGGTCAACATTACTTAATGATTCGTCTAAAATTATGACTTCAGGATTATGAATAATAATTCTCGCAAGTGCTAACCTTTGTTTTTGACCAGTAGATAAATTAGATCCGTGTTCTAAAACAAAAAAATCAAATTTTTCTTCCTTCAGCATAATAAAATTGTAGATTTGCGCAGCTCTACATGCAAATATGACTTTTTCAATTTCAACTTCTAGCCCCATTAATAAATTATCTAAAAGAGTGCCTGAAAAGAAAAATGGGTGTGCATCTTGATATATTATCTTTTTCTTTAGAGCTTCTGAATCGATTTCGTTAATATCCACTCCATTTATTAGCACTGTATTTGGCGGTGAAACATACAGATTTGAGATCAATTTTGCAAAAGTACTTTTTCCATTACCACTTGAACCTGTTATTAACAATTTGTCTTTTTCTTGAATTTTTAAATTTAATTCAGAAAAAATATCATTAAAGTTATCATAACTAAATGTTAGATTTTGTATATTTATTTCTTTGATATTATTAGTAAAGTTAATTTCTTTAACCTTATTTTCAACAGGGTAGTTCATAATACTAAAAACTCTATCTACTGCTACTGAAGCTTTTTGAATTTCAGATTGTACACTGATTAAGCTTTCTAAAGAATTTAGCATAAAGACTACAATTGTGTTAATTAACAGCAATGTTCCTAACGTAATTGAATCGTTTAAAACTTGTTGAGAACCAATCCACAAAATAATTATTGAAAAAGAGGTCTGTATCAAAGACTTCAAAGAGTTACTTAAATTAACAAGTTTAAGTTCTTTATGTGTAGAATTTAATTGATCATTAAACACACTATGAAATCTAGTCAAAAAAAACTGATTTTTATTGAATGCAAAAATGGTATTCATGTTAGAGATAAACTGAATCAAAAACGAATTTGTCATCGATGCTTTTCTCATTACAGTTAAATTTTTTTCTCTTATAGAATCAACAAACAAAATACTAACAATTAATAATAGTAATAGTGGCAATACGGTTGTTAGAAACAATACTGGGTTTATATAGTATAAAAACAGTCCCATTCCAATAATAATAAAGCTATCTAAACAAGAGGAGACTAAAGTAGTGCTAAAAATATTTCTTATATAAGTGCTATCATTAAACCTTGAAATAATGTCACCACTATCTCTTCTTTCAAAAAAATTTAGAGGTAATTTCGTTAACTTGGTAAAGAAATCTCTAGATATAGATAAATCTAATCTTAAAGACATATTAATTATGAAAACATTTCGTAAGAAATCAAAAAATACATTCAATAAATTTATAAACAAGAATAATAAACTTAATGAAACTAATGCACTTTCAAAATGATTGGGTAAAATTACGTCTACAATATATTTAATGAATAAAGACAAAGTTAAAGTTAGTAATATTACTATAACTGAAAGAAAGAAAATCATCACTAAAGAAGATACGTTTTTTTTTAAAATACTTACCAAATATTCTTTTTTAATACTATTATTGTTTTTATCTTCCGATATTTCTATAGAATTATTTACTTTTGAAATTATTAATAGTACTCCAGTAAAAGAATTCATAAAATCGCTCTTTTTCACTCTAGAAATATTTTTTTTGTTAGGATCGCTAATGACCAGATGATTCTTCAAAGCCTTATATATCACTATGTAATGACCTCTACCATTTTGATGCGTCAAAGCAATTAAGGGTAAAGTATTGGAATCGATTACTTTGTCTAAATCACTTATGTTAATTTTCACGGCTCTACTTTCAAATAAATTGAAATTTCTTGTTATTGAAATCAAATCTTTTACAGAGTAATCATCGGATTTCATAACAATATCTTTTAAATAATCACAATTAACATCTTTTTTTCCAAAATATTTGTATACTGAGACTAGACAAGCAATACCGCAATCGTTATCGCTCTGCTGTTTAGTATGATATAAATTATTTCTCATCAAAATATCAATTCCTTTAATAAAATCTTAGTGTTTATATTTGGTGAAAATAAAAGTAAAAAGGAAACCTAATCGATAAATGACAGGATTCCCTTTTTACTTTAATTAGCAATAAGTATTATAAAGCTTGCACGCAGATTCTCCAGTTCCACAACCATATCTTTTCGGTGAAAAACAAGATGCGAAGAAAGCAGCACATTGCGCACTGTTGTATTTGTAACCGCCACCCCCACCTCCAGGCTGTTGATTAGCTCCGCCATCAAACTCTTCCATTTCTTCAAAAGAAAGTTCTTTCATTAATTCTTCCATTTAAATACCACCTTTAAAAGTAAATTTAATACTATTAAATCATATTTGTCTTTACCTTAATTGTCAATATTTCCTTTCTGTTTTTCTTTATTTTTACTAATTTACTTAAATTATTTTCCTGCTAATGTTTATAATAAGTCATTAAAGTCTAATAATCACCAAAAACACCATGCTTATTTTGGATAATGCGACTACAGTCCATTTTTTTTATCGAGAACCCTGATTTTTAAAGAAGAAGAATTTGCTCATAAAATCTTTGATGCTCTAGTTTCAAACGGGCTTAAGATGGAAAAAACAAACTATTTTCGAGTCATGACTGACACCCGAACTGTTAATCTTGCACTGTCGTCGATTTGAGTGTAGTCACTTGATACTGCGCCATATGGAACAATAAACAGCCACTAAACATACCTTTCTGACACGGGAAGTAAAAAAATCGACATCTTGAAGGAGCCAGAGACGTTGCAACCTTAAATGAAGGAAAAGACGATTACGGACGAACAATGAACTGAGCCCTGTTTTACAGACAGTTTAATAAAAAGTGCCTCGAATTCTATGCGGCAATCAGATGGCCCCGGTATTGCTCCGGGGTTATCTTTTTTAGGTTCCATTGTTTGCGTTCGCTGTTGTAATAGTCGATGTAGGAGTCGACCATCGAACGAACCTTGCTGAGGTCCAGTGCCGATCGGTGCTCGACATGATCTTTCAGATGCCCGAAGAAGGACTCGATCGGTGCGTTGTCGAGACAGTTCCCACGACGTGACATGGACTGGACCAACCCCAGTCCACGAATCCGCGACTGATAGGTCGGATGGGTATAGTGGAACCCTTGGTCCGAATGAATCACCGCCTCAGGGTGTAAGTTCCCGTTGAGGTGCTCTTCGAGTTTCCTTGTCGTCTGAAAGACGAGATCCATGTGAAGGCTCGTCGACGGATGGTGCGCCACGATTTTACGTGTCGCCACGTCCTTCACACAAGAGAGATAGATGTTCTGTCCCTTTCGTGTCGGGAGATAGGTGATGTCCGTCACGAAAACCTTGCCTGGCTCGTCCTGATAGAACTGACGGTTCAGACGATTCGGGAGCGTCCTGTGCTCCTGTGTCACCTTGGCGAGCTTCCGATATGCGTTCTTCGTGCGGATCTTCGTGACAATTCCATATTTCCGCCTCAGCCGAAGGATGCGTTTATGGTTCATGGGTGATCTGATGAGATCGAGGACCTCCATATAGAGCCCGCGATACCCGATCTTCCCGTTCCGGCGATCGTGGAGCTGTTTCAGGAGAAGATAGTCCGCTTAGTCGCGCTCTTCCCGTAAGGAATCTTCTTCCGCACGCTTGAGCCAGGCATAGTAGCCGCTTCGGCTCACACCCGGGATCTCGCAGAGGGGACGGACAAGGTTCTTCAGACGGAACGGTGTTGATGACCTGATATCGCTCTGTCGGTGTCAGTCGGTTCGCTTCGCCCGCCCCTCGAGCTTTTTTAACAGCTCGTTCTCCGCCGTCAAGTATTTGATGCGCGCCTCGGTCTTGGCGAGTCGTCGCTCGAGCGAGTCATCCTGCTTCGGACGCCCGCCGCTCGCGTTCGATTTCCCGCGACGTTCGGTCAACAGCCCTCTGTGCCGAGGTTTGATAGGTCTTGCGCCAGCGTTCCAAGGCAGACTTCGCCTTCACACGTCCAATCACCGTCAGGTCGAAACCGACCTCTTCGAAGATTTGGGAAGGACCCTTTCCTTCCTAATTTTCAAGGACGGCCCGTACCTTAAAGTCTCCCGTGTACTGGATCGACCGGTCCGAGACCGACTCTACGTTCGGATTTAACTCAAGCTGCCTGATCTGATGCTCGTTGAAGATGATTTACTCATGGATGCGTTCCCACGTCTGAATGAATAAGTTCATTTTATCGATTCAATCGCACACAAAAAAACCTGAATGAGCACTTTTTATCAAGTGTCTATCATTCAGGGTTCAGCTCACAATGCAGGAAGAGGAACTTATCAACGAAATAAAAGATCGAACATCGTATCCAAAAGATTGTACATGAAAGTTGGTGCCTACGAACCTAAAAATGATGCTTCAAAGGTTATAATTTTCAAATACTAGGTTAGAATTCACGGAAAAACCTTTGCTCTTGATTGGATCGACTTGCGTTAGGAGAATTCCCCTTTCCCTTATTCTGTTTCTTCTTTCTAAAAAGTTACTAGACTTCATATTGAGACCAATGATAATCCTCGCTTTCTGTAACGACACACCTTTAAGATTTGATATCTTTTTCGCGACCTTCAATTGGCTGTTCTTCTTCTTAATGGCGGACGTTTTCCCTCGATGGTCCTTAAAACCACCGGTACGCTAGTAGTCAATTTTATTAATCTGTTCGCGCAACTTCACAGACACACTGTAGAACATTAATTTGGCTAAATTCTCGCCCCTTTCCCGAAATCGTATAAATTAAATTCTCAATGCTTGAGCAGACTGCAGTGATCGAACTCTGCGCCAGCTCGGTAGCTTTTGTCCACGAACCTGTCCGTTCCTTCCCAAAAAGTGACGTCGACGGCCGTGATTCCTTTCAATGTCATCGCGAAATCGTAATTAATTTGGCAATGTTGTGCGTTGATTTTTTTCAATACGCTTGAGGGAGTCGTATCGACAATTAACTTCTCCATCTCTTGAGTAGTCCTATTTGTTTTGCGACTTAGACCGTATGTTCAATCATTTATAAAGGAAAACAGAGGAGTTTCATCCGTGTTTGGGATGAAGCTCCTCTGTTCAAAATCTTTTTGAGTTCTTTAGTGCCTCTCCTAACGGTGATCGTTTGTTTTGCTTATACAGTGACCCTAGAAGTAATTCGGTTCGTGTATTACCTTCTGAAATCTATAACGTATGAAAGATTGGAATATTCGTCTTTTTTAAAATACATGAATTTGTAGTAAATAACCTATTATAGGGTTTTAATTTACTTTGTCTTCTCCAGAAGTGATAACTGCTTGAATCTCTGATTTCAATGCATCCGAACGTGGTCCGAAGATTGCTTGAATGTTGTTACCAACCTCAAGGACACCAGATGCACCAAGGCGTTTCAACTCATCTTTGTTGACTTGGTTCTTATCTTTTACTTCGACACGGAGACGTGTGATACATGCATCGAGGTGCTGGATGTTTTGTGAGCCACCAAGACCGACGAGGATATCTTGTGCAAGTTCCGAACCAGTAGCTGTTGACTGTTCAACAACTTCATCTTCACGACCTGGTGTTTTAAGGTTGAACTTGCGGATAACGAAACGGAATCCGAAGTAGTAAACAACCGCAAACACGAGACCGACTGGAATGACGAGCCACCAAGCTGTTTTACCTTGTAGCACACCGTAGAGTAGGAAATCGATCAATCCACCTGAGAACGTCATCCCGATTTTCACGTTCAAAATGTGCATAATCATGAAAGAAAGACCTGCGAATACTGCGTGTACTGCGAAGAGAAGTGGTGCTACGAACAAGAATGAGAACTCGATTGGTTCTGTGATACCAGTCAAGAACGATGTAAGGGCCGCCGAAGCCATGAGTCCACCGACAACCGCTTTACGCTCAGGACGTGCTTCGTGATACATTGCGAGTGCTGCTGCAGGGAGACCAAACATCATGAACGGATACTTTCCTGTCATAAAAGTACCAGCTGTCAATTCAACATCATCGCGGAGTTGCGCGAAGAAAATCGCTTGGTCACCACGAACAATGTCGCCTGCTGCATCTGTGTATGAACCAAATTCAAACCAAAACGGTGAGTAGAAGATATGATGAAGACCGAATGGAATCAATGAACGTTCGATTAAGCCGAAGACGAATGCCGCAAAGGTACGGTTTTCATTCAACATAAAATTAGAGAATGAGTTCAATCCACCTTGTATTGGTGGCCAGATAAGAAGCATCACAAAACCAGCAATTATAGCCAAAACAGCTGTAACGATTGGAACAAACCGCTTACCAGCAAAGAAACCAAGAAACTGTGGCAATTCGATATTGAAGTACTTGTTATAGGCCCATGCGGCGATGAGACCCATGATAATCCCTCCGAATACCCCTGTTTGGAGTGTTGGGATACCGAGTACGTTAGCGTAAGCTGGATCACCTTGTGCCAATACTTCAGGTGTGAGTTCGAGCCAAACACCCATGACTTTGTTCATGATCAAGAATCCAACGATTGCTGCAAGTCCGGCTACCCCGTCACCTGCTAAACCGATGGCGACACCGACTGCGAACAAGAGCGCCAAGTTCGAGAAGATGATTCCACCTGCTTGCTCCATCAATTGAGCGAACTTCACAACACTTTCATTTGTCAACCAGCCTGCTCGATCGGTTAAAGTTGTATTTTGCATTGCGTTACCGAATGCAAGAAGAAGACCGGCTGCTGGCAAGATGGCAACAGGAAGCATAAGTGCTTTACCGACTTTTTGAAGAACACCAAAGATCTGCTTAAACATCAACATTTCCTCCTTTTTTAGTACGTATAAACAATATGATAGCGGCGTAGATGTCAGACAACCGACGTATCTAAACGTTTTCATAAATCACGTTTATAAAAACAGAAAAGGCATGAATAAGGATAGAACGTAGACCTCTCCTAATGGAGACATCACATAACGTTCCACTCCTTACTCATGCCTGATCGAATCAGTAACACGTAAGACACGTGGTATCATTTATCTACTTGTTAGGCGCTGGAGATGCATCGTCAAATATGTCGCTTCACCTCGTGGGACAGGACGCTTTAATTCGCGTTCCATGATGCCCATCAGCTCCCAAGCAGTACTATAGCATAGCGGATATTCGTCGCGCAACACCTTTTCAATTTTTTGTGGTGCCTCGACTGTCTCACCCGTCGCAACCCGCTCAACGGCGTACCTTAAGTGCCGAAGTAAGCGCTTATAATCGAGTGACGTCCGGTCCATTTTCACGTTCAAACGACTCTCAATCGTCTGTACAATTTGCCCGATGATTTGATTATGACGGTTGACCTCGAGGACGTTTTTGAACGTCGTCGCCGAGTGGATATGAAGGGCAATGAATCCAGTCTCCGCATCTGGGAGCAAAACGTTCAATCGTTCATGGAACATATCGACGATTCGTTCCGCGAGCGCAAACTCGTTTGGATAGAGCGATTCCGTTTCAAGTAAAAACGGATTCGTCACTTCCATCCCTTGTTCGATTCGCTTCATCGTGAAGAACAAGTGGTCGGTCAAGCCGATATGGATGTGCTCATCGACTTTCTTGCCCGTACTCGTCTCAATGAAGCCGACAATCTCTTGCATGAACGCAATGAAGTCCTCGTCGACATGTTTGACGAGTTCCTGATATTGAGATTGCTCTTCTTTATCTGTCAGTTGATACACTTTCTCCGGGACGCTGGCCGGGTCGACGAGGTCTCCTGGTTTTTTGCCAAAGCCAATCCCCTTCCCGAGTAGAATGACTTCCGGATCCGTATCATGTTGACAAATGACAACGCTATTATTCAACACTTTCTTGATCGTATACATCGGTAATGTCATTCGCATCGCATCCCTTACTAAAAATCGTTTCGCTATCTAGTATATCGGTTCATGCCCTAAAAAAGTAGGGACAAAACAAAAAAGGCGAACATTTCTGTCGCCAAGTGAACTACTCACCACTTATTTGCTTCGCAAATTGAAGGGGGAGCTTCTTGGGAAGAACGTACTTTTATTAGCCACGATTATTTACCAAGCTCGTCGGGTGGTTCCCACCCTGAAGGAATTCGTTTTAGTTTGCCAACATCAACAGGTTGATGCTCGCGTTGATGTCACGGTCATGATGCGCGCCACAGGCACACGTCCATTCACGGACATCCATCGCCTTCTTCTCGCCTTTTACGCCGCAAGAAGAACAGATCTGCGTCGATGCGAACCAGGGGTCTGCCTTGATGAGCGTCCGTCCGTAAAAGTTTGATTTGTACTCGAGTTGCCGGACGAACTCGTGCCAACTGACATCTGCAATCGATTTGGCGACCTTGTGGTTTTGCATCATGTTGTTCGACTTCAATGTCTCCACGACGATGACTTGGTTCTCGTCAACGATCCGTCTCGACAGCTTGTGAAGGAAGTCCTTGCGTTGGTTGGCAATCTTTTCGTGTTTCTTGGCCAAAAGTAATTTGGCTTTTTCACGATTCTTGCTCCCAATCTTCTTTCGCGACAGCGCCCGTTGCGCCTTCTTGACCTTCGCTTCGGATTGTCAGAGGAAGCGAGGGTTGCCGATCTTCTCCGAAATCATCGCATCGTTCGTCATGACGGCAAAGTGTTTTAGGCCGAGATCGATCCCGACCTTGTTCTCGGCTGGGATCGATGGTGCATCGTCCTGTTCGACGAGGATGGAGATGAAGAACTTGCCCGTCCTCGTCATCGACACCGTCGCCGACCGGATGACGCCCTCGAACGGGCGATGTTGTGTGAACCGTACGAACCCGACCTTCGGCAGACGGACCTTGCCCGCCTCGATGCGGATCGTGCCATGCTGGTTGTTCGTCGTGTAGGAGGCGCGCGACCGCCGTCTCGATTTGAACACCGGGAAGCCGCCCGTTCCGGCGAAGAACTTCGCGAACGCGGTGTCGAGGTTCAGCTTCGCGTTCGCGAGCGCGAGGCTGTCCGCCTCGGCGAGGAACGGGAACAGGGGCTTGTAGGATGCGGGTGTCGCCGGTTTCCGTCTCATTCCGCTTCCCGCTTTCGCCTCCTCGCGGATGGCGATGCGGTCCTCGAGCAGCTTGTTGTAGATGAACCGGGCGCAGCCGATCGTCTTGATCAGGAACTCGGCCTGTGCCGGCGTCGGATGGAGCCTGTATGTATAGCCTTTCAGCATGTCCGTCCCTCCTCCCTCCAGAAGATCGTGATATGTCTTCCTCATCCGATACCCGCGGAGGGGGAGGGAGAATCTGACGGAATCACGAACTTTTGTTCGTCACATCTGTCACAGGGGGAGAAGAGTTTTGGATTGGGCGATTCATCCCCCACCTACGCCGGGTTTCGCCCCGAGACGCTTAGAGGAGGGAGAATTCTCGCCTACTTTTGTTAAAACATTGAATAACCGCTCTTTCGTAAGAAACGAATCGTCACACCAGCTAGAATTGCACCGAGCAATCCAAAGCCGAGCATGAATAAATCGAGAAGTTGCAACCCGACGAGTCCTTCATAGACACTCGTAAGCGCGGTCGATGTCTCGGTCACGTAACTCGAAAGTTTGACATTATCAATCATCATGATGACAAAAATCGGATAAATGAACACAAGTGTCCATGTCTTTTTAAGTAACATATTCAAGATGAAGCCGATACTGAAAAAAATCGTCATATATAAAACGGCTCCAATGACTGCTTGGATAATATGCATGTATTGCCCCCCTTGTCCGCTCTTCATTATACAAAATTTCGACCAACGAGGTCAAAGAACTTCCTATGACAATTTCGAAAGAAAAACAGCCCGTTCTGAGATAGAACGAGCCGTGCAATCATGAAATTAGAACTTCCCTTTTTTAAGGACGAGTCCGTACTTTTTCAATTCGATGAAGTGTTTGTTGTCGATGACTTTTTTCATGAACGAAGCGTTGCGACCGAAGATCTTCTTGCCCATCACGATTCCGATTCCATCGTTATGTCCGAGTGAAGCGACCGTTCCCTTGCTCTCGTAAGTGAACTTCGATGTCGATTTTCCATTGATGAGCGCCGCAATGTTTTTCGCAACGTTATGTGCTTGTTGTGTCGCGATTTGTGCCGTCGGTGGGTATGGACGGTTCGATGCAGGATCCATGACCGCTGAGCAGTCACCGATGATGAAGACGTTGTCGTGACCTGGTGCACGGTTGTCCGCTTCCACCATGACACGGTTACGGACCGCTTCAAATCCTGATTTTTCGATGATCGGGCTACCACTTACGCCACCTGTCCAGATGATCGTGTTGGCACGAATCGTTTCTGTCGTGTCACCTTGAAGTGGACCGAATGTCACCACACCTGGCTCGACACCTTTGATTCCGTTACCAAGTTTCATCTCGACACCGTTACGCTCCAACCATTTCTGTGCGTATGTCGTGAGTTCTGGGTCGAAACCAGGAAGAACCGTTGGTGCCGCTTCAATGTTGACGATGCGAACCGCTTCGCGTGGAACGTCATACTGTTTGCAAAGTTCAGGGATTCGGTTGACGATTTCACCGAGGAATTCGATTCCTGTGAATCCGGCACCACCGACAACGATCGTCACGAACGAATTGTCAGAAGAACCATTTGTTTTATATTGAGCGAATGAATATTCGATGTGCTCTTTGATTTTACGAACACTGTTCAACGAGCTGATTGTCATCGCATTTTCTTTCAAGCCTGGGATACCGAACGTTTCAGGTACACCGCCAAGACCGATGACGACATAGTCGTATTCGACAACTGAACCATCTTCGAGTGTAACTTGTTTCGCAGCAGTATCGACGCGATCGACGATCCCTTTGACAAGTTTCACACGTGACGGGTTCACAATATCGTTAATGTAGATGCGTGCTTGGTCTGGGTTCATCGTTCCAGCAGCTGGTTCGTGAAGCCATGTCGTTTGGTAGTGATAATCATGCTTGTTGATAAGCGTAATGTTCGCATCACCTGCAGCGAGTGTCTTTTGAAGGTTGACGGCTGTGATGAGTCCACCGAAGCCCGCACCAAGAATAACAATGTTAGGTCGTTTCATGTTCATTTCCACCTTGTTTAAAATTTTGTTTTTTTGAACAACTATGTTGTGTGTTTCTTCACATAGACGTTCACAATAAAGCCTATTCTTGTTCAACATCTGTTCACAATTGCTTCTGTTTCATTGTACGCTCTTTAATTTGAATTCTCAATGGAAAAGCTTATCTTCTTGAATTTTTTTTGAAAGTGTTGCATGTTTGTACTGAATGGATTTAATTCAATAAACTCTCTATAATAGATGTATACGCTTTGAGGAGGAATTCGATGAAGACGACGAAAGATGTAATCATCATCGGTGGCGGCCCAGTCGGACTGTTCACCGCATTTTATGCAGGCATGCGCCAACTCGATACGACGTTGATTGAAAGCTTACCGCAACTCGGTGGTCAGTTATCAACGCTCTATCCTGAAAAATATATTTATGATATTGCCGGTTTCCCGAAAGTGAAAGCACAGGACTTGATTGATCAACTAAAAGCTCAGGCCGATCAATTCGAACAAGACTACCGCCTCGGCGAAACGGTGGAAACGGTCGAACGCCTCGAGGACGGCACTTTCGTATTGACGACGAACAAAGAAGAGTATCATACGAAAGCCATCATCATCACAGCCGGAAACGGTGCCTTCTCAGCCCGCCCACTCGGTCTTGATGGCTGCGAAGATTATGCCAACCTTCATTACTTTGTTGACAACATGGAGAAATTCCGTGATCGCCGTGTCATGATTGCCGGCGGTGGCGATTCAGCCGTCGACTGGGCACTCATGCTTGAAGGAATCGCAAAAGAAGTACACATCGTTCACCGTCGTGACCGCTTCCGTGCTCATGAACATACGGTAGAACAGATGAAGGCATCGACGATTAACGTCCTTACGCCTTACAACATCGAGTCACTGTCTGGTGAGACACACATCGAATCTGTCGAATTGACAGATAAGGATGGCGAATCAAAAATCGTTGAAATCGATGATTTGATTTGTAACTACGGATTCGTTTCATCGCTCGGTCCAATCAAGAACTGGGGAATGGAATTCGAGAAAAACACAATCCGTGTCGATTCACGTATGGAAACGACCGTTGCCGGCATCTTCGCTTGCGGTGATATCGCGACATACGAAGGGAAAGTAAAATTGATTGCGACCGGTTTCGGTGAAGCCCCAATCGCCATCAACCAAGTGAAACAGCTCGTGGATCCGACTGCTCGTCATCCGCAACACTCGACATCTGTATTTGCTGGGAAATAACCAAAAACGCTTCTGTGGACCACATCCACAGAAGCGTTTTTTATCTTTTCATCGTTTGAACGATGACCCGGTCAATCCAGTCATCGAGTTGCGTAAACACAAATCCCGCCTTCTTCGCCTCAGCAATCGACATATAATAGTCGACATCCGAATCATACGGCGACGAGTCTCCATCTTTTATAATATGGACGGGTTTTCCGACGTGTTGACCGATTCGCTCCATCAAGGCCCCCATCGAGATGAGTCCATCACTCGCCGCATTGAACGGTCCTGTCACATTGGCACGACCGACCCATTCTAAGAAGGCGGCCGCTTCCGCACTCGAGATGAAGCCCATCTTTGCTTCCGGGTGATGCAAGACAACCGGTTCCTCGTTCCGGATTGCATCTACATAAAACTTCAATCGGTCTGTATAGTCATCCGGACCTAACACGATCGGTAATCGTACGGTCGCCACCGGGAAAGAGGCGCGATGGAAGAAGAATGATTCCGCCTCGCGTTTCCCTTGTCCGTAGTCATGTTCGGATTCAAGATGATATTCGTAATGGAGCGGATTGAAGTCGCTCTCTTTTAAATCAGGACCAGGCGCGTAGACCGACATCGTCGACGTGAGCACATATTTCCCGACTTTGTCCATGAACGCATCCGAGGCGATTTTTGCCTGATACGGAGTAAAACAAATGTTGTCATAGACGAGGTCGTACCGTTCGCGGGCCAAGTCTTTCATCGTCGCGACCGATTGCCGGTCTCCTTTGACAGACCGAATCCCTTCAGCTTCCGGCACCTGTAGTTGCCCTCTCGTCACAATCGTCACATCATCCCCTGCTTCAGCAAGTCGCAATGCGAGCCGTTTTCCGAAATAGCGTGACCCTCCGAATATCAATACTTTTCTCATGACCCTGAATCCTCCCATTTGTAATGACGTCCCTACTCATTTTCCCTTCAAAGAAACAGACTAATCTACCACTTTTACACGTATTCTTGCTATTCTAATAAGTAAAGACTTGTTAGGGGGCTCGAATATGCACCAAATCATGTTAGAAAAAGGATGGACGTATGAACTACCACCACAGTATGCGATCTATCAGAGCTTATCTGATTTCAGTCGTTACTCTGTCCTCGATCAAGAGGAAGAGAGTGTCTGCTCATTCCGCATCACGAATGACACGTGTACAATCACAGGCTTTCGGCCTTGGCAACATCACATCGAACTCGACGTAACTGCAAAAGTCATTCGGTTGATTTTGACAGAAGAAGAATAAGAACCGATCGCACTCGCGATCGGTTCTTATTCTTTAGCATTCTCCTGGCGTACCTGCATTCGTCGCTGTCCGGAAACTCGAACCGCAACCGCATGTTGCAATCGCATTTGGGTTTTTAATTGTGAAACCGCCACCGAGCATCGACTGCTTATAATCAATCTCGAGGCCATCAACGACCCCATGATCCACTTCCGCAACGATGACGCGGACACCATGATGGTCGAATTGAATGTCTTTGTCCGTCTTCTCCTCGTCGAAGCCCATCCCGTATGAAAGTCCTGTACATCCGCCACCTTGTACCTTCACTCGCAAGTATTGCGCATCCGGGCGTTCCGTCTGTTTCATCATCTCTAGCACTTGAAGTGCGGCTGACTCTGTTAAATGAATCATCTGAACTCCTCCTCATATATCTTCAATTCAAGTCAATTGACTTGTCATCTTGTGGATTATCTTGTATAACTAAACTGTAACAAAAAAAATTAAATCGTTCCATCTTCGGGGCAGGGTGAAATTCCCGACCGGCGGTATTGAAGAATATATTCTTCTCAGCCCGTGAGCGAGCAAGGCGTTGCTTGCTGATTTCGTGAGATTCGAAAGCCGACAGTATAGTCTGGATGGGAGAAGATGGCGGCATCCGACCGATATCCGGATGTTTTCTTTGACGTGGACTTTTCCACCTCGGAAAACATCTCTTTCGTATGCGCGTAAACTCTCCCGATTGTCTTCATTGCAATCGGGTTTTTATATGCGACGGATGCCATTCATCGAGGAGCGACCTAAAGGAGAGATTCTGATGAAAACTACGCGCAACAAACGACTGACAACAATGGTGACTTTGGCGATGCTCGGGACGATCTCGTTCGTACTCATGCTATTCAACTTTCCGCTCCCATTTTTACCGCCATTCCTTAAAGTGGACTTTAGTGACATTCCTGCACTCATTGCCGGAATCGTCTTTTCCCCACTCGCAGGAGTCGTGGTCGTCGGTTTGAAAAACGTCTTGTACTACGTCTTTAACGGTGGCGGCGTTCCAGTCGGGGAAGTCGCAAACTTCTTCGCAGGTGTCGCATTCATGTACCCAGTTGCCTGGTTCTACCATAAGCGCAAGTCAAACAAAGCACTCGCTTCTGGATTACTTGCCGGTACAATCACAATGGCTCTTAGCCTCGCCATCTTAAACTATCTCGTCATCTTGCCAGCCTACGCCTTCTTCTTCGGAATGGCAGACATGGCCGACCCGGCGGTGAAAACGGATCTTGTCCTTTACGGGATCTTACCGTTCAACTTGATTAAAGCGATATTGATCAGCGCGCTCTTCGTCCCACTCTTCTTGAAATTGAAGCCGTGGATCGAACGTCAACGCGTACAACTTCAAGCATAATCAATATACGAGCATCTAGGCGTTGCCTAGGTGCTTTTTTTAACCATATTGTAAGGAGGGGCATTCATTATGACAGACGAACAGGATTTGGTTCATTTTCTAAAACAAGACGCCGAGCTCATAAAGCTTCTCCACGCCGTCGCCAACCTCGATTTACCGGATTGTTGGATTTGTGCGGGATATATTCGTTCAAAAGTCTGGGACCACCTTCACGGATACGAAACATCGACTAAAACAGATGATGTAGATGTGATTTATTTCGACCCAAACCAACCAGAGGAAGCAGTCGAAAAACAACTCGAAGAGCGATTATTCCGCCTCATCCCCGATGTACCTTGGTCTGTCAAAAATCAAGCGAGAATGCATCACGTCAACAACCTTCCACCCTATGCTTCATCGGTCGATGCGTTGGCACATTTTCCTGAGACCGTCACCGCGATCGGGGTACGTCTTCAATCGGATAGTTCCCTCATCCTCGCTGCCCCACACGGCATTCACGACTTGATCAACATGCACGTTATACCGACACCACCCTTTGATTCGAACTCTTCAAAGCATCCCATCTATCTGGAGCGGTTGCAGCAAAAGAACTGGTCCGCCAAGTGGCCAAACATCACCATACATACATCCTTCTCATACTAAAAAACGCGACCACCGAAGTGATCGCGTTTTCTTATACCGATTAAAGAAGAAGTCCAGCCAATGTAGCTGACATCAAGTTTGCAAGCGTACCTGCAAGAATCGCGAGAACACCCATGCGTGCGATGTCACCACGACGGTTTGGCGCCATACCACCAAGACCACCGAGAAGGATCGCGAGTGACGAGATGTTTGCGAAACCACAAAGTGCGAATGCGATCATCGCTTCTGTACGAGCTGACAAATCACCAGAACCGATGATTGGAGCAAACTCAGAGAAAGCAACGAATTCGTTCAAGACTAGTTTTTGACCGAGGAAGCTACCGAATTGTACAGCATCCGCCCATGGTACACCAATCACGAATGCAAGTGGCGCGAAGACGTAACCGAGAATCAATTCGAGTGACAAGCTATCAAATCCGAAGAGTCCACCAACTGAACCGAGGATCAAGTTGACGAGCGCAATCAATGAAACGAATGCAAGAAGCATCGCACCGACGTTCAAGGCAAGGAAGAGACCGTCAGAAGCACCACGTGCCGCTGCATCGACGAAGTTCGCCGCTCTGTCTTCTTCATCTTCTACAATCTCGATGTCGTCATCGTACTCTTCTGTTTCTGGTACGATGATTTTCGCGAATAAGAGACCTGCTGGCGCTGCCATGAAGCTCGCTGCGAGCAAGTATTCGAGTGGTACACCGAGTGCTGCATAACCTGCAAGTACAGATCCGGCAACCGATGCGAGTCCACCGACCATGACTGCGAAGAGCTCAGACTGTGTCATTGTAGGAAGGTACGGCTTGATGACAAGCGGTGCTTCCGTTTGACCGACGAAAATGTTCGCTGTTGCTGAAAGTGACTCTTTACGTGACGTACCAAGTGCTTTCGCAAGGGCAGTACCGAGGATACGGATGACCCACTGCATGACGCCAAGGTAGTAAAGCAATGCGATTAATGATGACATGAAGATGATAATCGGAAGGACTTGGAATGCGAAAACGAAGTTGTCGCCACCGACTGCTGTTCCGAATACGAAGGCAATCCCGTCACCCGCTGTGTTCAAGACAGCTTGAACCCCATTTGAGATCCATTCAAGCGCCTTACGTCCCCATGCCGTATATAAGACGAGGAATGCAAATGCGAATTGAACAGCGAACGCTGCCAAGACCGTGCGCCATTTGATGGCTTTACGGTTGGTAGAGAAGATGTAAGCGATTGCAATTAGTGCCAAAATACCAACCACACTCATGATTTTCATTGATGTTGTGCTCCTTTCATATTAAACAAAACCAATTATATGTGTCATACCCGAAAAGAGATGTGTCCTACCGTTTGAAACGCTTTCTTTTTATCGTTGTTAAACGTCAGACAACCTACATTCGAACCTCTTAGAATATAACATCCCTCTTTTTAAAATGCAACGGGTGAAATAAAAAAGTTTGAGGTCATTTCCTCAAACTTTTTACCATGCCATCTCTTCGATTTTTTCATACACCTTCGTCACGAGCTCTTCTGGTGTTTCACCCGTCACCACTTCCCCGTCTACGAGGCAAAAGAGATCAAGGGAACAGACACCACAATAGCCTGTACAGCCATATTCGACCACATCAAGATCAGGGTCGGACTCTAATTTAGCCCGGGCAATTTGTGAGCCCATCGCCAAATTCGAAGCACAAAATTCGATGATCGGATTCATCATATATGTCACCGTCTTTCTTTACGTGAATTATCGGAAAATGGTTCTTCTACGGCAGATTATAACATGATACAGTTGAAGAGTAACAAAGGGGGATTATTATGCGCAAATTAGTCGTCTTAGGAGGCGGTTACGGGGGAATGCGTGTGATTGAGAGAGTACTTGGACATCAGTCACAAGACATCTCGGTCACGCTCGTCGATCGCTTGCCTTATCATGGATTGAAAACTGAGTATTACGCACTGGCCGCAGGAACGGTCTCGGACCGCGATATTCGCATCGACTTTCCGGATGAAATCGATTACATATACGGACAGGTCACGGACATCGACACCGAAGACAAAATGGTTCTGCTCGCGAGTGGAGAAAAAGTGCCCTACGACGACCTCGTCATCGGATTAGGATGCGAAGACAAATACCACAACGTTCAAGGGGCAGCCGAATTCACGTACAGTATTCAAACACTGGAAGAGTCACGTAAGACACAACAAGCGATCAACGGTCTGCGACCAGGTTCGGTCGTTTCTGTCGTCGGTGCCGGTCTATCTGGTGTCGAACTCGCCAGCGAACTTCGTGAGAGCCGGCCTGATTTGACGGTCCGTTTATTCGACCGCGGACCATCCGTTCTGTCTTTCTTATCTAATCGTGTCTCGATGTACGTACAATCTTGGTTCGAGGAGCACGGCGTCGAAGTCATCAATAATGCGAACATCACACGTGTCGATGCTGACGGATTATGGAACCATGAAGACTTATTCCCATCTGATCTGACCGTATGGACGGCCGGGATTCAACCGGTCGCCGTTGTACGGAATCAAGGTTGGGAACTCGATGGAGGCGGACGTGTCAAATTGACGGAACATCACTTTGTTCCTGGACTGCCGGACGTGTTTGTCGTTGGTGACAATGCGAGCTTACCGTACGCACCGTCCGGACAACTTGCCGAAGCCCAAGCCGAACAGATCGTTCAAGTCTTGCTTTGCAAATGGAAAGGTATCAATTATCCAGAATTACCCGACATCAAACTGAAAGGGACGCTCGGTTCCCTCGGGAAGAAGGCTGGCTTTGGGGTGTTTATGGGGAAACAATCACTCACCGGGAAAGTAGCCCGACTATTAAAGTCCGGTATCCTTTGGAAACATAAAGTCATTAAATGAATACATTGCGAACGAGCCTCTGGCTGGTTCGCTTTTTTAATTTGTTCATCTGTTATTTCTATTCATTTTTCTAACGATTGAGTCAAAAGTCTTGTATCTGAATCCCCTGTATCCTTATCTAAATATTCAGATATTTAATGCCATTGGCGTATTCTACACGTTGGTAAAACTTGTTACTCTATGGTCACGGCAGTTCGACATCCCGTCATCTTGCCTACATACCCTAAAGGAGGAAACAAGTTGAAAAAAATCTGTAGCTCCGTCCTCGCCTCATTGCTTGTCTTGTCAACCGTACCTGGGGGTGCGGATGCCGCCCCAAACAAAGAGAAAGAACGTGTCATCGTCGTTTTCAAGGAATCGGCAAAGAAAATTCCGCTGTCGATTGAAGGCATGGAAGTTAAACAACAGTATTCGAATATTCCTGCAGCAGCACTCGAAGTTCCGAAAGCTGCTTTGAATGGACTGAAGAATAACCCGAACGTCGCACACGTGGAAGTGGATCAAATCGTACAGATTGAGAATCAAACACAAGACTGGGGGATTCCTAAACTAAAAGCTCCTTCATCTTGGCAGAGTGGATTCACAGGGAAAGGTGTCAAAGTATCCGTCGTCGACACAGGGATTTCGCCCCACCCCGATTTAACAATCGCTGGTGGTGCCTCATTTAGCACGGTCACGAGTTCGTATGCTGATGACAACGGTCACGGTACACACGTAGCCGGGATTATCGGTGCACGTAACAATAGCATCGGAACAGTCGGGATTGCACACGAGGCAAGCATTTACGCCGTCAAAGCTCTTGAGGCGAACGGAAGTGGTAGCTTATCGAGTATCGTTGCCGGGATTGACTGGTCGATCACTAATGATATGGATATCATCAACTTGAGCCTCGGGACGACAAGTCCATCGACGACGCTCCAACAAGTTGTCAATCGTGCCAATAATGCAGGCATCCTTGTCGTCGCGGCAGCGGGTAACAATGGTCGTACCGATGGATCGGGTGACCTCGTCAACTATCCGGCTCGTTACAGTTCGGCAATTGCTGTTGCTGCAACAGATATCAACAACAACCGCGCCTCGTTCTCGGCGACAGGTAGCACTGTCGAAGTGGCAGCACCTGGTGTCGGCATCAACTCGACCCTCTCAAACGGGGGCTACGGTCAAATGAGCGGAACATCAATGGCGACACCGTATGTGGCGGGTAACCTCGCACTCATGAAACAGGCGTTCCCTACGCTATCGAGCACACAACTCCGTACAAAATTGTCGCAAGACTCCATCGACCTTGGTACAACAGGTCGCGACACATGGTTCGGGAACGGACTTGTCCAATCCCCGACTTCTGGTGGTATGACGCAACCTGTCCAAGCACTCACGACGACAGTCTCGACATCGAAGTCTTCTTACTACGCTGGTGAAGTCGTCTCGATTTCTTCGGCAGTACGAAATTCAAATGGCCAAGCGGTCGCAAACGCCGATGTTCGTGTGACGGTCACACAACCGAACGGTACAACGCTTGTCGGTACAGGCAAGACGAATTCATCAGGAGCCATCACATTCACACTCTCGACGAATTCTTGGTCACAACGCGGAACGTATCAAGTGAAGTCTGATGCGACGCTTACCGGCTACACGGCTGGTTCAGCGACGTCATCGTTCCAGCTTCTCTAAATAAAAAAAAGTCGAGTTCCTTCGCTCGACTTCACTAATTGACGAATCAAGTCGTGTCATGCGACCTGATTCGTCTTTTTTATCATTTGACCACTTACAATCGTTGTGCGGTATCCATCAACCGTGTCGAAGACGTCGCAATCTGGGTCGTGGCACGCTTGAGTTCGGCAATGGATTCCACAATCTCATCTATATCACCGGCGAGACTCCCCATCTGCCCGTCAGCATGCTCCGAATCACCCGAAATTTGGAGGAAGGCATCCGTCACTTCATTGATCCGTCCCATCGTCTGCTTCATCTCTTGCTCGGTCGATAAGACGCGGCTCGAAGTCTCTTCCATCTGGTTCGTGAGACGCTTCACCAAATCCTCCACCTCTTCCGCCGCTTGTTTCGATTGACTCGCGAGCGTCCGTACTTCGGAAGCGACGACTTGGAATCCTTTCCCTTGCTCGCCTGCCCGTGCTGCTTCAATCGCGGCATTCAAGCTAAGTAGGTTCGTCTGGTTGGCAATTTGTTTGACCGAATCCGCAATCGTCATGATCTCGTTCATCAATCTTTCGAGCGCCTTGATTTCCTGAGCTGAATCGGAGAGGTCACGCGCGATTTCATCAAGGCGTCCCGCCTCCGACAAAATCGTGTCTTTCCCACTCACTGAAGAGTGAAGTACCGTCCGTAGCTTTGTCTGCGTGAGTGAACTTGAATGCTTCATATCATCTGCCCGCTCATTCATCGACTGAAAACTAGCCATGACTTCTTGTGAGAGGGCGGCCAAATCTTCACTCGCCTGCTGAATCGTTTGACTGATTTCATCTTTCACGTGTTGCATCTGGTCACGAACGACGTCTGCTTCATCGTCAAACATCTCGAGCACGATTTGTTGCTCGAAGTTAAAGATTTTCGAGACGGCCATCATCAACCTCATTTTCGAGTCCGCATCGAGCTGCTCATGTTGAATCGATAAGACGAGCGTCTCGAATATTTTTTGGAAGGCCGCCATATACCATTTCCCTTTCAGACCGATCAGATAATGACGTTTGGCGATGGCGAGACGTCGATTGATATATGCTTCATTCAACTTCCCTTCAAACATCTCCATTATATGGTTAGAAAGAGTGAGTTTTAATTTGTCCGATGACGAATGTTGCCGAATCAACTCTCTCATCTCGTCGATCTTTTCGAGCTCTTCATAAAACACATCAACCAACCGAGGTGTCAATTGACGTAATTCCTGTTGATACGCACGTAAATAAGCTAAATCCTCACGTTCGAGACGAATCAACTGACGTTGTCGTTCCAACTCATCGGGAAGTGCGATCAACAAGTGCTCCATTTGGGACGAGGTGTCTAAATGGATCGGCATATTTCGTTTTCGGGCAAACATCAAATAGTCCTCCTTTAATAAACAGGTTTATTAATTTTCAAAATATTATAAAATTTATACAAGTTATGTTCAGTTTAGCCCGAGAGACAAAAGTTGTAAAATCTTTTTCTGAATTATAGGTAAACAAAAAACGAACCTTGCTATCGCATGGTTCGTCCACTTGCTCACTATTTTATATGATTGACGGATCCTTGTTTCGCCTCAATTGCCGCATACACTTTTCGTAACTGAACGACCCCTTCGTCAATCACTTCTCCGTCGAGCAAGACGAGCGGATAAAACCATTCATCGTCTTTAAGCGCCAGGGCAAACTCGTCCTCACTCTGTTCGAAATCGATGTACTCGAAAGAAAAGGACTGCTCCGGATACTTGCGTCCGAGCGCACTTTGCAACCACTCATACGTCTCGGTCGAACTCGGTGCACCGACACAACTGGCACATTGAACCTCTGCCCCATAAACCGTGATTTTCATATTCATTCCCCCTCGAAACCATTATACAAAAATCTTCCCCACTCCCGATGACGAAACGCTCAGCGTAAATGATTGAGAAACACTCTCAAACTTGCTAGAATAAAGTAGAACGAGAAAGGGGTAGATACCATGGAAATGTTTGATCAAGTCCAAGAAGTGCTCGATAAATTGCGTCCGTTCTTGCTTCGTGACGGCGGAGACGTCGAACTCGTTGATGTCGAAGAAGGCATCGTCAAGCTCCGTTTGATGGGTGCTTGCGGCAGCTGCCCGTCTTCAACAATCACGCTAAAAGCCGGTATTGAGCGTGCGCTCATCGAAGAAGTACCAGGCATCGTCGAAGTAGAACAAGTATTCTAAGCAAAAAGGGAGACATTCGTCATCCCTTTTTTTCATGCTTCCATTCATTTAAACTCTCAACCATATAGGTCGGGAGTTTTTCTTGTTCTTGAATAAATGCTGGACCGTGTACACCTGAGTTGACGTGAAGTGTACGGATTCCCCCATTGATCCCGAATAGAATATCTGTATGATAGTTATCCCCTACCATCACGACATCCTCTTTCGTCAATCCAATCATGTCGAGTGCAATATCAATCATGACCGGTTCTGGCTTCCCGATAAAGAATGGTTCTTTTTCTGTCGTCACCGTCAACACGGATGTGAGCGACCCGTTCCCCGGTAAAAACCCACGTTCTGTCGGAATGGCGATATCCCCATTCGTCGAAATGAATCGGGCTCCCGAACGAATGGCGATCGCCCCTCGCGCCAACTTCTCATACGTGATGTGACGGTCGAGACCGATGACCACATAGTCCGCTTTCGGTTCGTCCGTGACGTGGAACCCACGAGATTCTAAGGCGAGCCGGAGTCCGTCTTCGCCAATCATATAGACGGTCGCGCCCGGTGACATCTTCTCAATATAAAAAGCCGTCGCCATCGCACTCGTCAAGACGTTTTCTGCCTTCACATTTGCCCCCATTGAAATCAACTTATCCGCAATCTGCTGTTGTGTCATCGAGGCGTTATTCGTGACGAATAAGTATGGGACGCCCGTAGCTTCTAACTCGTTTACAAAATCGACAGCAGCTTGAACGGGCTCTGTTCCTGCATACATCGTACCATCCAAATCAAATAAATATCCTTTTATCGGTTCCATCCAATCACTCGCTTTCTGGCAAGAATGCGGACACTGGTCCAAGTTCGACCTCTAAGTAGCGACGAACTTGCGTGGAGAACGCTGTGAAGTCTTGTTTCGACGTCTTCACCCATTCATCGAAGCGTGATGAGTCTGCATCGACGAACTCACGGACATAGTATGCACGCAATCCGACGAGCGCCTTGGTGGCATTACCCGTCTTCTCATCGAGCACGCGTTCATCGAGCAGAATGTCGACAATATCTTCATAGCTACCCGGGTCTCGCATGATGAATCCGTCAATCATCGAGTTCCCTACGTCGATGACCCCTTCCATCAGGAGGACAGCCATTCGTTGTTTCGCAAGTTCTACCGTGAACGCATCTCCGCTCAGTTGGTCCGTATGTGCTAACATCGTCTCCATTTGTTCCAGTGTCTGATTAATCTTCTCTCTATTCACAAAATACATGATGATCCCCCCTGCTGTTAATACTAATCCTTTTTCGTTCTGGAGAAAAGAACCTGCCCTATTTACATCATTTATAAAAATGTGATACACTAATCAACGGGTTTAAGTCGTAAAAAGTATAACACATTTAACAGAGATAACGTGGAGGGTACAACACTATGGAACGTGAATTAGCATTAGAAATCGTACGAGCAACGGAAGCCGCAGCACTCGCATCATCGAAATGGATTGGACGCGGGCAAAAGAATGAAGCCGATGACGCAGCTACGTCAGCGATGCGCGAAGTTCTCGGAACAGTGAACATGGATGCGACGGTCGTGATCGGTGAAGGTGAACTCGATGAGGCACCGATGCTCTACATTGGGGAAAAACTCGGTACGACGTTCGGTCCGAAAGTCGACATCGCCGTTGATCCGCTCGAAGGTACATCCATTGTCGCAAAAGGACTCGGAGATGCGATGGTCGTCATCGCTGTTGCGGATGAAGGTGCCCTCCTCCACGCACCAGATATGTACATGGATAAGCTCGTCGTTGGGCCGAACTTAAAAGGAAAAGTCTCGCTCGATGAACCACTCGAGTCGATCATCGAAAAAGCAGCAAAATATAACAATAAACGCATTGAAGAAGTGACGGTGATCATGCAAGACCGCGATCGCCACGAACACCTTCGCCAAGCCGTCATGAACGTCGGCGCACGCGTCAAATTGTTTGAGGATGGCGATGTCTCGGCCGGAATCGCAGCTGCCGTCAAAACAAATCCGATTGATATTTTCATCAGTACAGGCGGTGCTCCTGAAGGCGTCATCACGGCTGCAGCTGTCAAAGCGCTTGGCGGAGACATGCAGGCCCGTCTTCACCCGATGAATGAAGAAGAATCTGCACGCGTCATCTCGATGGGCATTGAAGATCCGCTCCAACTCCTCACGCTCGACGACCTCGTCAAGAGTGATGACTGTATCTTCGCCGCAACAGGTGTCACGTCAGGTGAGTTGCTCGATGGCGTCAAATTCTTAACAGATGATATCGTCGAGACGACATCACTCGTCATGCGCTCGAAGACACGTACGATTCGTAAAGTCGTGGCCGAACACCACTTGTCGTTGAAACCATACTTACAAAAAACTGAAGTCAACGCCTAATCAAAAACGCCTTGCTCAATCACTTGAGCGAGGCGTTTGTTTCTTTAAAATCCTTGTTCTGTTCCGTGCACTGGCTCATTCGAATCAACTTGCTTGTCTCGAATCGAATCGTAGAACGTTGCGTATGTCGTCGAGAAGTAAGGTCCGATGAAGAAGAACCCGATCCCGAGCGTCAAGATCCCGACGAGGAACCAACCAAAGAAGGACAAGACGAGCATGAAGGCTTCCATCTTGTGCCCATCCATGAGACGACGTGATTCTGTGATCGACTCGAGTGCGGAAAGTTCAGGCTGATCGCGCAAAATGTACGGCGTAAGTGAATATGAGAATCCTTTGATAATTCCCGGTACGATGAGTAACAACGTCCATAACACGAGGAATACCCCCATCACAAACGAGGTGATGACATGTTTGAAGTAACGTGTCTGGAACGGCTTGAACAGCGTTGAGAGCGAGGCTCCTTTCTCACGTGATACGTTGAGAGCAAGCCACGACCAACCGATCGCAAGTGGGGCAATTAAAATTTGCAGAACGTTCGATACAAAGCTCAAAGTGACTTCTGTCGATGTGAACGGTTCTGGCGAGTTGACGTCCATTTCAGGCGCAAACCATTGCGGAATCCCGTTAATAATGAGGAACAAGAGTGCCAATCCGGCCATCAACCACCATTTTCCTTTCAAGGCGTGTCGTGCATGTTGTTTCCATTCAGATCTCATAGTAATCCATCCTTTTTCGTAGTCTTTCTATTAGTGTACGTGAAAAGGTGACCATACGTTTCAAAAAAACATAAAAAAAGGGAAAGGAATTTTTCCTTTCCGCTTAGCGAATCATCACATTGCCTAAAAAGAACTGAGACATGGACAAGATCAACAACAGCACCCCGAGTGATAACACAAGGTGAGATGTGACTTTGAAGACACGGCCTCGCAAGAACGAATGGCCATATTCAAAGCGACGGATGATCAACACATGAAAGAGTTCAAATAGAATGACTGCCGCCGTAAAATAAAAGGTCATCATGATATGGAAACCAAAAAAGAACATGGCCAATATCCCGAGTCCGAAGTTATGAATTCGATTATGGACGTCATCCCGATCCCCGACGGTCGTTTGTACATGTTGCATCCAAATCACCTCACTATCAAAACCAAAAAACGACGAAACTATCCTTAATGACAATTTATCACATTTTTCCAACCTCAAAACCGGAAGTCACGACTTTTTACCTAAACGAAATATTTGGAAATCAAATGTAATAAAAAAAAGTGCTGACGGCTCAGCACTTCACACGTTTGATTCATCGGTCTTGTTAAACTTACGCTTCAACTTCAGTTTTTGCTTCGTTCCCCCAAAGACGGGTCCACTCTCTTCTTCGTTGATTTCCGTTTCTTTTTTCAAAACGAAATAAGGACATCCAAAGTTGCAATATTCGTATACGTAGTCCATCACGTGATCAATTCGGTTCTCATAGGTCGCCAATTTAGATTGCGGTTCATAGAATCCCTTCAATCGCAACTGACCATGCCCCCAATCACCGACGATGTAATCGTACTTATCTAGCACGTCACTATACCGTGCGATAAACGCCTCTTCATCGAACCCGTCCCGTTTTTCTTCCAAGACGGTATATCCGTGGCGATTCACTCGAATCATCGTTCCCACCTCCACTCTGTTATCATAGCATGCCCTCATCGATGCGCTCTATCCTTTTCGAATCACTTCATGACGGGCGACGATTGTTTCTCGTAATACATCTCGCAGAAGTTCGGGCATGAAATATCGCTTCGGTTGGTCTGCCAAATAAGGAAGAAGCGGACCGAATGTCAACATATCGACCGTTGCGACACGATATGTCCGATTTAAATCCAATCGTTCCCCCATCACATAAGTCTGACCGTCACGTTGTTCGATTTGATAGAGACTCGGTTCTCCGAGAACGGTCCCTCTGAACCCGAGACCTCTGACATGCATATTCGTGAACGTTTCTTCATTAGTATCGTGAAGGAAACGCGACAACGTTTCACCGTCCAATGTCAGCACACAAGGGTTGATTGGATGCGGACAGATCCGATGCAACATGTTGAGCGTCACCCCACCCGGTGCAAGGCCTTCTAGCACAACCCCAGATGGAATAATCCCAACATCCGCCGCACACCATTCGACCATCCCTTCGACGAGTAGGTCACCAAGTGGAGAAGGTCCGAACCAATCGGAGGCGTATCCATCCGTCTCTGCAATCGTGACATCAAGAAGGCGTTCGGCATCTTCCCCTTCTGTGCGCAACAACGTCAACGTGTCTGGACTATCCGATTGCTGAGACAGTTCGTGAAGGCGCGCTTCTTTCGATACGATTCCTGACTCACCAAGCGTCAGTGTGACTTCACCGACGTACTTCCCATATTTTCCGGCCTGTGCAATCAACACACCGTTCGTCATCACACCTTCATCTAAAACATGATGCGTATGCGCACCGAGAATCACATCGATTTCAGGAAACATTTCAGCTAATCGCTCGTCTCCAAAGAACCCAAGGTGACTGAGCGCGATGATGACATCACAATGCGCCAACTGTTTCAGCGCTCGCTCCGCCGCCTCGTAAGGCGATTCAATCTGCCAGCCGAGCTCTGGGTATAACTCTTCATATGGAGCGGTCACACCAAACAGACCGATCTGGAAACCATCTTTCTCAAGAACGAGCGTCTCATCGACCCAATTCGGTCGTGACCCGTCTGCTTCATATACATTCCCAAGTAAGATGGGAAATGTTGCTTCGTCATACAGTTCGGCTAGCCAATCATGAGGAAAAGTGATTCCTTCGTTGTTTCCGATGGTGACCGCTGTCGGACGGAGTTGCTCGAGCAAACGAACATTCAACTTTCCACGTGTCACTTCGGTCGCCGGGTGGGTGCGGTCGGCATGATCTCCTAAATCAAAGTACAGCGTGTCGTCAGTCCGATGTTCTTCTAGAAATGAAACAAGTTTCGGCCATTGGTCGAACTTTGAATGAAGATCGTTGTAATGAAAAATAGACAGTGTCGTCATGGCCATCCCTTCCTTCTAAAACAAACTGATTTGTCTCGGCGCGAGTTCATATTCAAGGCCAAGAATCTCAATGAGTCGCTTCGCATTCGGTGCTGCATCCCCAGCCGAGTTGTTGTTAAAGTATACATACACGTCTTTCGCTTCACGGTCAATCTCACGAAGTGAGGTCGCCAATTCTTGCAATTCTTCCTCGCTATACCGGTACAGACAGCGAACATGCCGCCATTCTTGACTCGTCATTCCAGGTTTTTTGAGCCACCCTGACGTATTGCGTCCATGCAATCGAACGACCGCAACATCAGGATGTGTCACGACCGGTACGAACGGGATGCTGCTCTCTTTCGTTTGCGGTTCATCGCAAATCGTGTTGATGAACCGCTGCTCCTTCAAAAATTGAAGCGTCCGGTCCCGGAACGCTTCTGAGAACCAGGTCGGATTGCGGAACTCGATGGCAACCTCGTAATCTGACAGCTCGGCACGAAGCGTTCTCAAATAATCCAGGTGTGGCTTTGACACATCGAACCACGGCGGCAATTGAACGAGCACAGCCCGTAATTTCCCCGCTCGTTTTAACGGATCGACCGAGACGCGATAACGCTCAAACAGTTCAATCAAAGGCGTTTTCGGCTCACGATCATGTCCGCTCATTTCCCTGGAAACTTTCACAACGAATTGAAAATGATCCGGTGTTTCCCCATCCCATTTTTCGAAATTTTTCACAGGTTGAATCGCATAGAAGGTCGAGTCGACTTCAACAGTCGGGAAATGTCCCGCATATGTCGATAATTTATGTTTTCGTTCTTCTGGGGTCGTATACAGCAAATCGTGGTCACCCCATCCGGTCACACCTACATAGATCATAGCGTCCTCCTTTACGATTCTGAAATGGCGGCCGCTTTCCGTTTCGACCAGTTCCATGTGCCCATGTATGTGACGAGCAATAGGACGAGTCCCATCATGAACGGATAGCGCATATCAATATCAAAGGCGATTCCCGCCAATGTCGGCCCTAAAATATTCCCAATACTCATATAAGCGTTGTTCATCCCCATGGCAAGACCTTGCTCGTTTCCTGCAAGTTTCGACACGAGCGTGTTCAACACCGGTCGTAAAATAGATGTCGATAAGAAAATCACGAGTGTCACTGCGAAGAAGAGCATATACGTACCAGCGAACAAAGATAACAAGAAGCCAAATGAGGCGAGCGCGATGAAAGCAAGTACGACCTTGGTCTCACCCAACCATTCGACGAGACGGTCCACTGCAAACAATTGAACGATGACACTCACAATCCCCGTTCCGGTTACCATGATGGCAATCTCTTGTGGTGTCGCACTGAACATCTCACTGACATAGAGCCCAAGTACCGATTCATACGCCATCAGACCAAACGCCATGACGAGGTTGATGACCAATACGAAGAAGTACGGTTTTCGCGTCGACATGACCAGCTGCGTCGGTAAAGACTCTTTAATCTTAGGCGCCACGTATGGAGCACGGTCAGGCTCCTTAAGAAGAAGCACAGACGAAATGACAGCAATAAACGATACAATCGCTGAAACGAGCAACGGTGTCTTCAAGCCGAATTCAGCAAAAAAGCCACCAATCCCTGGTCCCACTACAATTCCAAGCGACATTGCCGCGGAAATATAACTGTTTCCTCGAGCTCGTTGCTCGAGTGTCGTGATATCTGCCACATAAGCGAAGATGGCAGGAATCAAAAGCGCTGCACCAACACCCCCGATGGCACGAGAGACGAGAAGAATTGTCAAATTATCTGATAGATAGAAGACTCCCATCGAGATGGTGAATCCGATCAGACCGAGAATGATCATGAGTCGGCGGCCGTGGACGTCCGCCCATTTCCCGGCAATCGGTGACATGACGAGCTGGGCACCCGCAAATACGGAAATCATGAGTCCGGCGGCTGTCCCTCCCTCGCCAATCATCTTTAAGTAATCCGGAATAATCGGGATGATGATCCCAAATCCGGCGACGGCGATAAACATGTTCAACATGAGAATCGCCAATTGATTTTTTTGTTTTGTCGTCAACGAATGTCACTCCCTTTTCATCTTTCCATTTTACTGTTTGAGCTCACATCCAGGCAAACAATAAGACAGAAAAAAGCCCATCCTTGACTAAAGGATGGGCGAGACTTATGAGATGCGTGATTGAGCGAGTGATTCTTGTGACGTTCCTTTCGGAAGAAGAAGCGTGATCGCATAGACGATCATCGTCGGAACTGCCCAGGCAAGTCCGATATCCGCCATTGGTAAGTTTCCAATCCAAGAAGTAACCGCAGAAGGCTGGATGCCGTTCCACGTTTCAAAGAACGAGAGAACGAGCGCCGTGTAAATTGTCGCTTTCATCGCCACACCGGGGTTTCGTTGAAGTCGTTCCGTCACCGATATGAGCACGAGTGCGATCATGACCGGATAGAGGAGCGTGAGAAGCGGCACGGCGATTTGAATCAACGAGCTCAAACCGACGAGTGAGATCATGAACCCAAACAATGTTGTCGCGATGACGACATGATGATATTTGAGAGAATCAAACTGGTTGCTGATGAAGCGTGAGAACTCTGAGATGAGTCCAACTGCTGTCGTCAAACAAGCGAGGAAGACCGCTAACCCGAGTGCGAGCATTCCGACTTGGCCGTAAGACGTACCTGCGAACGCTTGGAGAAGGCTTGCGCCACTCGTCGTTCCTTCTGCGACTGTCATATTCGCACCGATCGAACCGAGCGAGATATAGACGAGCATCAAACAGGTAACGGCAAGCATCCCTGCAGAACGAAGGAGCGAAGACGCTTCTTTTTGGTCACTCAACCCATTTGCTTTCAACGTGACGAGGACGATTGCCCCAAAGACGAGGGCCCCGAATACATCCATTGTCAAATAGCCTTGTTGGAAACCTTGGCCGAGTGCGCCCAACCATGTCTCAAACCCTTCCGCTGGAGCTCCAGGCTCTCCGAGAGGCGAGATGAGGTTTGTGATCCCAATCGCTGCGAGTAAGAACAAGAGGATTGGTGTGATGATGCGTCCGATGACTTCAATCAACTTTTGAGCACGGAGCGTCAAGAAGAACGTCAACCCGAAAAAGACGGTCGAACTCATCGCGAGTGTCAAAGTAGAAGGCGCATCGAGAAACGGGACGAGTCCCATTTCATACGTGACGGCAGCCGTACGCGGAATTCCGAAGAATGGTCCGATGGCTACATACATCAATCCTGTCAAGATAAGCGCGAGACGCTTTGGAATATAACGAGCAATTTGGTCTGTCCCACCGCCGACCCGAGCGACTGCGAACAAAGCAAGAAGCGGTAAACCGACACCCGTAATGACGAACCCGATCATCGCCGGTACGAGGTTTTCCCCCGCCAAGGCGCCGAGCTCTGGTGGGAACAGTAAGTTCCCGGCCCCAAAGAATAAAGCAAAAATCGTAAACGCTAACGGGAACAATGTCGATTTTTTCATACAACTACCTCCATACACTTGATATTCCGAACGACTTAACAAAAAAATAATAACTAAATTTTCTGACAATATATCGCTTGGTCTATTTCATTATACACACTTCCTATCGTTTGACCACCCCATCTCAAAAATTCGAGGTTTAATTTTTTGAAATGTAGATTTCATAAAAAAAATCTCCCTTCACACATAGGGAAATGTAAGCGGTTAATAGCGTATGTCGAACGAGCGAAATTCCTGATCGTTCGCTTCCGTCTCTTCGATTCGTTCGACACCGACAAAGCGATTGGCATCCTTCAACGTCTGCTCGAAGGCGTCGATTTCTTGCTCGGTTCCTTCCGCATGTAGCTCGACTGTCCCGTCACTTAGATTGCGAACCCATCCTTTGATGCCGAATCGTTGCGCGGTCTCCTGTGAAAAATATCGAAACCCCACGCCTTGGACACGTCCAGATACAATCAAACGTTTAGCAACTCTCATTCTATTTTCCTCCTTTATTTTGTCAAAGATGTTTAGAGGTCCTTACTTTAGGAAACAGTATTTAAGTAAAATAATGGAATTGGAGTGGTTGTATGAATGAATTTATTACTCTTGTCACGAACGTTTCCGACTGGCTTTGGGGCGTACCGATTATCTCGTTACTCGTTTTATCCGGTATCTTCCTCACCATCAAGCTCGGTTTCTTTCAGTTTCGTTACCCCATCTACATATTCAAGCAAACATTCGGCAGCATTTTCAAAAAGCCGAAAGGTGAAGGCGACATCAGTCCGAGACAAGCGTTGACGTCAGCCCTCTCTTCAACAGTCGGGGCCGCGAACATCATCGGTGTACCTGCAGCGATTATGTTCGGGGGACCGGGTGCCATCTTCTGGATGTGGGTCATCGCTATCATCGGCATGGCCATCAAGTTCTCAGAGAGCGTACTGGCCGTGCACTATCGTGAGAAGAATGATGCCGGCGAATTTGTCGGGGGACCGGTCTACTACATATCAAAAGGACTTCGTTGGAAGTGGCTCGCGACGTGGTTCGCCTTCGCTCTCATGATCGAACTCATTCCGAGTATCATGGTACAAGGAAACGCTGTCAGCTCGGCAGTCCGTGAGACGTTCAATGGGAACACGCTCATCACGGGGATTGTCGTCGCTATTCTTGTGGGCATCATCGTCTTTGGCGGAATGAAGCGCATCGCGAAAGTCACCGAGATCGTCGTCCCTGGCATGGCACTCGTCTATGTCGGAGCCGGACTCGTCATCGTCTTGATGAACTTCTCTGAGATTCCAAACGTTCTCAGTCTCATCTTCTCTTATGCATTCGAGCCGATGGCCGCGTTCGGTGGGTTTGCCGGTGCCGCCGTTGCTGAGACGATTCGTTGGGGCTTCGCCCGTGGACTCTATTCAAATGAAGCCGGTCTTGGAACGGCACCTATTGCCCACGCCGCGGCACAGACGGACCATCCGGTGCGCCAAGGGTTCTGGGCCGTCATCGGGATCGTCATCGATACGCTCATCATTTGTAGCACGACCGCATTCGTCGTCTTGTCTTCAGGTGTCTGGACGGCAGACGGAGCGATGGATGACCCAGCAGCGTTGACGACGATTGCTTTCAATGAATACTTCGGTTACACGGGAAGCTTACTCGTCACCATCTCACTCATCTTCTTCGTCCTCTCGACCATTATCGTCATCATCTTTTACGGCTCGCGACAAGCCGAGTACTTATTCGGTTTGACGGCAGGAAAAATCATGAAGGCCGTTTATATCGTCTCGATTGTCATCGGTTCGATTGGAGGCGCTCAGATGATTTGGAACTTCCTAGACTTGATGCTAGCGATGATCCTCATCCCGAATATGATTGCCGTCTTGCTTCTAAGTGGTGAAGTGAAACGATTGACAACCGAGTTCTTCACATCCGAGAAGTATTACAAGAAAGATATCGCCGAAGAAGAGGCGTCTTAACCAACAATCCGACTGCCTAAGCAGTCGGATCTTTTTTAGGATGCGGGCTCGACTTTCTCAATCCCTGCTTTGATAGTTTGTACCGAGGCGTCAAACTTCTGTTGTTCTTCGTTCGTCAATTCAATCTCGATGATCTTACGAATGCCGCTTCGGTCAATCAAGGCCGGTACGCCAATATGCACGTCACTCGCCCCGTACTCGCCGTCTAGGTGAGCGCCAATTGTCACGACGGAGTTTTCATTTCGGACGATGGCCCGGATGATGCGAAGCAAGCCTACCCCAATCGCATAATAGGCGGCGTTCTTATGCTCGATGATCTGGTAAGCAGCGTCGCGTACGTCCGCATAGATCGCTTCTAAGTCTTCGAACTGATATTTCTCGTTCTCCGCCAATAGTTCATCGATACTCTTCCCATAGATGCGTGCGTTGTTCCATGCGACAAAGCCCGTATCCCCATGTTCACCCATATAGTAGGCGTGGCAGTTTCGTGGCGATAGTTCGAAATAGTCTCCAAGTTTGTAACGGAGTCGTGCTGTATCGAGGACCGTCCCTGAACCGATGACGCGTTCTTTTGGTAAACCCGATGCTTTCCAGGCGACGTGTGCCATCACATCGACCGGGTTCGTCGCGACGACTAAAATGCCGTCGAACCCGCTCTTCATCAAGTCTTCGGTCACGGTGCGGACGACCTTGGCGTTTTGCTCGACGAGGTCCATCCGTGTCTGCCCAAGTTTTTGTGCGGCTCCTGCCGTGATGACGACGATATCTGCGTCTTTACAATCCGAGTAGTCCCCTGCCCAAATCCGGACCGGTGTCGGGGCGAATGAGATCCCATGATTGAGGTCCATCGCCTCTCCTTCTGCCTTGGCATGATTCGAGTCGATTAAGACGAGCTCCTCGCAAAGCGCAGCCGTGGATAATTGATAGGCGAAACTGACGCCGACCCAACCTGCACCTATGACGGCGATGCGAGTGATGTCTTTCGGGTCAATCTCATCTTTATGCGGAATACGTGACATGTGTATCCATCCTTTCTATGATTCTTTCTCTTTTTTAGCATACCCGACTCTTCCATCTTTAACGACAAAAGCTGCATGAAAAATACGTGATTCCGTTATATATCTTATTTCGATTCAAAGATTCCGGTATTCCGGACATAACCGAAAATCTGAATTGTCTCACTTTCCAAGATGAACGGAATTTTTTCTCTTTCCAAAATCGAAATGAGTTCAGTGGACAGATCACAAACATCTGGGTCAAGAATCACTCCCTTATAGAGCAGTACGCTTGGTCGCAAACGAATCCATTCGATGGACCGTAAAGGGGACTCCAGCCAGATTTCATCCCACTCTCCCCACAATATTTCATACTCGGACAACGAGTCGCTAGGAAACAACGTATCCTCCCCTAAGTATTTTATTTGATATGGCGGCGCATAAGTCAACTCTTCAGAGACAGCTCGATTGAGACGCTTCCATTTTGTCTCGTTCATCACCGATGTCAATTGTTGTCTCTCTATGTATTGAAGTTCTTCTCGTCGATTCAAGCTGTTGAACCTCCTATCATAAGCTCTAATTTTTCAATCGTTCGTAACACGTCTTTACGGTTCTGCTTGCTTTTCATCCAAGCGGGTAATCGACTTTCGAGACTACGGTTCGTTCCCTCGCTCGTCCGAATCTTCGCGTCAATATAATCCTTAATATAGTTGAGGTGTTCACGGTTGTAAGCCCATAACACATGACCAGAACATCCTGTTTGTAAAAATAGCGGCAATCCAAAATAAACATCGACAGCTTCTCCGACGTATTTCGAACCGCTCTCCTTTGTTTGCAAATGACCGCAATGAAGACAGCTTAGGCGTACCTCATCATTCCTCTCCCACACATCAGCCTGTCTCCCGCAACTCGGGCAAATAACAAGCATGGGATTCATAAATGAATATATGTCTCGGCCCTCTAATAAAAATCGATGGGTCACGTTATCGCCTCCTTATTTCATTATACAAAAAACCAGTGAAGCAAAGCTCCGCTGGTTTTGAAGTCACGATTATCCAATCGAACCTTCCATCTCGAATTTATTTATTTGCACTATATATAGAAGGAAATAGTTTTGTTTTATCGCTTGTTTTATGGTTTTTTGATGTTTCAGTTTGTATTGATTTGTATAGTTTGTTTCAGTTTTGAGGGCTGGACTGAGGGCTGAGATGGTTGAATCGTTTCGCCGTTTTACGCTGCGGGTATATGAGCAACAACACGTCACCTGTTTGCGGCACGGGGAGGCAATATAAAATGCAACTAGCTATCATCGGGTCCAAGGAAGAGATTTTAGAAGTGATGAGATTCGTCGAGAGGATGCAGATTACCGGTCAGGGCGAGCAAGTCATCCGGGCTGAGTTCAAGACAAAGGTCGAAGAACGAAAGCAACTCCAGTTCGAGGACGTCTTGTCGTCCTCAATCAAGATTGGTTAAGCTCTCCCAATAGAGGGCTTTTATTTTTTTCACCATACTGACACGTGACGAGTTACACCTACGGACATATACTCTATTTGAGGTGATACGATGCCAATTAGCAAAAGAGTACGAGCTAGTGAAGAGACACTCTCATGGGTGCACCGAGAGCTTGTTCGAAACACATTCGATCCGACTTTAATTTTCAGTGTAGAAAAGATATTACAGTTCAAGATTTTGCTTCACATTCGAGCTAACGATGAGTTGTATGCACAATGGATGCATCATGGAGGGAAATTAGGAAAGAAAAAATCATTGCAGGAAAATGATATAGAAACAGCGAATTGAGTCTCCTTGTGAGACTTTTTTTACGTTGGGGGAAGAAGATATGTATTTAATAACAGCTATAAGGTCTTATGTTTTTCTTAGTGCAGTAGATATATCTGACTTTATAAGTTTTGGTGCTCTTTTTGTTTCATTTATAACTGTTGCAGTCGCAATTATTTCTAATAATAATGCTAACCGTTCCGCTACTGCAGCCGAAAATTCCGCGAAATCTGGTGATGTCGCCGCACAAGCTGCTGAAAATGCTGCACAAGCGTCAAAAGAAGCTAACATTTATGCTAAGAAGCAGACTGAACTATTAGAAAAAGATTTATTAAATACTCACTCTCCAAAGCTAATACCAATTGCTTCGCAACATGAATTTAATTTAGTTACTATGGATCAGGACTTGGATCTCATGTCTATTTATAGCCATGACGAAAAATCAGCAGAAGGATTATTTATCGAAATAACTAATGTGTCTAAAGGAAATGCTTATATGGTTTCTTCCCGTTTAGAGATCGATGCAAGTGAATTGTTTAATGTTTACGACTTTAAATGCTCTCCAAAATCGTACAACGAAAAGCATTCTCACCTTTATCAATTTAGAGTCAGCATACCAAATCAAACAACAGACAGTAAACTTACCGCGCAAATCATAGAAGGTGATGAAGTTACCCGAGAGAAAACAACAATTGATTTAAAAACCTACAAAAGAACACCTATTGTTAGAGAAAATGACAGTATTAATGACTCAGTACCTAAATATATTTTACAAATCTTAATTGATACGTTATATAGAGGTATTAGTGACAAGAATTATTTAAATGGCATTGAATCTAAATTGATACATCTAATAATTGAGTATAAAACCGGTTCACAATTAGAAACAAACGACTTTACCACAAAAAAATATGCATTATCTATTACAGATTTAGATTTTGTCGAACCTATACCTGACGGTTATGGAAACTTTAGTGGCAACTGCTTTGTCTTTTCCCTAGATTTTGATTTTATTGAATAAACAATACCCCCACTCGAGTGAGTGGGGGTTCGTCATACTCATACACCTTTGGATTTGATGATCTTGCCATCAAGTCCTAACGTCGTCTTGTCGTCCGGCTGTATCCAAGCGCCTGAGGAAATTGCATGACTAAATGTCTGCTTGTAGCCGCGTTGGCCGCTTGCGTCGACCTTGAAGACATCCATCGGGTTCAAGGTCGAGTCTGTGCCGGCCTTCCATATGTCCGATGAACGGGATAATGTCGGTGAGTACGTTGGATAGTTGATATCCGTGTCGAGCTCGATGTGGAGATGGGGCGATCCGCCGTATCGTCCGGTTGATCCGTAGTCGGCAATCTTTGCATTTTCCGGTGCGACGACATCCCCAACCTTGACGTAAACCTTAGCAAGGTGCGCCATGCGGACCACAAGGTGACGCGCACCTTTCTTCGACCCATAGTGGACGTCAACTGGATTATCGCTGATGGCGATGATGGTGCCGCCCATGAGCGTGTCATTTCCAATAGCGGTGACTTTCATTTTGAAAGGAGCATATACACTCAAATCTTTACGTTTTAGATCCGCCATATCGATTCCGAAGTGCTGAAATCCCATCGCTTTATGATAAGTGGGATTTTTGTATCCAGCGGTGATGCGAGCGTTGTTCAGTGGCAATATAGCTTTCTCAATCATTTGTCTTCCTCCTTGGTGACAATAACTTCATTTTCTGCGAACTCGACGTCAATCGGGACTTCGCGGCTTACAGGGGTCACCTGCTCCGTCTCAGGGGCGACGTCCTGTGCAATACGATCAACGGTCGGCTCTCGTTTGTCGCCCTGTAACTGCGCGAGGACATCGACCAATTGTTGCGGAAGTGGAACTCCTAGAAGCGCGCAGTTCTCGGTGACTGACAAACCTTCTCGAGCGATATAGTAATAGATCACGAGTGTACGCAGAACAGGCATCGAGTTATTCAACATCTCGTCTGCGAGAACAGCAACGATGATTACAAAAAAGACAACACCCTTCCGGATGCCGCCCCAAAACATAACATCGCTATTTAGTTTTTTATGCTTGGCTGCGGCAAGAAATCCTGTTACATAATCTATAACGATGAGTGTGACGAGCAGTTTAATCGCCACATCCCATCCCCCTAATAGAGCGGTGACGCTCGTCGCGATTATGGCGACGGCTCCCTCTGCGAATTGTTGTGTGCGCATAAATGACCTCCTCATATAATGATGGGGCCACTTGCTGTGTTGTCTGCATGTATGTGACCCTCCTGACTTGATATTGTATTCTTATCTACGTAGTTCGATTGCGCTTTGCTTGATACTTCGTTTGACCACGTTGATTAGTGTCGGCTGTGATTCGTTAAATGTGACTTCGATTGCTTTTCCGCTCGCTGAATACGATTCCCTGATGACTGTGATACGTGCATCCATCGTGATTCCCCAGTCGTCATTACGGATCGTGACAACGTCCCCTAAATCATAGTCTTGTTTATAGACAAACGGCGACTTCTGAAGTAATTGACCTTCCATGAATTCTTCTTGGTCGTATTCGGCTAAGTTCTGATTTCCTCGAGCAATCAGATCATCGATGACGTCTTGTTCTGGGCGCGGAACTGGCTCGTTTGGCGTTTCTGGATTTCCGTCGTCTTCTGGCGTGATTTCTTCCGCAATGTCTCGAGCATCTACGAAGATTTCATGGCGATTTAGTCCGCTTGCTCCACCTACCTCGACGACACGTCTTTCAATGCCTTCGCCCTGCCCGGCGACATAAGCTGTATTTTTATAGTTCAACTCACTCTCGGTGTAAGACAGCTGCTTCAAGCTGTTAAACTTCGGACTGAAAATGACTGGTGGCAACGTATTCTGACTAACGGTCAAATCTCGTCCTTCGAGTACGTCAAAAACGAATTGCTGTGCAGCGGTATCAATACGGACATTCCACCCTAGACCGGACACCAACGACAATTCACTAAGTTCATCTGCTAGATTCTTAAAGCGAGTCTGATAGATGGTTTGTGGTCCTTTGCCTTTATTCGTGGATTGCGCGAGATTCGGGATGATACGATCACTGTCAGTCGGTGAAATGGCGTTCCGCTCGACATAACCGCGCATAATCGTCTCGACATTCGAATTGACGTAATCGTATGCCTTATCAGCCGGCGGCATCGTGATTCGCTGTGCAAGCAAACCTTTGAGCGAAATCGCTTTAATAATCCAGTTCTCTGAAATCTTTCCGCGTTCGTCCACTTCGATTTCTCTATGCTTGATGATATAGGGTTTGTCCTTATCCGCTAATGGAAAGATGATCCGCCCTTTGATCAGTTCGTTTGCGTATTTCATATGCCGGTTGATTTTCAATTCGCATGTACCGATGCCGCCCCAACTACTCTCGATTAGCAACGATTCATAGTTATCAATTTCCGCGACGAGTTGAAAACCGATCGTGATGATTCGAATCGGGATTCTCATATGGCGTGTAAACCTCCCTACTTACAAATAAAGAGGACGCAAAATGCGCCCTCTTGATCTTTACTTACCCCGGTAGCTAGACCGTGGAAATTGTCATTTTATCGGTTACGGTTGAGGTTCTTCGATTGGTAGGACGACTACTAATGGATCTCCGTAGCCATCTAAGCCAATTGCGTTCAAATCTGCTAGTACTGCCGCCGAATACTTTTCAGGAACCATCGGTAATGGTCCACCTGCCGCGATTTGTCGTCTCTTGTGCATGACCAATGCTACATACATATCTACCATGTCAATTTCCTCCTTGTTTTTTAAGTTCTGTTTCAACAGCCGAACGATGTTTCTCTGGAACTTGTTCCAAAGTTCTGATGCCCGCTTTAACCAATAAGACATACATATCAACCACCCTTTACGCACCTCCGAGGATTTCTTCATAAATTGTTGCCAAGACTTCCATCTGCACCAAGTTCTGTTCCTGTACCAATTGCTCAAGTCGCGTAATCTTTTCTTCCATTGTTTCGATTGGCATTTGTGGTTCAATTGGCACGTCGATAAATTCTCCATCGACATAACGCTGTCCGACGTTACCAACTTCCGATTCAATTTCACCAGAAAGAACGTCATTCCCGTACCGAACAGACACAACAATATTTGACTCATCTAAGGTGATAAATCTCATTTCAACACCTCCATTATTTAAGTTCGATCAGATGCCAATACACTGTCTTTTGAACGTTATCTTTTTGCTTGAAATACAATTGACTACTCGAAGATAATTGCAACAAGATTGAGTAATTATCTGCGTTCATAGTAGTTGCAATATCACTCGACTCGTAGGAGTAAAAGAGAAACGACTTTGCCAAATCTACACTACTAATTGTTTGTGTTGTGGTCTTAGTAGCAATTCCAAAAGACCCACTCTGTTTTGATTTTAATTCTTTTAGTTCGACGACCCACCAATCTACGGTTACAGGACCATAACCGTATGATCTTTTAATTAATAAACTATTTTCTGAATCAAGCGTTACAGACACGCATTTTGCGCCCAAAACTCTTCCGTCCAATGCGTAAGTTCCCGTCTCCCCATTATAGAGGTTAAAAATTACGAAGGATTTTGATATATCCACATTATTCAATGCAACGGACATACTTTTAGAACTTGCGCTACCGCCATCCGGGAGTATAGTAGTTCCTCTTTGAATACTCTTGATATTACTACCACTTAAACCGCCGAACGTTCCGCCATGATCTCGAATGTCTAACATCATCACACCTCCGAGATGAGCGCGCCGTCGTTGTCATATGTGAGCGTGTACGTCAGTGTTTCACGGACGGTCGTTCCGTCCGGCTCATAATATGTGACGGTGCGTGTAGTATAGTTTGGGCTAGTTCCGCCCGATAGGACGGACGTTGCAAACAACGAATCATCCGATTTGCGACGGTAGGTGAGTGTCGTAAAAATTCCGTTTGCGTCTTTGCTCGATTTTACCGTTTTTAAGTCGTCCACTTTGTCTGATAAAATGCCGATTTGAGCGGACATCGCATCTAGTTCAGCATCGATTTCAGTAGTGTCGATTGCAACTTCAACGTTCCCGTCTACGTCTGGCGCGGTGCCGTTTACCGTCTGAACGAATGTGGCGCCGGCTAGACCATCGATAAAGTCTTGCCATTCCGACTCATATTGAGGGATGTTGGCGGCATACCAAGCATTCCAGTCATGTTGAAATTGTGACGTCGGGACCGTGATCATTGAGTTGACGATGCCGCATAGTTGTTCATCTAAACGCTCGTCCGTAATGTCTGCCGGGTTGATTGTCGAGGTATTGGCACGAACCAAGATTTTAGCCAATGACAATTCATAAATGAAGTTATCACGCTGCAATTCTGGCGGTACTGGCGCCGCATCCGCAACACCTGATTTAACAAACACTTTGATGAACCGGTTTTGGTTTCGAAGATCCAGGCGTAACACGACCCGGTCAATGCGGTTGTTCGTTACTTCCGGCAAGTCATGCAGCAAGTATTCGTCCGCATCGTTCTCATATGCAAAACCCTTAATGAGTGCCTTCCCGATTTCGACATAAGACCGCATATCGGTCCCGTCTGCTCGCACTCGCAATCCAATCTGGTTATCGAGTGAGAATAGACCGCTCGTCAGCACGTTTCCAAAATAACGGGCAAAGTCCGATGCTTGGTGCAGCCGCTCGTCACCAGGCGCCGAGTTAAAGAAATAGTATTTTTGAGCCATGATGTCACTCCTTTACAATGCGTTATAGCGATTTTGATAATAGAAATTGACGATAGCGCCCTGTATGTCACTGTCAGCTGTATAAGTGATATAGTTCTCCCCGACCCGCAATTTGAAGAACGTCGAATCTAAATCAATCCAGTTGAATACGTTCCGTTCGACACCTTCAGCATCGATGAAAATGACGCTCTTTTCTCCGTCCGCGGTATTGATCCGCATGACCTCTTCCAGTCCAAGCGATTGATTCACTTGAATAAATTCACCTGTCGTCTCATTGATGACCTTTGGATTTTCCGCCGGTCCATAAAACTCGATGACTAGCGGTGTCAGTGCGTCCCCGTCATTAACAATCAAGCGTTCGTCGCGGCTGATACCCATTTGAAATTCTCCCGAAAAGGGGAACTGAAACAATGGCTCAAATGTCGGTTCGCCCTCGATGCCCTCTGTCTTCCAATAAGGATCGTGAGCGATCAGATCGAGCAACGCAATCTGGAATTGACTGCCTCGGTTTTCGTTTCCACTCGGGAAGTTCGGGACGTGTGTCGGTGTTGCTTCAATCACCCGGACAATGTCACCGTATTGGTAACGAAGTGTTCCGGGACCAAGTTTCGGACTGAATACGCGTGATAGCTGAGTTCGGTATTGCGAAATCTCTGTATCATTTCGGCCCTTGATGGTGACGTTAAAAGAAATGTCCCGTTCGTTCATGACGGCATCGATGAACGATGAACCATCCTGGAACGGTGCTTTTTGAGACTGGATGTCTGCGCTGACCTCTCCCAATCCTTCAATGTTGTTAATCATAAAAGGCGAACCGAGCCGGAAGGTGATCGATTCGCCCGAACTATTTGTAAATGTCATCCGTTTCAAATCTCACACCCCCCATTCGGCTGCTAAACGCCGTTGCTCTTGACGCTGCGCTCGTTGAATCTCAATCGGGTTTGCCGATGGAGAATACACGTTGATCACAGCGCTGTTATTGTAATTACGCGTTGAAGCACTTGACGGTACCGTATTGCTCATTTGACTCGAGGATGCGACTCGCGCAAGAGATTGCGCCGCTTTCGTGACCACCCCCATGTTGCCTTCGATACCTATTGCGACGCCGGCCGGAATCATTTTTCCAACCTCGTCGCGCATCAAGCGTGATGGTGACTTGATCTTGAGAGCAGACTTGATTGTCTTCTCGACCGCTGACGCCAGTGCTTGCGCTTCGTCGAGCAACGGACCTTTCATTGCCTTCATACCTTCGATCATGCCTTTGATGGCATTCTTTCCGGCGTTCTGCATTCCTGGTGTGAGTTCGCCCATTGCCTTCACGGTTGCTGATTTGAGCGCATTGATCTGCTTCAGCCATTCGTTTTTGTAGGACAAGACCGTTTGTTCTGCTTTCTTGCGCTCTGCTTCAATCTTACGAGCGAGTTCCGCTTTCTCTTCGACCATTTCTTTGGATGCTTGAATTGCCGCGATACGTGCTTTCTCGTCATATAGACGTTGGTACTCGGCTAACTGGGCATCATTTAGAGACGCGAGCGCTGCAATCTCTGCCGCCGCTTTCGGTCCTTGATTCTCCAACTCTTCCAAAAGCGTTTGACTTAGTCCACGACCTTTGAGCGCATTAATCGATGTCGCGTATTGCTTGAGTGCATCGACTTGAGTTCCGAGGTTGGCAATCAATTTATCTCCAGAAACGTCCGTTTTTGGCGTGATTTCTTCGAAAATTGATGCGAAATTGATCAGTGCCGCTTTCCGGTCTGCCAGTTCTTTTTTGTACTCGTCCGTCAATGCCTTTTCGGTCGCTTTCAGTTGATCGCGTGTCGCTCTCACTTTAGCAACGTAGTCGTCATTGAGTTTGTCGAGTTTCGAATAGAAGTCAGCCGCGACTTTCGCTTCGGTTGCCGCTTCTTTCGCTTTGGCTTGTGTCGCCGCGTAAATCTCTGATTGGACCTTACGAGTTTGTTCAGCCGTCAATTTGTGTTGGGCATCGATGCGTTTCAATGCAGCAATGTACTGATCAGCATTGATTTTGTTCGTATCAAATTTCACTTCGGCGTTTTTAATCGCGTCTGAAACCGATTTTGCCATAGCTTTTGCTTTGGCTTCTGCTTGCTTAGAGGACTTACTGATACCTTTCGCAAAACCTTCACCGGTCCATTCACCGTATTGAGCCGTGACTTTTGATGGTGAGTTGATATCCAGCGCGCCCGTAATCGCTCCTTTGACTTTCTCCGCGAGTTCAGATGCCGCTTTTTTAACGTCTTCGAACTTGTTGCGGATCCCGTTGACCAAACCTTGTACGATGTCGCGTCCAACGGAAGACAAATCGATGTTCGTCAGGAACGATTTTGCATTATTCCATTTCGTCTCGATGCTCGATTTTACTTCATCCATTTTCGTACTTACCGCGGTTTTCATCTCATTGAATTTATTGGATGCCGCTTCTTTCATTTCTGATGCTTTTTTAGAAGTCTGCGAAGAGATGTAGTCCCATCCGGTTTTCGCATACGAACGGATTTCGTCCATTTTGTTACCGATGTCGGTTTTCATAACCTGCCATTTCGTCTTGATTTGGCCAGTCTCCCAGTTGACCTTGTCAACGTGTTCCGTAGCTTGCGCCTGGGCTTCCGCTACGACTTTATCGTGCGTTTCTTCAGCGTTTTTGATTGTGCCGTCACGTTGTTTCTTGGCTTCAGCAATCAACTTGTTCGCTTGGTCAGCACTGATTGTTTTAGATTCATCACGCATTCGGATGATTTCTGCGACTGATTTTGTATACTGGTCGTTGGCTTCCTTCACAACCTCGTCTTTTTGCTTCTTCGAGTTTTTGACGACAGCAGCTGCTTGCTCCGCGCTAATTTTAGTTGCTTCTGTCTTCAACTTCTCAAGAATCGCTTTTTGCTCGGCTTCGCTCTCCGACATGACTTTGACGGCTTGGACTTTCATCGATTCCTGAATCTTGTTGATCTCGGTTTTCTCAGCTTCGGTGATTGCGCGTTTTTGTTCCTTCGCTGTGTTGAGGATTTCCGCAATTCGTGTTTGCCCATCAGTCACCTTTTGTTGTTGCTCTTCCTGTGACGTCTGTACGTTTTGGACGATCTTCGCTTCTTCCTCTTTCGACAACACGTTCGATTGAGCAAAGAACGTTTTCGTTTGCTCGAGTTGAGCAGCGTGATCGGTTTGCATCTCGGTTAAGATCTGATCACCCATTTGCGAATACGTCTGAATCAATTGGCTCGCCATTTCACCGGTTACGGTCTGCTGGCTCCATGACAATTGATTCAGCGCAACGGTCGCTTGTTCATCCAATTCAAGATAGGCACCGACCGCTTTTTGCGTACTCTCCGACACTTTGTCACCAAATATTTCAGCTTCTAATGCCGGTTTCTTCATTTCTTGCGCGACTTTATATGCTCCGATACCAAGAGCGGCGAGCGCAAGAACTGTAAGCCCGATAGGACCTGTGAGCGCGGTGAATACCGCTCCAAGTGCCGCGGTTGCACCACCTGCTGTGGCAATTACTCCACTGATTGCACCAAACGCTGTCATCAAACTACCTATTGATGAGGCAATTGCACCGAACGCAATCAAGAGTGGACCGATTGCAGCTGCAATCCCTGCCAATACGAGCGTTGTCTTTTGTGCTTCTGGACTGAGGTTCGTGAACCATTCCGCCAACTTCTGCAACTTCTCAACGAGTGCAAGGATGGTTGGTGCGAGCGCATTCCCGACAGTGATTTTTAGTGTTTCCAATGACCCGCCCAACTCTTCAAGAGAACCTTTTAAATTCTCTTTCATGGTCTTGGCAGTCTTGGCTGAAGCACCTTCACTGTTCTCAAGCGCCGCGGTCATCTTGTCGATTTCCGCAGGACCTGCCTTCATGAGCGCGAGGAAGCCGGATGATGCTTCCGTACCGACGAGAGACGCGAGCGTTGCCGTCTTCTGTGTATCGGTCATGCCTTCCATCGATTCGTTTAAACTCTTGATGACCCCTTCAATACCGACAAATTTCCCGTTCGCGTCGGTCATTGTCACCCCGAGTTTATCCATTAATTTCGAGTTTTGTTCGGATGGTTTCAACAATGCGAGTAAACCGGCACGCAATGCAGTACCAGCAGACGACCCGTCTAGTCCTGCATCGGTCATGATCCCGATGGAAGCAGACAACTCTTCCATCGAAACGCCGAGGTTTGCCGCGACTGGACCTGCATATTTTAACGCATAGGACATATCATTAATGTCCGCTGCTGATTGATTAGCCGTTTGTGCTAAGACATCCGCGATTCTAGTCGATTCAGATGCTTCTAAACCGAAAATATTGAGCGCTGACGCCATTGTTTCGGCTGTCAGTGCCATGTCTGCTCCCGAGGCTTCTGCAGCACTGATAACACCAGGCATAGCCGACAGGATGTCGTTCGCTGTAAATCCGAGGGCCGCCAAGTTCTCTTGCGCAATAGCGACTTCACTTGCTGATTTTGAAGAAGAGGCGCCTAGATCGAGCGCGGATTGTCTTAGCTTCTCAAGTTCTTCGCTTGTCGCGCCGGAAATTGCACCGACTCGTGACATTTGACCTTCGAATTCCGCTGCTGTTTTGACAGATGCCGCTCCGACTGCAAGTAATGGTGCAGTCAAACCAATAGCTAAGGTTTGACCGACGTTCTTCATCCCTTGACCGACACCCTGTAAACGCGTTCCGGCGCTCGACATCTTTTCTTGTAGCTGACTCCATTTGGATGAAGATTGCGCTAATTCGGCTTGTTGTCGCTCGAGTTCACCCGTGACGCCTTTTAGTTCTGCTTCCGTTCGGTTGAATTGCGAGACGGCGCGGTTTAATGACTGGGCAAGGCGTTGTGTCTGCTCACTGTATTGCCCCGTCTCCGCGGCACTACGTTCATAGGCTTCACGTAGTTGTTTCACCTTCGTTTCTTGGACCGATAAAGTACGACCTAGCGCGTTTTGCTTCTGCGATAATCCTTCGATCGAGTTTCCCCAGGTGCTACCTTTCGCCTTCATTGCCGCGAGTTCAGCACCGAGCGTTTTCAGTGATCGGTTGATACCCGAGACAGATGTATTAAATTGACTGTCTTCGAGTGACAGCGATACCGATAATTTTCCGATTTCCTGTGTCATATACTCACCACCTTATAACCACGATGCTTGTTCGGCGTACACAACTTTGTCTGTTTGGTGGAATCCGCCGATTTTTGTTTTTTCATCCGTTTTCGGTTCCTTCCATCCGCTAAACTCTCGATGCTTATCCCACAACGCCAAAATCTTACGTGGCGTCATCTTCCAAACTTCTTCTTCACGTCTGTTCAAATGGACTGTACCGATGTAGATGTAAAAATCGAAATCGATTACGCCTTTTGGTTGGCCTTCGGTTCCACTGGTTTCTTTCCCTCAACTTCATCCGGTGTTGAAAGTCCGATGGCTTCTGTGAGTGCATCGATGACACGCGGTAGGTTTGTCATCGTGATCATTCGACCAACTTGCTCGACCGTCAATTCTGGATCATCTTCTTTTAATGCAGCATGCATGACCATGCGGATTACTTTAAAATCTTGATCAGTCATGGCTTTCGAAAAGGTTTCGATGACGTCACCGTATTCATCTTGAACATCAACTAAAACGTTTAGCGTGAAGAGCATTTCACGCTCTTTATCGAGCATGATTTTTACTGGTTTTTCTTTAACATTGTTCATATGAAGAACACTCCTTTTTGTGTGAGAAATTTGATCAAAACAAAAAGGGGAGTTGACTGTCACCCCCTTTGTTTGATGCGTTTAAACAGTTAGCTCATAATCGTCTTGTAAACTAAATCAAGGAATGACCGGAGTCGGTGTATATGGAGCGTTATACCAAGCGGCGATAACAGCTGCGTCCGCATCAATATCGGATGTGTCGAGATGCGCTCGCCAGTCTCCACCCTCTACTGCAAGGAATCGTGCGGAAATAGTCGGCGTTTGGAATTCGACCGATTCCCCTTTTGTTGTTGCTTCAGTAGCAGGTGGATTGAACTTCCCTTTGTAGTACACATACAACTTTTTCGTTCCGTCTGCTTTCGGAAGTTCGAACATCAATGCGACGTAAGGCGACACGTCATTGACGTTATCGATAATGACACCGTCCGCGTTTTTGGTGACACCCATCAAGAGTTCGTAATGTTCTGGCTCTAAATCCGCAACGTTCAATTCGACTTCGATTCCAGTCATTGAAGATGCTTCTTCGATTGGACGATCGTCACCGTAAAGTGTCGCTGTCTCATAGTTAGGGGTGATATTGGCCTCGATTGCCGGCGCGAGCTTTACCGGTGTTGCGTATGTCTTCAACGCTTCGTCAGTCAACGGTGCTGCATATAGATTTTTTAATCCGATTGTTGCCATGTGTATTCGCTCCTTTTATGGTGAGTAGAAATAACGAATGACTTTGTGATACGTCTTCGTATCTTCCTCGTAAAGATCGTAGTTGTTGTTACGCCGGAAACCGGCTGCTTTCATTCTTGCTTCGACTTCACTGATGACAAGATCAGCGTTCTGTTTGTGATAAATCGAGATCTGGACGCTATGTTGCGCCTTTACCTCTTCATCGTCTGCAAACAAAACGCCGTTCTCGTTGTATTGCATAAACACGATGTACGTTGGTTCTTCACCTTCGTACACCATGAAGTTTACTGGGACGCCGATCGGTTCTAAGGTTGAGATGATTAAAGGGTTTAAACTCATAAATTCAACGCCCTCCGTACTTCTTCACCGATCACGCGCATGATTTGGTTTTGTTCGCTTTCATACGTCCGAGCCACGACCGGGTTTGGTGCAGTAGGACCAAACTTAACAGTTCGTGTCACGCCTTTTTTGTCGACGTATTTTGCCGAACCGCCCGACCGTCCAAACTCGACCAGGTGAGCGTGTGGAACTTTACCAGTGTGGACGATGTAACGTTTGCCACGTTTGGTGACGACAATTCCTGCTTTATAAACACCGTCATCCACTGGTACGTTTGATTCTAGCTTTGCTTTCAGATGTTCCGCACCGGCTTTCAGCGCTCGCTCTTCAATCTTCTTGCTTCCAAGTTCGGCAAGCTGCCGACGGATCTGATCAAATCCCTCAATTTCAACTTCCATGATTGGCATCCCTCCGTAGGCACACTAACTCAATCGTTTCACCTTTTTCGTAGGTGCGTAGGATTTCATACCGCTCGTCTTCATGGTCCAGGAAGCGTTGACCGCCATACTCGACCAGGCGGACTTCAAAGACCTTATCAACCGTGAATCCGGCTTGCGCGGCTCGGTAAAACTCTCCACTTCCTGCGCTCGTTCGATTGGCGAAGATGTCTGGTCCTGGCGTATAAACATCTGCCGGATAGCCGGCAGCATCTTTTCCGTTCACGACACTGACCAACTGAACGATGTCACTCCACCGTCTCAATGTAATCACCTGCTAACGTTAAGTGACGCTTGAGCGATTCGTATGAAGATACATAGCGCTCATAGTCGGGATTGTCTAAACCGAAATTTGCTTTGCAATAGACGGTGATCGCACGTTCAATTAGCTTGTCGGTGTCGTCACTGACTTTGTCAGAACGGACGCCGGAAAGCTGTAAATCAAGACGTGCTGCACCGATTAGACTTTCAATTTCACTATCAAATGCGGTGTTGGTGATGCGTAGCGCCAACTTTACAGCTGCGAGCATTACGCATCATCTCCATCCTTTTTCTGACGACCACGTTTTGCCTTTGGTTTTTCTTCCTCAGACGCTTGTTCCGGTTGCGGATTTTCTTCAACCACCGCCGGCGCTTGTTCTGATTCTTTGTCCTTGTCTGGATCTGTCGGCTCTTCCTCTACGGATTCAAGAAAACCAAGAGCGCTCAATTCATCCAAGCGCTCTTGATCTCCCTCATAGAGTTCACCAACATGAAAACGTTGACCATCTGACGTTCGATCACGAAACGACTTGATTACTTTACGTTCAGCCATGTTGCTGCCACCCCTTTACGATTTATTAAACTGTTGCTTCTACGACACGAACGAACGCTTCAGGAAGCGCCGGCTTACCATCTGCAACCGCAAGTCCGCGATAAACGAGTTTACCTGAACGGAATCCGGCTTCTTTCGATGTCTCGATAGCAGGGGCTTGAGCGAAGTTCATGAAGTAGTAGTCGAGATCTCCAAGCAATACTTCACCGTCAGGCATGTAATCGTCCATTAAGACCGGGTATCCGAGAATCGACATTGCCGCTTGGTCCTGTGCGTTGTATGCGAAGATTGGTGAGCCGTCTGTTGTCTTGATTTTACGAACATCGCCGAACAATGTTTTGCGGTTCATCACGAACACCGAGTTTGGATGGTACATCGTCGGAAGCAACGCGAGCGCGTCCATGAACGTGTCGTATACGAGTTTTGTTCCTGCTGCAAATTCAACTTGGTTTGAAACGTTCCAAGTGATACCCGGAAGAATCCCAGTCGGTTGGTTAGATCCTGCACCGGCTCCGTTGAGGATTGCATTTTCAACCGCGATTGCCATCTGGCGACCGATTTCAGCTGCAATGTACTGTTCGAACGCATCGATTGTCATTGCTGAAGCAGCTGCCGAAATCTCGACGAGCTTGATCAACTCGTAACCTGCGAGCGTGACAGATGAAAGCGTGTCGTCTGCGGCTGTGCCGTCTGTACCTTCCGCTTTCCAAGCCGCTGCGTTTTTCGCATTGGCCACTGGTAACGTGACGTTACCTGGAATGTAAGAAACGCTGATACGTGAGAATAAAACTGATGTCTGGCGAATTTTGTCAATGATGCGATTAAGCGTAGTCGTTGGTACCGCTGCACCTGCGCTGTTAGCAGCTGTTGTGAGTGCGCGCGACTCCACGTCTGATAGTGGTTTACCTTGCAAGTTTTTAAGATAAGCTGAGCGGTATTCTTTTGATTCAAGCAATTCTTCTGGTGTCATATTTGCGAAGTCCATGCCGCGTTCCTCCTTCGGTTTCTCAAATGAGCGTACTTCGCCCATTGCATTGCGAATTTCTAGCGCTTTAGCGCGTTTTTCTTCAAGTTGCGATTCTTCTTCTTGCAAAGTACGCAACTCGCTTTCAACTTCCTCGAGATTGATATCCTCACCGCCCTCGAGTTGGCTACGGATCTCCGTCTTACGGTCTTGAATTTCTTTTAATCGTTGTTCCCAGTTCATGTTGTTACCCCTCTCATGGATAAAATCAATTTATAGATAAGTCTGAAGTAATAGCTTCTTGCGCTTCGAGCGCTGTTCTTGCTCTTGCTTGTATTGTTGGTATGGGTCTGACTCGCTTCGTGCTTGCACTTCACTGTCTGGATAGGCAGGGAACGCGACTGCACTGATTTCAAGCAGATCCGCTTGCGAAATTGTCCGCACGACGTTGTCCGGGTCTGATTCATCCCATTCTTCCTTCTTCATACGGAAACCAAATGAAACACCGTCTACGTCGCCACGTTTGATGCTCTCATACGTGTCGTTTCCGAGTGTTGTATTTGGTAGATCTAATTCAAACCGCAAGCCGATATTGTCTTCGTAAAGTCGTAGCGTCCCGTTCTTGGTCCGTCCAAGAACTTTCGAAATGTCGTGCGACCATAAATAACGCTGATCGTCCTTTGTGAGTGAGTCGGCGAAAGCGCCGCGCTTGAATTGTTCTTTGAATCGTCTGAACCAACCCATAGCGTGCGATTTCATTTCCCATTTGACCGCGTAGCCCGATAGCGTGCGTTTACCGTCATCATCCTCACGTATTTCAAGAGGATCCGTTGTCAGTAATTCACGCGTCTCCGTCGTCAGCGGCTGTTTTATTTTCGTCATCCGTCTCACCCCCTTTCCCGGCCTTCGAGACGCCTTGATAATTATTAGCCTGTGAAGCATCTACGACGTTGAGTGTTTGAATGCGCTTATCTCCATCCTCCACTGGTGACAGGTTGAAGATTTCGCGTGCTTCGTTCAACGTAAACAAGCCTAGTGGCATCAAGTCGCGCACTAAGCTGATTTTGGTTGTAGCACTCGCGTATTGTAGGCGGTTGGCTTCGAAGATGATTTCATGTCCGCGCGTAAGCGAGTTCTTGCTGAAGAGTTTCGACGTGAATTCCAGTGACAATTGAATCGCAATCGGCTCTAATACCGATTCGTAAAAAGCATTCCACTGATCTTCGGTGTAATCGCTTTGTACGATTGATGCGTTGATGTTGAAATACTTATAGACCTTCGATTCGATGATCTCCATCTGCTTCGAATCAACCATCATCGGGTTTGTCTTCAGTTCCTGGTATTCGGCTTTCGAATCCAGTGCAGCAATACCGCCGTTGTTTTCCATCGACATATAGTCTTTAACGAATGCGTCACGCTGCGCTTTGAGATCTTCCGGTTTGAGCATTGATTGAGTGAACTTAATCAAGCCGCGCAAGTATGCCGATGTTTTGACTGCGTTGATGATGCCTTCGTTTGACGTGTGAATGAGTTCTGTCGTCGGTAGCAACGTCCGGGAGTTACTTTCACCGAACATATCGTCTTTATTAAAATGCTTCCGTAGGTGGACCACGTCCGAGTACGGCACGACAAGTTTTCTCCCACTGGCGAGCGAGAAATGCACGAATACTTCATCGTTCTGCGTCTCCATAAACTCAACCATCGAAAAATCAATCGGATAGAATGACGTGGGCTTGCCTGTCTCGTCCCGAACAATGAGCGCAAAGGCGTTGTTTTGCAGTTCTCGTTGCGTCACCATCTTGTAAATAAAATCATAGGCGTTCATATGTTCGTTCGGTCGATGTGACAACAACCAGTTTTCATTCGAATTCGCCGCCTTTATACCGGCTTCGGTTCGGATAATATGTTTTGCGGTCAATTTGGCTGCGTTTGATGCAATGGCATGGACCGCGCTTCGAACGACGTCCGAGTGATACAGATCGTCCGGCGCTTGAGTAAAAACCGGTGTAAATCCACTCATGAGTCGCATTCGTGTTTGTTCGTTCGCTTGTTGCACTTCTGCTTTGTATCGACCGAACAAACGGTCAAAGATTGTCCGTTTTTCCAATTTCTCACCCCCCTTCCCTTACAACATGTTTCTATAATTCTCATAATTTTGATGTAGGACGACGTATGCAATCAAGAGCGACACCATTCCGTCAATCCGTTGACGCTGCGACACGCCTTTGACCGGTCGAATGTTACCGTTCTCGTCCGTCTTCACACTTGTATTGGTTAGACACCACTTCAAGATCGGGTTGTTGTTGTAAATGACCTGGTTCATTCGAAACTCTGATTCGAGTTCCTTCATCGGCGTGCTCAACGTCTTGTAACCCTGTCGTACCTCGACCATGTCAAAACCGGTATCTTTCATCTCGAGCGTCCAATATTGAGCGTTCCAACTATCGAATCCGACAAAGAGCGGTCGAATATCGTACTCGTTGATCATCTTGATAAACCATTGCGTCACTTGCGTGTAATCGACTCGAGCACCTTCCGTAACGGTCAACAAGCCGCGGTCGCGCCACTTGTCATAAGGTATCTTGTCGTCGATGATGCGTTTTTCAAGTCCCTCTTCAGGTAAAAAGTATTGCTGAATGACGTACTTCGTTTCGCTGCCTGGCTTCATGAGAATCAGCGTGGCGCACGTCAAATCGGTCGTACTCGATAAGTCAGCACCACCAATTGCATATGAACCGCGAACGTCCTCAAGATCGAACGTGGTTTCGTTATTGATTTCGTCATATCCGAGCCATGCGCCAGCGACCGTTTCACGAACGTTGAAATCTTTCGTGAGGATTCCGGGCAAATCTTTCGGGTTGTTCTTGGCGCGCTCGACCTGCTCGGTTATAAATTCAATCTTTTTGATGGATCCAAGCCCGGGATTCGCTTTCTTCCAGCACTTCCAGTCCGACCATTCTTTCTTGTCGTCCAGTTCGTAAAGAACCGGCAAAAACCGTTCGTCCTTGATCACACCGTCTGCGACCTTAGCTGCATATTCGTACATGTCATCATAAATCGATTCTCGAACGGTACCCGCTGTGGTGATCATCACGAGTAACGGTTGATTACGTGCTGACATCCCCTGTTTAAGGACCTCATACAAGTTCCGGTCCTTAATTGCGTGTAATTCATCGATGACGGCAAGATGTAAGTTCAAACCATCAAGCGTATTCGAGTCAGATGAAAGAGGGTTCATCGTTGAAAATGTGAGTGGAAAGTAAATGTCGCTCTTACGCTTCTTCAGATGCTTGGATAGGTACGGCGATTGCCGGACCATATTCACGCATTCGTTAAAAACGATTGCCGCTTGATCTCGCTTGGTGGCGGCCGACACGACTTGCGCACCACCCTCGCCGTCAGCGATTTGCATATAGAGCATGATTCCTGACAAGAGCGTGGACTTACCGTTTTTCCGAGCGACCAAAAAGAATGTTTCTTTGAAGCGTCGTACGCCGGTCAGTTTATGGACAAATCCGAAGAGTGCGGCAATGAATGCTTTTTGGAATAGATCCAGTTCAACATCTCGGCCCATCCACTCACCTTTCGAGTGCTTGCAAAACTGTTCGATAAATTCAATCGGTTTATCCGCTCTCGATTCGTCGTAAATCCATTCGCTGTCCGGGTCGGGGTTACGAATCTCTTCCGCGAGTTTCAAATAAATCTTTTTGACCCGCTTCGAAGTAATCTCTTTACCGCTTTTCAGCTTGTCGACATACTCTAAAATCCAGTTAGTCATAACTGATCACTTCTTTTTCAGGAAGGCGAGGAGTTGATCTTCCTCCGTTGATTCAATCGCCTTCGGTTTCGGTACCAAGTCGCTCAACTGCTTCATGATCGACTGATAGTTTTTGTTCAGCGTGTTATATAACCGAGCCACCGGACGTTCGCGCTCGTATGGTTCAGTTTTTTCGGACTGGCTGAAGAATTCAACGAATCCTCGCTCGTCCAGATCCGCCTCCATGTCCTCGAGTGACACACGCATAAAAGCCGCTCGGTGAATCAGACTATCAACAGTCGTCTTCACATCGGGCGGCATATCTTTATAAATCTTTTTGATGCGGTTGTACTCTTTTCGAACGCGTTTTTTCTTCTCTTCGCGCTCTTCTTCCGACATTCCGTTAAGATTCAAGCTGATTCACCTCACTTTTGGGGGAGGGGGGTCATACGCAACCCTTTCCGAGGTTTTTGAAGCCCCCACTTCGGTGGGTCCGGCAGCCCCTTTTATATTCAGACCCGGGGGGATAACGTTTTTTATTCTTCTATTTCTTTATCGATTTCTGCTAATTCATCCGCTAATGCGTCCAAATGCTTTGTGATTGCTTTGATTTGCTTAACTAGCGCCGATGTATCTGCGCTCACCGCAATCGTGATTGTCTGATCTTCTTTACCGCTCATTACCTTCACTCCTCTGGATAAGATTGCCGTCATCGTCGAACATCACATCACGTCGCGTCACTCCACCTTTTTCAAAGTGTTCTTGGTTGTGACATGTTTGGCAAAGTAATTCCAAGTTGTCATGATTCAGTGTGATGCTCGGATCATGTATATTCGTGTGATCGATATATTCTTTGTGATGAACGATACCGCCTGGTTTACTGCATCGTTCGCATAAGCCGAATACTGATTGAATGTAAGATGCTCGGCACTTCTTCCAAGCACTGGACCAATATAACTTCTTGGCCGCCGCTGTATGCTTCAGTAATCTCACCACCTTTGCCATATAAAAAAGCCACCGAATCCGCTCGGTGGCTTGATGTTTCGTTCTCACGACCTGAGAACTATTAAGTTTTAAGAGTGAACTGCGAGAAGACACAATCACTTGCGGCGTGAATGCGACCCTCTACGACCCAATTATCACACGCTTCTCGATGACTGGAGTATCAAATTCGTATCAAATCCGTATCATTTTAGTATCATGTTTTTCGATTGTTCACGACTGTTTTGCTCTTTTCATTGTTGTATTAGCTGTATGTGAAATAATCTGTTTCCAGTCACTCCCGAGCTCATAACCGTGTCTGCGTCTGTATAGCTGATACCCGACGACGTCAATGGTGTCACCGACCTGAGCATCCGTGTCGTGCAACCATTGAATGAACAATGGGTTGATCCTGATAGACGAGGAAGGATGGACACCCTCGAGGTGCCATTCTTTGACCGTCGTCTGTCTCGGCGGTTTAACTTTCGAGCTATGGGCCGTCTTATAATAGGCAGACAGAAGTTTGTTGTAGCTTGGCTTATCCGTCGTTATCATCCGATCGTTACCTCACCAAAAATGACGATGTAGAGAATCATGCATACGAACAGATAGCCCATGAAAACCATGAATTCATTCCAATCTTGTTTCATCTTTCCAGTTCCTCTCTTATGTGAATTAATCGAAAAATCCCCGAGTCCGTTAAACCCGAGGATCCAGTTGTTATTCGTGTCGATTAGATGATGAGGATGCGTTCGTTTTCGACATCCTCTCTGAGCGCGTCAGCCAAGAACTCTTTGATGTTTTCGATGGCTGCATTTCGCCATTGGCCACCGTCTGCTTCAAAAAGCGCCGCCGTCGGGCCTTCCTTCATGCGGAAGATGAACTGACTCTCCACCTGTTCGACCTCGACGAATGTGCGATATGGTGCGAGCGTGACCGGGTTCGGTACCGCGACCTTACCAATCGTGGCAACTCCGGTCTTCGCGCTGACGACTTGAGATACGCCGTCATCCTGAAGTGTCTGGATGTTCTCTTCGACGACGGAGCCGCACACTTTGAGCAGGACATCGCGGTCCTCGTTCTTGACGAAGATCGACTGCAACTTGATGTTCATCTGTTCCATGTCGAGGAAACGCTCGAACGGATATTGCGGCAACAGCGCCTCCGATGTGACGTAACGGCTACGGCGGCCTTGGTCGTTCAGACGACCGTAGAGATGGACTGTCGTCGGGCTCTCGACATGGATGAGGTATTTGTCGCCATCGTTCTCTTGGACGAAGGTTGTGTTCTCGTCGATTTCGCTCAAGACGTAACGGACGAGCGATTGTAACGAGTTGACCTTGACCGTATTTGCTGTTGGAGCGTCCAAGCGTTCGACGCTGCGGCTGACGAATGTCTGTGACTTATGATTTACTACGTCCACTTTCCCGTGTTGTTTGATCCAGTCGAATGCGTCTTTGAGGATTGTCATGATTGTTTGCTCCCTTGTCTGTTGGATTGGTTGGTTGATTTAACAGCAATATTTACTGGACACGAACCGGGGCGCACGGACCCGTTCTCATGACCACTGCGATTACTTCGTCTTGCGGAAGTCGATGACGGTCGATTCGGCAGCCATGTTCGTGTCCTCGAGCTTAGTGCCGTCATCATTGACGATTTCACCTGAGTCGACATCGACCATGTATTGCCCCGGCATCGCTGATTTGAGCTCACGACCGATGACCTGTCTTCCATCGTGGCCGATCATGAGCGACGCGGAGACGGATGCCGCAGGGACCAGTGTCGATTTGACGGACGTGACGACGTCGGCGAGCTCACGGCGATGGTTCGGCTCAAGTTCGAGTGTGATTGTCACCTTGCGTTTTTTCGTCGCTTCTGTGTTTGGGTCTTGGATGTTCTCGAGCACCTTTCCGATTTCTGCGTTGACGCGTTCGAGCAATGCCCCGTCCGCAAAGTTGTTCAGGTCGATGTGTTTGTACATGATTTATTCCTCCGATGTGTGTGATTTGAATGCTAGTTCCTCGGCGATTGGCTCAAGGTAATCGAGGATGATGCCGTTCCGGCTGTAAATTCGATGCGTCTGACGCTCGCGGAACCATTCGATAGGGATAGACTTACGCTCGGTGCTATTGCGCCACCTAAGGGCATCCTCGGCTTCCAAGAGATACGTCTCACTATGGATCTCGAAATGCACGAGAAGGAACGACATCCCGCCGAAGTCGAGCACGCGTCTCAGTTCCGTGTATTGTTCGTCAGACACTTTGTCGACGGACAGATAGTTCTTCCGCGTCGACTTAGCATCAAAGGCGATGAAGCGTCCGTCCACGGTGCCCATGTAGTCGAGCCCGCCACTCCGTTCGAACCAGTGTTTCTGGATGATTCCCTTTTTGTCGCGCTGGATCTTCGATTCCGGGAACGTCTTCCGGACGTGGGCGATCCGTTTGAGACGGTACGCGTGGTTGGCCAGATCGACCATCTGCTCGAATCGTTGCCCTCGATTGCGTGGACTGATTTTCATGATCTCTCTCCTCGGATGTCGTCCCAGAGGCCGAAGATGTCGGCCACCCTGCCGAGAAGGGCATCACGGTCGTTGAAGTAGCTCTGTCGGTTCCCGTAACCGAGTTCTTGGATGACGATTGCGTCGGTGTTGCGCAACCCTTTCCGGAAACGGAGGTCCCAGATTCGGACCAGATCCGGCTGCGTCTCCTCGAGCAGCTTTCGGAGATAGACGAGCTCTGATAGTTCGGCGAGCGCATGGTCGAGTTCCTCTTTGGCGAGCACCGCCTTCTCAACTGGCGAGGACGGTGCCTTGTGGCTCTGTCCCTCGCTCGTCTGATAGTTCGGTGTCGTCGAGGTGACCAGTCGGCTCTCCAAGTGGTCGATGCGGATCGGCAGCGTGAAGAAGTTGTTCAGCTTCTGCTCGGCGATGTTCCGCGCGGTCTTAGATAGTTTTTGGTCGACGATATGGTCCATCTACCCTGCTCCTTCGTTAGCTAGATTGAAAGGCGTCTCCACCCTTGGTAGACAAGTTGTTGTGTCTCATGATGTGTGGCGTGCGGTATGTACAAATGGACAACCTGTGTGCCTTCTTTTCTCGTCAGATATTGTTCTTTTTTGCCTTTGTATTTCACGACTTTGTCACGATGCTTTTGACGCGGGCTTCGTTTCCTTCCCTCCATCTCGTCACCACCGTCCTATACGTCTCGCCGTCGAGTGTCCAGTCGTCCTGTTCCCGTTGAAGCAATTCCGCCGTCTCGATGGGACAAAGATCATCCTCGACATAGACCAGTTCACTCCCTACGATGCGATGCCTCCTGATAGAGGCGGCCACGATGATTAGATGTTCCACGTCCCCTTCAGATTTTCGATAAACGATGCCACCCATGCCTTGACCCCTTTCCCTTCGTTCCGACCGATTTGTGACTGGATGCGATGTAAAGCTTTGCGTTGACTCTCCCGTTTTTCGAGATAAGAGACGTGCGGATCCGTCTCATTTGCTTTCATGTTTGTCACCTCTTTTCCGTTCGATTCGTCTGAGTTGTTCCGAGAAATGACGGAGGCACCGGGCGACCACGTCGTCGCCCTTCGCCTCGTAACGCTTCACTTCTCGATCTAACGATTTGATGCGGTCACTGCTGTCTTGCTTCAAGCACTCGCCCCGTCCTTCAGTTCGGACATGAGTTTCGCTAACTCTTCATCATCCGGGACCTCGGCTTCCAGTTCGGCCTTCTTGCGCGCAGCGTGCTCACGTGACTCGCGTTCTTCCTTCTCGAGCCACTCCGGGGACTTCGCGTCCGGGTTCGTGCCGGCGTGTTGAAGTTGACGCTTTTGCTCTTGGAGACGGATGAGGTCGAATGTGAACAGCTTCTGGGCGATGCAACGGTCGACAATGCGTTTGACGTAGTTGAGCGTACGCTTCTCCTGGATGACCGCCTGTTCGAGCGCATAACGTGCAGATTCGTACGATGCGTCCTCAATCATGTCCTCGAGAGATCCGATGACATATGGTGTCGCCGTACTGATGTTCTGCTGATAAAAACCGACGAGGTCATTCAACTGAGCCGCCACCGCCGCATCGTTTGTCAGTTTCTCTTTTTCTTGTTGTTGTGGTTGTTGTTGTTTTGTTTCTGCTTTTGTTTCTGTTTCTGTTTTTGTTTCTGTTTGTCCGTTTTTTTCGAACGATTCGTCATACGATTCGTAGTACGATTCGTCATTCGTCTTCGGAATGGCTTTGTTGAGCGATTCTTCACTTGACGATTCGTTACACGATTGGTTGGGCGATTCGTCTAACGATACGTCACACGATTCGTCATACGATTCGTAGTACGATTCGTAGACCTGTCGGATTCCATCTATCGGAACATGCTTGCCGACGATTTCGATATAGGGTTGATGCTTCACTTTGGCGAGCTCGGATTTGATGAGATCTTGCACCGGTTTTCCGCCTCGTTTGAAGTTGTACTTCGCCCAGTTGAAGATGACGAGCTCTCGCGTATCGGTGTTGTAGTCGATGAGTTTGTGATAGGTGATGAACCGGTCCATCAAGGCGTTAACCGTCTCCGGTGAGTAACCGAGCTGGAAGGCCATCTCCTTCTTCGTGATGCCGTAGATGCCGCACTGGGTCGTGTTCGGATTCGTGAGGAGGTACAAGTAGAAGAGCTTGTCCTCCGGCGTGAATTCCTCCATGATCTTCGGGTCTTTCCAAAATTCTGTCTGTACTGTGCGATATACGCTCATTTCGTTCACTCCGTTCTCTTTTTTAAGGCGATGTGGTCGTTAGAAAGGTAGATCGTCATCCGACAAGTCGATTTTTCCACTGCCGCTGAACGGGTCCTGGTCGAAACCATTTCTCACAGGCGGGGCGTCGTCATCCTTCGGTGATGGTGAATTGTCGCGTCCCCCGTCCCCTTTCGAGCTCAGGAAGCGTACGCTGTCGGCGACGACCTCGGCACGATATCGTTTCTGTCCGTCCTGTCCCTCGTAGCTGCTGATCTGGAGACGGCCGTCGACGCCGGCCATGCTCCCTTTCGATAGATACTTCGATACGTTCTCCGCCTGTTTGCGCCACACGACGCAATCGATGAAGTCCGCCTCGCGCTTCCCGTCTTGTCCGCTGAACGGACGGTCACAGGCGAGCGTGAAACGTGTCACGGCAATGCCTGACTGCGTGTAACGCATCTCAGGCTCTCGTGTCAGTCTCCCAACTAAAACGACTCGGTTGATCATTGAATCCCTACTTTCTTCGAGAGGATGTCCACCTCGTGTTTTTCGTCACCTTCACGGTAAAAGGTCTCATGCTTCGGCACAATCCAGACCCAGTCATACTTCGAGTTATATCCTTTCGGGTTGAGCAGAAGCTCGTAGCCGATGCCGTTCTCTAGCTCGTACTCACGTATGCAGTCCTTGACGAGCGCGTAGTTTCCGTCGACTCGATCGAGGTACAACCAGAGAATGCCATCGTCTCGACGCATCGTATGCATGCCCCTCATGCCCGATTTGTACAGATGACTCTTGAGCCGGTCGTTATGGATTCGGAGACGGTGTCGGCTCATCCGCAACATGTCCTGGTGCTTACGTCGCAGGTTGTGCGATCTCATCCGCCCCGACCTCCATCTCATTGATTTGGCGTTGGATGGTGTTGACCATCCCGTCGACCTGTTTCTGTGTGACGGTCAATGAATAAAATGCGCGGCGCTTCCCACCCTCGAGCGAAATCTCTTTCAATTCTTGCTGGATGTCATCTAGGTCGGCCGCGAGTTCGACGAGCCGGTTAATGTTGACATAGAGCCGTTCGAGTTGTTCAGGTTCATGTGTCTGCATTGTCGGTTTCTCCTTTCGAAAATGGCTTATTAAAAATCGGACGCTCGGAACAAATCGTCGTCACGTCGATTGAGGTGATGCGAAACGACGTCAAGTGTCTTCGTTAAAGAGTCGATGACGGCTGTGTCAATGACAGGTGCCTCTGTTTCCTTCTTGAGTCGGTAGATGATGGTCTGTTCGAGCATGGTGAGTGTGATGCTGTCGGTCTGCGTGGTCATTCAGCGTTCAGCTCCTCTGATGGATCCAATGGGACGCACTGGTCGATGGTCTCGGAAGTGAGTAACAGGGGTGGATCAGCGATGAGCACCGCTGCCATCCGTTCGGAATCGAACTTCACGTCATACCAACCTTTTGGAATGTATGGGTTTGTACCGTACATGTAGATCTTGGCGACCGGCTCATCCGGACGCTCGAGCATCTCTTTCCGGACGTTGAACTCTTCAGTGTGTGACTGATTCGTCCGTCTTACATGTCGGATGATTAGGAGTGCGACTTCCGTCATGATGTAGTCGCGGTCTAGATGATCGATTACACTTGAATTCGAATTAAATTTGAACCATTCAGGCATTTTCGTCTTCAGCAGGCGGATGCCAGTCTCCGGATTCACAACGGCAATCGAGTGAATCATCGGAAGAACGCCATACCGTTCGCCGTCGATAGTCAAGATGATCCCTTTGTATTGCACGACCCCAAAGAACTCGCTTCCAGAGTGAAAGTTGATTAAGGTTGGCTTTTCTGAGATTTGAATGTTTTCTCGTTTGTTTGACATCACTCGCTCGCCCCTTCCTCGATTTCCTCGTCGATGTAATGTAGCGCCCCGTAGAAAACGGCGCTCATGACGAACGCGACGGCCGGGATGACCCAGTATTCGAATCGCGAATGCATGGTGGCCATGAGCCAAATTCCCGACCCGAGCGCCGTCAGCATGAGCCCGTAGCGGATGTGGTCCAGTTTCTGTTGTAGATGCATGTTGCCCTCTCCTTTTCAACTCGCGCCGCCCATGCTACACTTAAAGTGTTCAGGTTTATGTGCAGCCGTGTTTCCCGTTTTGGGCGACGCGGTTTTTTTATTTGTTGAGATTTTTGTCCTGGCGTCTGAGCCAGTCTTTCAGGAATGCCCTCACCTCCTCTCCCACCATGAGCCACTTGGTTCCAGCCCGGTATTTCGGGAAGTCCTTCTCATAGAAGAACGATTTCAAGATGAACGACTTGCTGAGGTTCGTCTGACGGCACAACTCTTCCATGTCCCAGAGGAACACGTCAGCGTGCGTCTGCTCAATGTGCTGCCGGATCTGCGCCTTGGCGATGTCGAGAATCTCGTTCTCGTCGATGTGGATTTGCAACATGTCGACCCTCCTTTCAGCTGTAATGAATCTCGTTCAGCAGTTTGGCAGCCGTCAACGCTTTGACCAGGCTGTCGATGTCCCCATGATTGAGCAGGATGCTCTCGTATCCGATTTCGATGAGCGCGTGATTTACGTCGCCTGCCGCTTGAGCTGTCAACGTAGAGACTTGAATCGTCGGTCCTCCGTGCGTCTGAACGACGATTTCTTCTCGTGTAACGAGTAATGGTTTTTTCATCTCCGTGTCCTCCATTTCGTTTTTATTCAATCAGAACGCAGATTTGCGTTTTGATGGTCATAATCCAGTATTGGATTTTGATATCAACCCTCAATAATGAGGAATGACCTGAACCGACCCAATCTTGGTTTGGTTAAACGTCCGGTAAATCGTAACGGCTGATGTCGAGTTTGTACTTCACAGCCATCTCCTTGATAACTGTCACATACACGCTGATCAGCTTCTTGTCTTCGGCGATGACATCCAACTTCGACATCTTATTGATAGCGGTCTTGGACATGCCACGAAGTGCCGCCTTCGACTTCCGGTTGTTCAATCGGATGTTCAAATCACAGCCTGCTTTGTATTGAAGGAGATTGTAGCTTTCGTTTCTGACCTCTTGGTAATACGCCTGACCACCGAGTTGATGGGCGATGCCATTGAGCAGTTTGTTGATGCCGTTACGCCAGTCCCTCACATCGAGCGACAAGATGTCTCGCATGTTGTCGACGTCCTCTTTGACCGCCGCCACTTCCTGTTGCATCTTCTTCTGTTCCAGCTCCATGTTGATGAGAAGTTGCAACTGAGGGCTTAACCCTTCGTTCGGTATTGAATAGCCTCCGGTCTTGCGGATCGACGGCAGGACCTCCGAGGTTACCCATTTACGGAATCGTTTCGCCTGCGGTTTGCGACTGTCTAGGATGACGTCATACAGTCCGTCCTCGTTGATGACTGTGACTTGCTGTGGCCCTCCGCTCGTTTGAAGGGTGTCGATACTAACGACATCCTCTTCTAGCCGCCGTCTCACATCTCGAGAATTGCCAATTTCCAAAACTCTACATACGTCAGATAAAACAAACAAGGGATTTTGTTCAGACCCGACGATGCGAACATTTTGACCTTCAAATTCTTTCGATAGCTGGTACATCGATAGACCTCCGATATAATTTATTTGCACGCCACTTCTTTAATGAGAGACTTAAACTCTTCCTCATTAATCACTACATAATTTGTCGATTTTGAGGAATCTTCAACACTCGATGAAAAAAAATACGCAACGTCAATCCCATAAATGTTTGAAAGACGTTCAATCTCGTCAATAGTAATAGGAGATAGACCATTTTCTTTACGTGATAACCAGCCTTTTGTTTTATCAAGCGCATCCTCGACTACGCCCTGTGATAACCCTTTTCGAGTTCTCGCCAAGCGTAATTTACTCAGGTCGAATTTCCATTTGCATGATTCTTGCAACTTATTCACCTCTTTCGTTGAGGAATGTTCAACCCATAAACAAAGTATATATTGAGGATTCTTCAAAATCAACTGCTTTTTTGCATTTTATTCAACTTTAGTTATTTTTGTTGAGGAATATGAGAAAATGAAGGAGACAATCTATATGGAAATGGTGATTAATTTGCAAGAGTATGTTGATATTGGAGAAAGATTGAAAACAGCTCGGTTAGCGAAGGATTTATCTCTAGCAGCCCTTTCAGAAATAGTTAATATTGATAAAGGTGCTTTATCTCGTATGGAAAGAAATAAACAGGGAATCACAATTCCTCAACAGATAGAAATATGCAGAGCGTTAGGAATTACGTCCGATTATCTGATTGGGCTAGTAGACGATCCAACCATGACACATGAAGAATACATTAAGGTCGCCCAAGAGAAGTACAAGTTCATCGGCGACGTCTTCACGGAAGAACTGCTGCAGTCTTTGTCACAGGAACGATTAGAAAAGATCGTGAACTACATCAAAGAGCAGGCGATCATGGCGCAGCTTGAGCAATCGAATGACGACAAAAAATAAACTCCACATCCTCATTTAAGAGAGTGTGGAGTTTTCGATTTATACTCTTGAATCATTCGAGTTGCTTCTTTGTTAGGAAACGCTACATAAGTTTGAATCTCCTCTACCCATACCGCGGTAGCCTTCTCTGATTTTCCATCCTTAATATAAATCATCTGTCTCGTTGCAACCTCAGCCAAAGAAACCCCTCCATCTACGAACGATCGTCCATGTATTTATTTTCCTCGTAAAGATACCATCACTGAAAGAACTAGTCAATAAAAATAACATATAATCATAAAACAAAAGTATTGAAACGTCAATAGAAAAATACTTTTATATTTAGATATTCATCATCACCAATCGAATTAAGAACACTTGTTCTTGTTTATGTACTCAGTATGAGCCCAACACAAAATATTTTCAACCATTTTCCTAAATGAGACAATCTGAGATGTTCGACAAAGTTCCTAAAACAACATATTTTTGTCGAACGATTCTCAATAGAAATGTCTAGTAACATTCATGGGTAATTTTAGGACGGGTGCTACAATAAAGGAAAAAGATTGCAGGAGGATGAAAAATGAGTAAAGTATTTGATTTTAAAACGAATGGAAAAACGACTGTAACAATCGAAAATGGGTTCATCAAGATTTCTCGTCGTGGTTTGATGAACCGTATTAATAATGGAGGTGGAGATAAAAATATTCGTATAAATTCACTCTCAGGTGTCCAAGTCAAAAAGCCAGGTTTAACAACTGGATACATCCAGTTCATCTTCTCAGGTAGTAAAGACTCCACTGGGGTGATGGATGCTGTGAAAGATGAGAATACAGTGATATTCAATAAACCTGAATATGATCAAGCACTTGAACTTCGGGATTACGTTGAAGAGCTCATGAATCAACCAAGCACTTCTCAGACTGCAGCAACAACGATTTCCATCGCTGATGAATTGCTAAAGTTAAAACAATTACTCGATGCAGGAGTTTTGTCCCATGAAGAATTTGATACTCAAAAAACAAAATTATTAAATAACTGAAGACATAAAGTAGGTTTTTGTTTTCAATTACGAATGTTGAGTGAATCGAAGGCGCCTCAGAGGCGCCTTTTCAATTCGCACGTGTTTGTCCTATGATCGATCATCGCATATTATAAATTTGAGAGGAGTGAACGATATGGCAATCTTCCGTAAGCGGAACGGAAAATGGCAATACCGCATCTATTTTTATGATGAGGGCGGAAAGCGACGCGAACGATCACGAAGCAACTTCACGACGAAGCGTGAGGCTCAGATGGCTGCGGCCAAAGAAGAATCTAAGCTGTTGAATAATACGTTCGTGATGGACCAGAACGTACGCTTCGACACCTTCGCCCTCGAATGGCTCGAAACGTTCAAACGACCACACGTTAAAGAGTCGACCTATGACCGGATCAGCCGCACTGTCAGAAATCATCTCATCCCCCAGTTCGGGGAGTATCGACTGATCGACATCAACCGGGTCATGTACCAAAAGTGGATCAACGAGAAAGTCGAAGTGTATAGCCTCGGCACCGTCCGTTCATTCCACTCGACATTCGCGAGCATTCTCGACCATGCGCTGCTGGACATGAATCTGATCGAGAAGAACCCCGCCCACCGTATCCGGATATCGAAACGGGACGACACACCGGACGAGGACGACGATGTATTGGAGTTCCTCGAGATGGACGAGCTCAATCGATTGCTCGCCTACCTCGAGGTGACACCGCACGGGAAGTACAAGCGCTCCATCCAATATCTCGCCCTCTTCACGCTGATTGCCCGGACCGGCCTTCGTGTCGGCGAGGCGTTGGCGCTCGAGTGGGAGGATATCGATTTGGACGCCGGCACCGTCCGCGTGAATAAGACGCTGTCGTTCGGTTCCGATTTGGCCCTCAAGGTGACAAAACCGAAGACAAAGAAAGCAAACCGGACATTACGAATCGACGGGCAGACGAATGACCTAATGCGCCGGCATCGAACGAGTCAGAAGGAGGTCTACCTCGCCTATCCTAATTACAAGAAGCCTGAATTGCCACTCGTGTTCCATAGCCCGAACGGTACTTGGCTGCGGACGAGTATCGTGAGGGACTATTTGCGGGACGCCTGCAAAAAGAGCGGCGTGCAGCATATCAGCCCACATGTGCTCCGCCATTCTCACGCTGTTCATTTATTAGAATCAGGTGCGGACGTGAAGTATGTGGCTGATCGCCTTGGTCACGCCGATACAAAAATTACGATGAACATCTATCTACACGTCTCGAAGAAAATCGAGCATGATTCGATGGCGCTATACGAGGCGCGTATAGCAAACAATGATCTGTATATACAAAAAGAGACAAAATAAAAAGAGGAGGACCGATTATTTTTCGGGTTCCTCCTCTTTGCTTTTTTGAATGAAATCAAGAATATTAATTGGTGGAAGTACGACGGGATTATTGTATCCAATCGATGTGACTTGTGATACTGCCGATCTAAGATACGGGAATAGAATGGACAAACTGTTCCGACTCAACAGCAACTTGCTCGTCACGCCCGGAATATTATCTTTCGATTCGTCCTCTTCCACAACAAAGTCTCCAGAAACGCGAATCGATAACTCGAAATTCTCGTCTGCCGATTCCAAATGACAAATAATCGAAACGACCGCGCTATCCTCACCTGTCATTTCCACATTCGAACCCATTGAAACTGATAAGTTATTATCTTCTCTAAAATCTTGGTCTTGTTTAAAAGACAGGTTTTCAACCCTATAACGCTCAAACTTTAATTTTTTCATTAGATCAAGCAGCCCCTAACATGGTCTCGTCTGGAATATCTAAGCTAAATTCTTCTGGTGAGTAGTCGTCAATTTGAATAAACATTTTGCTCGGATGTTCAATTTTGATTTCTACACTCGAAGTCACGTGTTCATCGAACAAACCAATTTCTTCGATGGACCCACTGTCAGAAATCAGCATAGTGTAGAAGTTTTCGACAAGGATGTCTTCAGACAAAATAGGTTCGACTTCTGATTCTTGCGGTGACCCTACAAGAATAGAGAGGATTTCTTCTTGAGGGAGAGGTGAGCCTAGCTCGCCTAACACTTTACCGTCCTCAACAACAATAAGTTTCCCTTCACCCTTTGCTCCGATTGTGTAATCTACACCATCTCTCTCGAGTTTTTGAATCAACTTTTCTTTCATTTTTCTTTTTCTTTCTTCTCTGTTCACTGTTCATTCCTCCTAGTCCTACATCGTCGAACGAAAATAGAACAAAACCTACATCATTTTAACAAGCTAACCACTTCAACGCCTCTTGTGAAATGAGTTGCGGATCTCTCACTACCACTTGGCATCCGTTGATTAAATGAGTAGGGATATTCGGTACTTCTACTTCTTCTTTGTCTTTCCCTGTTTTTATCGGCAAAAACATTAAAGTATTGAATATCGTGGTGTCGTGTTTGTCATAAGCGCTAGGCACCGAAAAAGTTCGTTGGATCACTTTGAATTTTTCGTCTATATTGTCGTAACAAAGTGAGTTCAAGTACCACCAATTGCCCGGAACCTGAATCCCTTCTTCATCAATCATCTCCATAAATTCTTCGAGATGCTCGCTATAATAAATTGCGCCTGATCGAGTATCGAGGTTTAGGAACTCTTCTCCCGAGAGAATTGTCTTCCACTCAAATACACAACCTTTATACTTTTTTGCTTCGCGATATTTTCTTTTTTTAATCAAATTATGCTTTTCGTGATAGGCCCATACCTGCGCTTGGGCATCATCTTCTCTGAAAAAGTAAACCCCGTCACCTAACCAGTGTTTTTCACCAACCGATGGCCAGAACCCGTTTTCCATGATAGATTCTGCATTTTTCAGGGAGGTGCCGTGATAAGCCTTCATGACGGTAGTATCATCTCCAAAAAACAGTTTCTTCATTTTCGACCCCCGCTTGCAATCAATCTTAATTAATCATATCGAATGGTTAGATAAAATGGTATACAATACCACAACTTAAGGTGTTGGTTTCCACAAGTTTCGTTCGACAAAATACGACCGTCCTTTAAAGAAAACGGAGCATCCAATGGATGCTCCGCCGTCAACTTTGAGGGCTGATTGAGGGCTGTAACGAATTACATTCATAATCAACTCTTCAAAACACTGATGTTAAGCCATTAACCAATCGAACCTTCCATCTCAAACTTGATGAGACGGTTCATTTCGACCGCATATTCCATTGGCAATTCTTTTGTGAATGGCTCGATGAAGCCCATTACGATCATTTCCGTCGCTTCTTCTTCCGAGATTCCACGGCTCATGAGGTAGAAGAGTTGCTCTTCTGACACTTTTGAGACTTTCGCTTCGTGCTCGAGCGACACTTGGTCGTTCAAGATTTCGTTGTACGGGATCGTATCTGACGTCGACTCGTTGTCCATGATGAGCGTGTCACACTCGATGTTCGAGCGCGCGCCCTTCGCCTTACGGCCGAAGTGGACGATTCCACGGTACGATACTTTTCCGCCTTGTTTCGAAATCGATTTCGAGACGATAGACGACGACGTGTTTGGTGCGAGGTGAATCATTTTCGCGCCAGCGTCTTGGTGCTGTCCTTTACCAGCGAGGGCGATTGAGAGTGTCATCCCACGTGCGCCTTCCCCTTTCAAGATGACAGCCGGGTATTTCATCGTAAGTTTCGATCCGATGTTTCCATCGATCCACTCCATCGATCCACCCGCTTCACAGACTGCACGTTTCGTTACCAAGTTGTAGACGTTGTTCGCCCAGTTTTGGATCGTCGTGTAACGGCAGTATGCATCTTTGTTGACGAAGATCTCAACGACCGCTGAGTGAAGCGAGTTCGTTGTGTAGACCGGTGCCGTACATCCTTCGACGTAATGAACCGATGCGCCTTCGTCGACGATGATGAGCGTACGCTCGAACTGACCCATGTTTTCCGAGTTGATGCGGAAGTAGGCTTGGAGCGGTTGCTCGAGTTTCACGCCTTTTGGTACGTAGATGAACGAGCCACCCGACCAAACTGCTGAGTTGAGGGCCGCAAACTTGTTGTCCGTCGGCGGAATCAACTTCCCGAAGTACTCTTTGAAGATCTCTTCGTCTTCTTTGAGGGCTGTGTCTGTATCTTTGAAGATGACACCTTTCGCTTCGAAGTCTTCTTGCATGCTGTGGTAGACAACCTCAGACTCATACTGAGCCGAGACACCTGCCAAGTATTTTTGCTCTGCTTCTGGGATACCGAGCTTGTCAAACGTACGTTTGATTTCTTCTGGTACCTCGTCCCATGAGCGTTCTGTCTTTTCAGATGGTTTGACATAGTACGTGATTTCGTCGAAATCAAGTGCCGAGAGGTCTCCGCCCCATGTCGGCATCGCCATCTTGTTGAAGTGATCCAACGACTTCAAACGGAAGTCGAGCATCCATTGTGGCTCTTCTTTCATGCGTGAGATCGTCTCTACGATTTCTGTCGTCAAGCCACGGCCTGAACGGAAAATCGAAACGTCCCGATCATGGAAGCCGTATTTATAATCGCCAATTTCCGGCATGTTCTTTGCCATATCGGTCTCCTCCTTCTCCTTACGCGTCCTCGTCTACTCCTTTTTCAAGCGCCTTCCACGCGAGCGTGGCACACTTGATTCGAGCCGGGAATTTCGATACGCCTGAGAGCGCCTCGATATCACCGAGGTCAAACGTATCCGTGTCGTACTCTTTGCCTTGAACCATTTCAGAGAAGATGTTGGCGAGTTGAAGCGCCTCTTCTACTGTTTTCCCTTTGACGATTTGGGTCATCATCGATGCCGAGGCAAGACTGATCGAGCAGCCCTCCCCTTCAAACTTTGCATCTTTGACGATGTTGTCTTCGACTTGTAGTTGAAGACGAAGCGAATCCCCACACGTCGGGTTGTTCAAGTCCACCGTCACGCCATCTTCGATGACGCCACGGTTTCTTGGGTTTTTATAGTGATCCATGATGACCTGGCGGTACAACATGTCGAGATTATTAAAACTCATAATTGAAATACTCCTTCGTTTGACGTAATCCCTCGATGAAGCGGTCGACTTCTTCTTTTGTGTTGTACAAATAGAAGCTCGCCCGTGCCGTCGATGATTGCTTCAAAAGACGCATGAGTGGTTGTGCACAGTGATGACCGGCACGAACCGCGATGCCTTGCATGTCGAGCACAGTCGCGAGGTCGTGCGCATGAACGTCCTTCAAGTTGAACGTGACGAGACCGACGCGATCTTCAGGACCGTAAATCTCGATCCCTTCAATCGTTTTCATCTGCTCGATTGCGTAAGACGCGAGTTCACGTTCGTGTGCTTCGACATTTTCAAGACCGATTTCTTCTAAAAAGTCGATGGCTGCCGCAAGTCCGACCGCTCCGGCGATAATCGGTGTTCCCGCTTCGAAACGGTACGGGATGTCTTTCCACGTCGATTCATATAAATCGACATAGTCGATCATCTCGCCACCGAACTCGACCGGCTCCATGTTTTTGAGGAGTTGCTTCTTCCCATATAAGACACCGATCCCAGTCGGTCCGAGCATCTTATGTCCAGAAAAGGCGAGGAAGTCACAGTCGAGTGCTTGGACGTCAAGTTTTCGGTGCGGTGCACTTTGCGCGGCATCGACGACCATGACGGCACCCAACTCATGCGCGAGTCGAGCGACTTCGGCAATCGGGTTAATCGTCCCGAGTACGTTCGAGACGTGACTCATCGCGACGATTTTCGTCCGGTCTGATAATACCACTTGAACCGCATCGAGTGTGACACGTCCGTCCGGCGTGAGCTCGACGTAACGAAGTGTCGCGCCTTTTCGCTTGGCGAGTTGTTGCCATGGGATTAAGTTCGCATGATGTTCCATCGGAGTGAGGACGATCTCGTCGCCTTCACCGACATTCGCATCTCCGTAGCTCGATGCGACCAAGTTGATGGCCGTCGTCGTTCCACGAGTGAAAATGATTTCTTCAGGAACCGCCGCATGGATGAATGAGCGGACGCGTTCGCGTGCCCCTTCATACGCATCCGTCGCTTGCGTCCCGAGCGTATGGACGCCACGATGCACGTTCGAATGGTTGCGACGATAATAGTCCTCGATCGCCTCGATGACAGCGAGCGGCTTTTGTGAGCTCGCCGCGCTATCAAGATAAACGAGCGGGTGTCCATTGATTTCCTGATCTAAAATCGGAAACTGTTCACGAATCGAGGCGTTCAACATCTTAACGTACTTTCCCTTCGATGACTTCGCGGAGACGGTCTTTGACCGAATCGATTGCGAGTTCTTCGACGACAGGCGTCAAGAATCCGTGGATGATTAAACGCTCTGCCTCTTGGCGAGACAAACCACGGCTCATCAAGTAGTACAATTGAACATCATCGACACGACCGACAGACGCTGCGTGACCTGCCATAACGTCATCTTCATCGATAAGAAGAATCGGGTTGGCATCACCACGTGCTTTTTCAGAGAGCATCAAAACGCGCTCTGTTTGTACACCGTTCGATTTTGACGCACCGTGGTGAATCATCGATGTCCCGCTGAAGATTGCAGTGGCTGCGTCTTTTTGGACACCGTGAATCAAGATGAACCCTTCAGATGCTTTCCCGAAGTGGTCGGTACGAATGTTGAAGTTTTGTTTCTGCGCACCGCGACCGATTGTCACAGCTTTTGTATCTGAGTACGTGTTGTCGCCGACGAGGTGAGTCTTCGTCTCGACGACTGAGTTCCCGTCGTTCATGTGACCGAGCGCCCAATCGAGGCGACCGTTCGCATAGACGACACCGCGACGATTCATGAACGTAAGTGCTGATTCAGCGAGCTGATCGACACCACCGAAGACGACTTTCGCGTTCTCTCCAGCGAATACTTCCGTCACGACGTTGACCGTGTGCGGTTCATTCGTGCCAGAAAGGAAGTTTTCGATGTATGTCACTTCACTACCTTCGTCAGCGACGAGGATCGTGTGGTGATAGAGGGCACCATTCGCCTGTTCCATCGTGAAGATGGCTTGAAGCGGATCTTTCAATTGCGTGTTTTTCGGTACGTAGATGAATGCACCACCGTTTGTGAGGGCAGCATTCAACGCCGAAAGACGTTCTTCATCGACACGTACGCCTTCAGTCATGAAGTATTTCTCAACGAGCTCAGGATGTTGCTCCATCGCTTCTTTGATTCCCATGAACAAAACGCCTTCAGGCATCGACAATTCGTTATAGACGACATGACCGTTGCGTTCAACGAGCACGTTTGTCCGGTGGTCTCCGAGGAGTGATTCGATGTCCGCTGTCAAGCCGTCTTTTTGTTCGAGCTCGACATCTCCCGCTGTGAAGTCCCACTTATCAATCTTAATTTTTTCAACTTTTGGCAAAGCAAGTGTCGGCGCAAGTTCTGCTGCCTCTTTACGACGGTTGACCATCCATGCTGGTCCGCCGAGCGCTTCTGCACGTGCCGACAACGCTTGTGCATCCAATTCAAATTGTACGGTCATCGTACAGCCTCCTTACGCTTCTGTGTCTACTGTCATTCCGAGTTCTTGCTTCACCCAGTCGTAACCTTCTGCCTCGAGTCGCTGTGCGAGCTCTTTACCACCAGACATGACGATTTTCCCGTCCATCATGATGTGTACGAAGTCTGGCTCAATATAGTTGAGGAGACGTTGGTAGTGCGTGATGATCAAGCAGCCGAACTCTTCTGAACGCATTTCATTTACGCCTTTGGCAACGACTTTAAGGGCATCGATATCAAGACCTGAGTCGATTTCATCCAAGATGGCGATGTTCGGTTGAATCATCATCATTTGAAGAATTTCGTTACGCTTCTTCTCACCGCCTGAGAATCCTTCGTTTAAATAACGGTGTGCCATTTCTGAAGGGATTTCGAGAAGCTCCATCTTCGCATCGAGTTCACGGATGAACTTCATGAGCGAGATTTCTTGACCTTCTTCACGACGTGAGTTGATTGCCGAACGCAAGAAGTCCGCGTTTGTGACACCACTGATTTCAGCCGGGTACTGCATCGCAAGGAACATCCCTGCTTGTGCGCGCTCGTCGACTTCCATCTCGAGGACATCTTCGCCGTTTAATTCGACGCTTCCCCCAGTGACCTCATAAAGTGGATGACCCATGAGTGCTGATGCGAGTGTTGATTTACCAGTCCCGTTAGGACCCATGATGGCATGAATTTCGCCACCTTTAATTTCTAGGTTAAGACCTTTGACAATCTCTTTTCCTTCGATTGAGACGCGGAGGTCATCAATTTTCATTTGTGGTACGTTAGACATTCGGATACCCCTTCCGTATTTTCTCGCCATAGTGAATGGCGTAGATTAGATATATTCTAATCTTAGACTAGTCATTTTTTTATTTCAAGCGACTCACCTTAGAATTCATTCTCAATAGAATGATAAAAGTTGAGAATGCTAATAGTAGGAAATCAAGACATTATCCGGCATTTTCTTCGACGAGTGCGAGGACTGCTTTCCGCTCTCGTACGGCAGCCGCGAAGAAGAAGGCACCACACCCCGTCAAGAGTGCCAAACTTCCGAATACAGGAAGCGACGACTGACCGAATGTATCGAGTAACACGCCACCGATAATCGGTCCGACCGTCTGACCGAGTGATGTCAATCCCATTGCCCCGAAATACGTCCCTCTTAAATGTTCCGGCGCGAGTTCATCCGTCAAGACGTCCGTCATGGTGAACATCAACACCTCTCCGACGGTAAAGATGGCCATCGCGACAAATAGTACCCACTCTACCGTCGCAAATCCAATAAGCAAAAGTCCGAATGACAAGGTCGAAATCCCGAAAAAGAGTGACTTGATCGGAGAGACACGAATCCCGAAACGCATAATCGGATATTGGACGATGAGAACCGTGATGGCGTTCGTCGTTAATAAGTAGGCGAATAATCTCGAGCCTTCTTCTAATCCATCGCGTAGCGCGATGAATTGCGGGAGCGTCGAATTGAACTGGCTATAACCGATAATCGCGAAGATCATCCCGATGATGACCGCCCGAAACGTTCGGTCATCTCTCAGGACACGAAACGTCTCCGTCAAGCGCGGGCGTGCCTTGATTCCGTCCCCTTCTTCAAACGGATATTTGTAAAACAAGATAGATATAATGATCCCGTATAATATGTAGACAGCCGTCACGACGAAGAATGCAGTCTTCACACCAGTGAGTGACAAGACGACCGCCAAGAGTGGTCCGATGGCCGCGGCGATATTAATCATGAAGTAACGGACATTATAGACGATGACTCGCTGATCTGCCTGCGTCGTATCACTGATGAGTGCACGCGAAGCCGGTTCTAGGAATGATCGCGACATCCCCATCAACATCGATAGCATGTAAAACCAAAACAGTTCCGTCGCAAGTGCGAGACCAGCGAACGTGACGGCATTCAGCACGATCCCGATCAACATGAGCTGTTTTCGTCCATACCGATCAGAGAGTGTCCCCCCAAAGAAGCTCATGAACAGACCTGAAAGTGCCGTCACGGCAAAGATCGTTCCGATCACACTCGCTGAAAAGCCGAGCGTAGCCAGATAGATCGCAAAAAATGGCATGACAAAAAACGTCGCCAGTCGTGCAAAAAACGTCCCGAACAGGACGCCCCACGTCAGTGGATGAATCTGTCTGAGCTTCATCCAAATCCCCCCTTTTCTTTCATATATGTAGTGTACTTCTCTTTATGAAAGAACACTAGACAAAAAAAGACCCAGGAGGAAGTCTCCTGAGTCGAAATGACTTATTGTTTGACCGGTACGACCGCACCTTTGTATTCGTCCAAGATCCACTGTTGTGTCTCTTCAGACGTCAATACTTCGAGGAGTGCCTTGACGCGCTCGTCTTCTTCGTCCCCTTCACGCGTGACGATCAAGTTGACGTATGGTGAATCTTCCCCTTCGAGTGCAATCGCATCTTCGAGTGGGTTGAGACCTGCATCGATCGCATAGTTCGTGTTGATGAGGACCGCATCACCTTCTCCATTGTTGTAAGCCGTTGGAAGAAGTGCTGCTTCCACGTCCGTCTTGAATTTCAAGTCTTTCGGGTTGTCGACGATGTCAGCGACTGTCGCATCGACCGTTTTGCCTTCCGCAAGCGTGATGAGACCTTCTGACTGGAGCATCGTAAGGATTCGTCCGTGGTCAGCGACCGATGAGCTCATGATGATTTCCGCTCCTTCAGGAAGCTCGTCAAGCGATTTGTATTTTTGTGAGTAGACACCGATCGGCTCGATGTGCACGCCACCTGCTGATGCGAATTTGTAGTCTTTGTTCTCAGCCATTTGTGACTCGAGGTATGGCTCGTGTTGGAAGTAGTTCGCATCGAGCTCCCCGCTCGCGAGCGTCTTGTTCGGAAGCACGTAGTCTTGGAACTTCTTGATTTCGAGTTTGTAACCTTTTGCTTCATATTCTTCTTGTACGTGCTCTAAAATCTCAGCGTGCGGTACGTTTGACGCACCAACGATCAATGTTTTTTCATCGCCAGAACCTGTTTCTGCCTCTTCCCCGCCGCAAGCCGCGAGAACCGTGAATGCTGATAATGCCGTCAATCCGAGTACTGTTTTCCAAGTTTTCATAATGAATCCCTCCAAATGGTATATGTGTGATTATGCTGAACGTTTATCTATCTTTGTGACGAGTCGGTCACCGATGAATTGGATGACGAACACGATGATCAAGATGAGCACCGTCGCCACGAACGTGACGTCGTTTTGTGAGCGTTGGAATCCTTCCAAGAAGGCTAAGTTCCCGAGTCCGCCACCCCCAACGACCCCCGCCATCGCCGTGTAACCGACGATTGCTACGATGGTCACCGTGAGTCCCGATACGATTGCCGGAAGAGCTTCTGGAATCAAGACTTTGTAGATGATTTGCCATTTTGTCGCTCCCATCGATTCGGCCGCTTCAATGACCCCACGGTCGACTTCACGAAGCGCAAGTTCGACCATCCGAGCATAGAACGGTGCCGCTCCGATGATGAGTGCCGGAAGCGCCGCCGTCGAACCGAGCATCGTACCGAGTAGGAACAACGTGAACGGGATGAGTAAGATAATTAAGATGATGAACGGGATCGAACGAAACACGTTGACGATCGCGCTGACGAAGACGTAAATCGGACGATTCTTCAATAAAAGCGATTCGTTTGTAATATAGAGAATCAAACCTAAAGCCAGTCCGATCACAAACGTCGCCACACCTGCGACGAGCGTCATGTATAACGTCTCCCAAGTCTGCTCCATCATAATTTGCCAATCTACGTTAGGAAACATCGCTTTCCACCTCCACTTCTACGGATTGCGAACGAATCGACGCGATGGCACGATCGATTTCACTTGCTTCCCCAATCAGTTGGATGAATAGCGTACCGAGCGCACCGACTTGTGACTGGGTCACGTTCCCGCCGATGATGTTGAATCCGATGTCATGCGTCTTGAGGACGTCAGACAAAATCGGTTGTTCTGCCGTCTCGTTCAAGAATTTCAATTTGACGATTTGACCGCTCGGATACCGTTCTTTAAGGTGTTCGAACGTGAGCGATAGATCGTCGACCGCCCCGATTTGCTTGACGAATTCTTTCGTGATCGGTTGCTCCGGATGTTGGAACACGTCCGAGACTTGACCGGTCTCAACGATTTTTCCGGCCTCCATCACGGCGACACGGTGACAAATCTTTTGGATGACATGCATCTCATGCGTGATGAGGACGATCGTCAATCCGAGCTTCTTATTGATGCTGACGAGCAGTTCGAGAATCGAATCCGTCGTCTTCGGGTCGAGCGCGCTTGTCGCTTCGTCACAGAGGAGAACCTCAGGATTTGTAGCGAGCGCGCGGGCGATCCCGACTCGCTGTTTTTGACCGCCCGACAGTTGCGATGGATAGCTGTCCTCACGACCAGCCAAACCTACGAGCTCGACGAGTTCTTGGACGCGTCGTTTCCGCTCACTTGCCGGTACCCCGATCAGTTCGAGTGGGAAGCTGATGTTTTCTGCGACCGTGCGCGACCACAAAAGATTAAAGTGCTGGAAGACCATCGAGACGTTCTTGCGAACCCCTCGTAGTTCTTTCGGGCTGAGCTTCGTGAGCTCATTCCCGGCGACCTCGATTTCACCGCTTGACGGTGACTCGAGACGGTTGAGTAATCGGATGAGCGTCGATTTCCCCGCTCCCGAATATCCGATTATTCCAAAAATTTCACCGCGATCAATTGTTAATGACACATCATCGACCGCGTGGACACGACCATTCTTCGTATCGAACCATTTGGCGACGTTTCGTAATTGAATCAATACCTTTCCCTCCTGACAACAAAAAAAGCGCGCACGTTTGAGCAAACGTGCGCACTTTATCGTACGGACAACGATTGCTCTCATCTGTCAAGGTTTCTCACCTTGCTGGAATTAGCACCATTTCGGATTGCTCCGCGGTTGCTGGGCGTCATAGGGCCAGTCCCTCAGCCTCTCTTGATAAGAGTGTTGTGTATTCGATTAGCTTTATCATAGCGACAGCTTTTTCTGCTGTCAAATCCTTTTTTCAAAAAAATTAAAAAAAGGTGCCGTCCGAGGACGACACAGAACGTAGCACCTTGAGTCACGGAAGGACAGCCCATAGATGAAAATCTTTTGCCCGTTCAAGATTTACATCCTTACATGGGGGAGATTCACCAATCATCACTCGATCTTGGCTTGGACCGTGCAATTATACGGAACGTCTTTCTTCGCTTGATTTTTTTGGGGGACAATCGAAGGGAAGACTGACGTGTATTCGTATAAAGGTAGCAGCGGCTTCGCCAAAACGTCTTGATATCGGGAATATCGCGTCCTATTTTGTGTTCAAGTAAGATGTTGTAATGAATATACCATTCGTGAACTTTCTGTGTCAACTGATTATTTAAAATTTTCAGATTATTCTAATGTTCCTCTCTCATTTCATGAAAGAGAGGACATGTTGCACATTCTGAAACGCGTACAATCGATCTTGAACCTCGCCATTTTCAAGCTTCAACAAGGCGGGTACGCTCATCACTTGGTAGGCTTCTAGCTCTTTTGGGATATAGTTCGCATCTCGCTTTTCGATTTTAATTTCAGGGTCGACCGCTTCGACGACCGTCAACATTTTTTCCGCCACAGCGCATGTACCACACATCGGGGCGTATATATATAAGAATCCGTCTGTAATCATTCTTCTCACCTCTCTTGTCATTATAAGGGGCGATGGATTCTCATTCAAAAATCGTGCTTTGATGAAATTTCAGAATTTTTCAATGATTCTCTTGACTCTTTCTGTAGAGAGGAATAATATGGGTTCTAACTTTATCGCTTTTGTACATAACAGCAAAGAAGAAGGACAGGTGAATGAATGATGACGGAACAAGCAACAGGTACGATGAAACAGTTCACGATGAACGTCTTAAACGGTCTCAGCATGGCAATTCTGATCGCCCTCATCCCGAGCGCTTTGCTCGGTGAATTAACGAAAGCCATACTTCCGTATTTTCCGTCTCTTCAATTCATATTGGATGCGACGACAATTGCGATGCGGCTTCTGCCAGCCATTATCGGGCTAGCGGTCGCCATGCAGTTCGGACGATCGATTCTCGAAACCGGGACCATCGCGATTGCGACGTATGTCGGTAGCGGTGCCGTCCGAATCGACGAAGGGGCTTTTGTGATGGCCGGCATCGGGGACGTGATCACAGCTGGTGTTACCGCTGCAATCGCTACACTTCTTGTCATGAAACTCGCTCCCCACTTGAAAACGTATACGGTCATTGTTATGCCGATGACCATCATTGTCGTCGCAGGAGGCATCGGTACTTTCCTACTGACGTACATCTCCCAGATCACGACGTATATCGGTCTACTCATCATGACAATGACTGACCTGCAACCGGTCCTCATGGGAATTCTGATCGCCATGGCGTTCTCACTCATTATCGTCTCGCCGATCTCGACTGTCGGGATTGCGACAGCCATCAGCTTGTCCGGTGTCGCGGCTGGTGCGGCGAACCTCGGGGTCGTCGCTGCCGGATTCGGTCTCGCGATCGCCGGATGGCAGGCAAACGCGACCGGCACATCGATTGCCCATTTCCTCGGCTCTCCGAAGATTCAGATGGCGAACTTTGTCCGACGCCCCATCATGATGCTTCCCATTTTGGCAAATGCGGCGATTCTCGGTGCGCTCGCAGGGATTCTAAAAATTGAAGGAACACCAATCAGCGCCGGGTTCGGTGTGTCAGGTCTCATCGGTCCGGTGAACGCCCTTCACCTCATGCCGGGTGGATTCGCTCTCTTCAACGTCCTGCTCGTCATCGTCTTGTTCGGACTGATTCCGGTCGCACTCGGAATCTTCTTCTACCGTGTGTTTGAACGGACGACTCTCGTCGAATCCGATCATTACCGACTCGATTTCGAGTAAACAAAAAGCCGGCTTCTCCAATGGAGAAGCCGGCTTTGATTATCCTTGAATCATCGCTTCGTATTCTTCTGCAGACATGAGTTTGTCGAGGTCTGACTCTTCCGTCAACTCGACTTCGATCATCCATGCGTTTTCAAACGGTGACTCGTTGACGAGTTCTGGAGAATCCGCGAGGTCCTCGTTCACTGCCGTGATGCGACCAGATACCGGTGCATACAACTCAGAGACCGTCTTCACTGATTCGACTGAGCCGAATGGCTCGTCGAGCAAAATCGTACCATCGACTTCTGGGAGTTCGACAAACACGATGTCCCCTAGTTCGCTTTGTGCGAAATCCGTAATGCCGATGCGGGCTTTCGTTCCATTTACTTCTACCCACTCATGTTCTTTTGAATAACGTAAATTTGCTGGTACTTTGCTCATCCTAACTTCCCCCTCAAATAAATTAGACTCACATCTGTATTATAGCACTTAGCCCCAAACGTCCGTAAAGGACTTTTCTGAAAATCCGACGGTCGTTTTTTCACCATTTGTGACGATTGGTCGCTTCAAAAGCATACCATTGCTCGCCAATAGCTCGAGTTGTTCGTCTTCTGATAGATTCGGTAGCTTGTCTTTGATGCCTTCGTTCCGATAGACTTGCCCGCTCGTGTTAAAGAACTTTTTGAGTGGTAGACCTGATTGTTTCCACAGTTCGGCGAGTTCCTCTTTCGTCGGCGTCGATTCGACGATATGGATGTATGTATACTCGATGCCTTGTTCCTTCAACCATTTTTCTGCCTTTTTACATGTACTGCATGGTGGATAGCCGTATAGTGTCACCATCTGTTCATCACCTCTTTCCTCAATGTAGCACACCTAGAGAATTTAAATCACGTCTCAAGCAACCGTTCAATCTCTCGCTTCATCGTTGGGTTGACCACATAGCGTTCTTCGATAAAACGTAAGATAGTCGAGGCTGCGACGCCTGACTTGCCATATCCTAATACCCCGCCCAACAGGAAAGAAATCATCTTGGGCTGTCTCGACTCGACCCGGCGTGTCGGATTGAACGGGTCCCCTTGTTCACCGATTGCCTTCAAGACGTTCTGAACAGCTGCGACCTGGACGAGCTCGAATCCGGCGAGCGTTTCGCCACGACGTTCACGTAGCAAGCCGACGTATAGGTTCGTCAACGCCTCTTCATAATAATAAGCCGCTGTTTCACGGGTGATTTCGAGGCGTGGTGTCGCAAATACCTCGAGCGCCTTGTCCCGTCGCCAGACGACACGTCCTGGCGTATAGGCGATGGTCGCCATTTCATGCAGTTCAAAGACGGCGAACTCACCATAAATGCCATCATGGTACATGATCTTATGCCCGTCCTTCGTGTTTTGGAACTGATAATGAAGCGGTTCGATCTCGAGCCAGTCAAGTCGATCGATAAAGCGCGCCTTCTGCCCATCCTCGACAATCAAAAAGAAATCGAGGTCCGAATACTCATCCAACCGCTCCGTCTCTTGTCCAATCGACCCCAATGCGAGCAGCATGAGCGTCCCGTCCCGTTCGGCTACGGACCGTCCAATGCGTTCCATCCGGTCGAGTAATACATCTCGTTTTGTCATCATCTCTCCCCCTCGTCTCTATTGTACGTGGCAGAGCTCAAAAAAAGAAAGGATCGACCGCGTCCGGTCCACCCTTTCTGTCAATTTGATTAGACGATAAACTTGTTCGCTTTGATGAGGCTCGCTGCGACTTCGCGCTTCGTGCCGATCACGTTGATTGGCTGGTAGCGGCTGAATTTCTTCATTGCCGAGAGAAGCATACGTTGCTCGTCGCCAGACGCCGCTGCGTATAACACTTCTTTCGCCATGAGTTCGACTTGCTTGAACACTTGCTCCGCAAAGATTTCAGTGTAGCGGACTTTGAGCGTATTCTTCTCTTCGCCTGAACGGGCAATCGCTTTGTCTGTACGAGCGATGGCTGCTTCAAGCGCATAGATGGCACTGATCATGTCTGCAATCTTCGCCAAGATTTCTTGTTCGTTTTGAAGGTCTTGTTGATACTTCTGTACAGCTGTACCCGCGACCATCAAGTTGATTTTCTTCATGTTCGAAAGGAGCATCTTCTCGCGAGCGAGTGGTGACCCATCCAATTCTTGTGGCATGTAGCTCATGAGCTCTTTTTGAAGTTTTTGCGCTTCTGCGAGGAGCGGTAATTCACCTTTCATCGCTTTCTTGAGGAGCGTACCTGGGACGATCAAACGGTTGATCTCGTTCGTCCCTTCGAAGATACGGTTGATCCGTGAGTCACGGTAGAGGTTCTCGACTTCATACTCTGCCATGAATCCGTATCCACCATGAATTTGAACGGCTTCATCGACGACATAGTCGAACGTCTCAGAAGCGAAGACTTTGTTGAGTGAGCATTCGATCGCGTATTCTGCGATCGCTTGTGCGACTTTCGATCCGTCGCGCATGTTCTCATCACCGAGTGCATCCAAGCTATCCTGGAACAAACCACCTGTACGATAGACTGAACTTTCCATCGCATAGATGTTCGCTGCCATCGTCGCCAATTTCTCTTGGATGAGTGGGAATTGGCTGATCGGTGTCTTGAACTGTTTACGCTCGTTCGCATATTGAACCGAGAGGTCGAATGCACGTTTTGAAGAACCGACTGCTCCGACTGCGAGTTTGTAACGACCGACGTTCAAGATGTTGAAGGCGATGACGTGACCTTTTCCAACTTCACCGAGAAGGTTGTCGACTGGTACTTCGACATCTTCAAGGATGAGCGTACGTGTCGACGATCCCTTGATCCCCATCTTCTGCTCTTCTGCGCCCGTTGAGACTCCTTTAAAGTCACGCTCGACGATGAAGGCACTGAACTTGTCGCCATCGATTTTCGCATAGACGACGAACACGTTCGCGAAGCCGGCGTTTGTGATCCATTGTTTCTCGCCGTTCAAGACGTAGTGCGTGCCCGCCTCATTCAAGACAGCTGTCGTTTTCGCACCGAGGGCGTCAGACCCTGAGCCTGGCTCAGTGAGCGCGTAAGCCGCGATCCATTCGCCTGTCGCGAGTTTTGGCAAGTACTTGTGCTTTTGCTCTTCTGATCCGAAGAAGACGATCGGGAGCGTCCCGATCCCCACGTGTGCGCCGTAGCTGAGTGCGAACGAACGTGCTTTCGCGAAGCGCTCCGTGATGATTGAAGATGAGATTTTATCGAGTTGGTAACCGCCGTACTCTTCAGGAACGTCTGCTCCGAGAAGACCGAGCTCGCCCGCTTCTTTCAACAATTCGACAGAGAGGTCGAACTCGTGTTTCTCGATGCGCTCGAGGACTGGCATGACGCGGTCATCGACAAATCCAGCCGTCGTGTCACCAATCATCTTATGCTCATCTGAGAAATCCTCTGGTGTGAAGAGACGCTCTGCGTCGAGTGCGTCAATGACAAAGCTACCGCCTTTAATCAATTCATGTTCTGTACGTTCCATATCCGATTCCCCCTTATAGTAATTCGAAGACACCAGCCGCGCCCATTCCGCCGCCGATACACATCGTGACAACCCCATACTTCTCATTGCGTCGTTTCATCTCATGCAAGATCGAGACTGAAAGTTTTGCTCCCGTACATCCAAGTGGGTGACCGAGGGCGATAGCGCCGCCGTTCACGTTCACTTTCGATGGATCGATTCCGAGTTCACGGATGACACCGAGTGACTGGCTCGCGAACGCTTCATTCAACTCGAACAATCCGACTTCTTCTAATTTCACGCCAGCCATCTCGAGTGCTTTCGGAATGGCGACGACTGGACCGATTCCCATCACTTCTGGACGGACACCGCCGACCGCGAACGAGAGAAACTTGGCCATCGGTTGCAATCCTTGGCGTTCTGCTTCTTCACGGTCCATGACGAGGACAGCTGCTGCTCCGTCTGATACTTGTGAAGCGTTACCTGCTGTGACCGACCCTTTGATTTTGAAGGCCGGGCGGAGTTTCCCGAGTGCTTCAATCGTCGAATCGGCACGGACACCTTCGTCATGCTTCACGACTTTCTCCACTTCCGCGACTTTACCGTCTTCACCGAGTACGTGCTCGATGACCGTCACAGGAACGATTTCTTCTTGGAACTTGCCACCTGCGATAGCCGCTGCCGCCTTTTGGTGACTGTTGATGGCGAACGCATCTTGGTCTTCACGCGAGATGTTATATTCGGCTGCAACACGTTCTGCCGTATGCCCCATGCTCATGTAGTACTCTGGTGCCGTCTCCATGATGTGTGGGTTTGGACGGATGACGTGACCACCCATCGGCACTTGGCTCATCGATTCCATACCGCCAGCGATGATTGCCGTCGCTTGACCGATCATGATTTTGGCCGCCGCGTCCGCGATGGCTTGAAGGCCTGACGAGCAGTAGCGGTTGATGGTGATCGCTGGAACTTCGTGCGACAGTCCCCCCCGGACCGCCGCATAGCGAGCGATGTTCATCCCTTGCTCCGCTTCTGGCATCGCACAACCCATGATGACGTCATCAATCGGGCCTTTATATCCTGAACGCTCAAGCGTTGCCTTGATGGCATATCCCGCGAGCTCGTCCGAACGAACGTTACGGAACGATCCGCGTTTTGCTTTTCCGACCGGCGTCCGTGCGCCGGCTACGATGACTGCTTCCCTCATCTGTATTGTCCCCCTTTATCAGTTCCGTAGTGGTTTGCCTTTCACGAGCATGTGTTGCATCCGTTGTTGTGACTTCGGCTCCCCGATGAGGCTTAAGAAAGCTTCGCGCTCGATGTCAAGGAAGTACTGCTCATCGACGAGCGTACCGTATGCCAAGTCGCCACCACTGATGACGTGTGCGAGTTTCTTCGCAATCTTCAAATCGTGCTCTGAAATATAACCACCGTAGAACATTTCGTACGCCGCGAGTTCGAGCGTCGCTTTACCTGTTTGACCGACGACCGGTAACTTCTCACGAACCGGTGCCGTGTACCCGTCAGCCAGTTCAAGGACCGTTTGTTTCGCATCGAACGTCAAGTGGTCGCGGTTCATCGAGATGCCGTCGACCGCACGATGGTAACCGAGTGCTTTCGCATCAAATGCCGACTTCGATACTTTCGCCATCGCGATGTTCTCGAACGTCTGTTGCGCAGCCTTCTCGATGTTTTGCATCGATTTTGGTGTCTGCTCAAGGAGTCGACGGTACGTGTTGACGTTTCCGCCCCCACCAGGGATGAGGCCGACACCGACTTCGACAAGACCCATGTATGTCTCAAGTGCGGCTTGCATACGGGCTGCCGGTAAGCTGATTTCCGTTCCACCACCGAGCGTCATACCGTACGGTGCAGCAACGACCGGACGACTTGAATAACGAATCTTTTGAACGACTTGTTGGAACTTGTTGATGATCCAATCGAGTTCGAACCAGTTCTCGTCTTCGGCTTCCATAAGCATCATCGCAAGGTTCGCACCGACACAGAAGTTCTTGCCGTCGTTGGCAAGGACCATTCCTTTGAAGTCTTGCTCGACACGATCGATCGACTGTTCGATCATCTGCATGATGTCGACACCGATCGCGTTGTTTGGTGATGTGAATTCGAGTGCGACCACGTCATCACCGATATCGACGAGGCGTGCGCCACCATTTTCTAAAATGATGCCGTTTGATTTTGCGAGCGGCTTGAGTTTCAATTCTTTCGGGTTGACGGTCTTCTCGACATACGTCTTCGACGCTTTATCGTAATACTGGTCTCCCTTGTAGAATGACGTATTGCCTGCAGCAAGCATCTCATCGATCCATGCCGGGACGTCATAGCCTTCCACTTTCATACGCTCGACTGATTTCTCAACACCGAGGGCATCCCACATCTCGAACGGTCCAAACTTCCAACCGAAGCCCCACTTCATCGCATCGTCAATCGCAACGATCGTATCGGCGATTTCACCAGTGAGACGTGCCGAGTAAGCGAGCGTCTTCGCCGTGATTGGCCAGAGCAATTGGCCGACGCGACCTTTGTTCAAGATGGCACCTTTCAATTTTGCTTTCGAGCCAGGAAGTGACTTAATTTGATCGAGCTCAGGACCTGTAATCGCTTTCAATTGTTCGTATTCGAACGTCTGAAGATTCAACTCCTGGATGACCTTGCCTTCTTTCTTATAGAAGCCTTGACCAGCCTTTTGTCCGATCCAACCTTTTTCAACGAGTTGCTTCATTTCTTTCGGAACGTCGAACGTGTCCTTCTCTTCCCCTGATTCGAGTGTCTCGTAGACGTTCCCCGCCACGTGGACGAATGTGTCGATTCCGACGACGTCGAGTGTGCGGAATGTCGCTGATTTTGGACGACCGATGAGTGGACCTGTGATCGAGTCCATCTCTCCGATTGAAGCGTTTTGCTTGAGCATCTCTTCAAACGTGACGAGAAGACCATACGTCCCAATCCGGTTCCCGATGAAGTTCGGTGTGTCTTTTGCTTCGACGACACCTTTGCCGAGACGATCTTCAGCGAAACGTGACATGAAGTCGATGACCGGACGGGCTGTTTTCTCCGTCGGAATGAGTTCGAGCAACTTCAAGTAACGCGGTGGGTTGAAGAAGTGCGTGCCGAGGAAGCGTGATTTCAATCCTTCCGGAAGGGCACTTGCCATCGCTTCGATTGAGATCCCTGACGTGTTCGAGCTGAGAATCGCGTCTTCACGGATGTAAGGTGCAATCTTCTCGAAGAGTTGTTGCTTCACGTCGAGACGTTCGACGACGACTTCGATGACCCAATCCGCTTCTTTCAAACGCTCTAAGTCATCTTCTAAGTTCCCGACTTCGATGAAGTTGAGATGTTCCGCTGTCGCGAGTGGTGCTGGATTTTGTTTCAATAGCTTTTGACGGTTTTCTGAGGCGATGCGATTGCGTACTTCCGGCGACTCGAGCGTCAACCCTTTCGCTTCCTCTTTGGCTGTCAATTCACGTGGTACGATGTCGAGCATGAGCGAACGAATCCCCGCGTTCGCCAAGTGAGCCGCAATCCCCGCCCCCATTACTCCTGAACCGATGACGACCGCAAAACGAATTGAGTTCGTCAAACGGAGGTCGGTTGATTGTTCGATGTGACTCGTCATAGTGTTCCCCCCTAAAATGAGAATGAATAGTGATTCATTTCACGCGTAAAAAAAATCGCAATCACCATCGTGTTTACTCTTCTATCATAAATGAATGAACATTCATTCGCAAGCGTTCATTTTTCAATTTCATTCCATTTTTTGAATGAACGATTAGTTTTTAATGTGTGTGGTATAGACAACAAGAGTCAAATTTAGAAAGGGGAATGTATACATGCATGATAATCGTTTAAACACTGTCGGTAGCCGAAAGGACTTTGAGTCGTTTAAGAAGAAAGCCCAAGAACAGTCGCACCAACCGGGAATCGATTCGAAGATGGAACCTTTCCCGATCTATGAACGGGAAGACTATAAAGGAAGTGACAAGTTAAAAGACAAGGTCGCGATCATCACCGGTGGGGATTCCGGGATCGGAAAGTCGGTCGCCATCTTCTTCGCCCATGAAGGTGCGAACTCCGTCATCGTCTATAAAGACCAAAACGAGCTCGAGGATGCGGAAGCGACAAAAGAACGGATTGAAGATTTAGGGCAAGCCTGCCTCTTGCTTCAAGGAGACATCGGGGAATCTTCGTTCTGTCAACAAGTCGTCGAGGAGACGCTTGAAACATTCGGTCATATCGACATCCTCGTCAACAACGCCGCTGAGCAGCATCCGCAGGAATCGCTTCTCGACATCTCGGACGATCAACTCGAGAAGACGTTCCGCACGAATATCTTCAGCATGTTCTACTTAACGAAAGCAGCGCTCCCCTACTTAAAAGAAGGAGCGAGCATCATCAATACGACCTCGATCACAGCCTATGAAGGAAACGACCAATTGATTGACTATGCGTCGACGAAAGGTGCCATCACGGCATTCACCCGCTCGCTCGCCAAAAACTTGGCGGACAAGAAGATTCGCGTCAACGGGGTCGCCCCGGGACCGATTTGGACACCGCTCATCCCTTCAACGTTTGACGCGGAGAAGGTGAAATCGTTCGGCGATTCAGCAGAGATGAAACGACCGGGGCAACCGGCCGAACTCGCACCGGCGTATGTCTATCTCGCAAGCGATGATTCGACATACGTCAGTGGTCAAGTCATCCACGTAAATGGTGGAACCGTGATTAATGGATAATTGATCGAAGACTCAGTTCGTAGCTGAGTCTTCTTTTTGTGCAGTGCATCCAGAAGAACATCAGGAACTTTTCTTTTGGCTGTCCGATCAAATCGGTCCAGATTTTTGGGTAAGTGAGGACGAGAACAAGAAATCGTAACACCTCCGCTACATAGAAGACCGAACGCATCGACGTTATCCATACATCAAAAAGCACGAACATCCTCGACGGATGTTCGTGCTCATTTTATTTCTTCACCATTCCCTTTAACACGAACGCCACGTTTGCCGGGCGCTCTGCGAGACGGCGCATGAAGTAACCGTACCAGTCACGACCGTATGGCACGTAGACACGGACTTTGTATCCTTGGCGCACGAGCTCGAGTTGACGCTCGACGCGGATGCCGTATAACATCTGGAACTCGAACTGGTCGAGTGGAATGTTGTTCTCTTTGACGTGCTCGATAATAGCGTCAATCATATGGTCATCGTGTGTCGCGATGGATGCGTAGTTCCCGTTCGCAAGATGGAGTTTGACGAGCTTCACGTAGTTATGGTCCACGTCCTCTTTTTCAGGGAACGCGACCGTCGCCGGCTCTTTATATGCCCCTTTGACGATGCGGAGGTTCGGCTTGAGCGGCGCAAGATGATTGATGTCATCTTCCGAGCGGTACAAGTACGACTGGATGACCGTTCCAAGACCGTCAAATTCAGACTTCAGCTTTTTGAACAATTCGAGCGTCTTTTCACAACGCTGCTCATCTTCCATATCGATGGCCACAAAGACCCCGACTCGTTGTGCGACCGTCAAAATTTGACGCATGTTGTCTTCAATCAACTCGTCCGAGATATCGAATCCGAGTGATGTCAGCTTGAGTGACATATAGGCGTCTAATTGCTCTTCTGCCATAATTTCAATCGCACGCATGATCTCGTCGCGATTCGTATTCGCCTCTTCGACCGTCTTAATAAATTCCCCGAGATGATCGACCGTGACCGACAATCCTTTCGCATTGAGTTCGCGAATCGTCGGGACAGAAGCCTTAAAGTCTTCCCCTGCTACAAAGCGTGATGCACCAAATCGTAGGCCATATTTCTTTGCCAAACTGTTGAGTGTTTTGTTTTGTGACATGTAGATAAATCCATCGCGCAACACTTTTTCCATCTGATTTTCCCCCTTACTTTTACACCCATCTATCTCTATGATGATGTCTGCAATTATTATGACACACAAACGTCATTTCGTCTGTATTTTTGTAACCGTTTGCAGCACTTTCTTCCCAACTTTTCAAAAAAGACAGGCGCCCCGTAGGACGGCTGTCTTATAGGCTTGTCGAAGGTGCGACGTAGAGTAAAATACTGAGGAAGATGAACACGCTTCCCGCTAGGACGAACAGGTGCCAAATGGCATGGTTGAACGGCAGTTTTTGCCATACATAAAATACGATGCCGACCGAATAGGCGATCCCCCCTGCGAGGAGAAGCATGAACCCTTGGTGACCGAGTGATTCATATAACGGACGGATGGCGATGATGCAGATCCAACCGAGTGCGAGGTAAGTCACATTGGACACCCACATGTACTTGCCGGTCGAAAACAGTTTCCACACGATTCCGAGAATCGCGACACCCCAAACGATTCCGAATAGCGTCCAACCGAGCGTCCCGTGAAGTGTCACGAGCGCAAACGGTGTATAACTTCCGGCGATGAGTAAGTAAATCCCCGCGTGGTCGAACACTTGCAGCACCCGTTTCGCCCGTGGATGTGGGATGGCGTGCATGAGTGTCGAGAAGAGATAAAGTAAAATCATCGATGCCCCGAATACACTGACCGCGGTGACGTTCCACGTGCTCCCACTCTCTGTGGCGCTCATGACGAGCAAGACGAGGGCGACGATGCTGAAGATGACTCCTAAGCCGTGCGTGATCGCGCTCGCAATTTCTTCCCCGAGCGTGTCGGCATGGAGCATCTCTTTGAGTTGTTCTTGTTTCATGTGCTCCCACCTTCCGTAACTGTTCCTTCTAGTATGGACATTTCCCGATTTTAACGCAATCAAAAACACGGGCTACCGATTAGCCCGTGTCGAGATTATGCGACTTCTTTCACCGGAACGTCACATTCCATTTGTGCTGCCCGCATCGCGCGTGCCCGTTTGTGGAACAAGACGAGAAGCGTTAACGTTCCGAGTGTCGAGATGACGTACGGAAGAACTCCGTCCAGCTTGAAGCCGATCGGCGCCGTCAAAATGTAGAACCAGACTGCATATAACATGAACGTCCCCGGTAGGAGCGCAATGTAGTGGTTTTTCCCTTTAATGTAAAGGTACATCGCCCCGACGAACAGTGCGATGACCGCCGTTGTCTGGTTCGCCCAGTTGAAGTATTGCCAAAGCATTTGGAAGTCCATGTTCGTGAGCACGTATGAGATCGCGAAAAGTGGAAGTGCGATCCAAAGACGTGACGAGAACTTCTTCTGTGCGATCGACATGTAGTCTGCGATAATCATCCGTGCGCTACGGAATGCCGTATCGCCTGACGTGATCGGTAAGACGATGACTCCGAGAATCGCGAGCGTGCCGCCGATGCTGCCGAGCATGAGTGTCGCCACTTCTTGCACGACGAGTGCCGGAGTGCCCGCACTGATGAGTCCAAGCAATTCACCCGGCTCAAAGATGGCCATCGCCGCTCCAGCCCAAATCATCGCGATGACCGCTTCGGCGATCATCATGCCGTAGAAGATTTCACGGCCGTTGCTTTCTTTCATCGTCGTCCGCGAGATGATCGGCGACTGTGTCGCATGGAAACCAGAGAGCGCCCCACATGAGATGGTAAAGAAGAGGAGCGGCCAGATCGGCAAGCCGTCCGGATGCATGTTCGTCAATGTCATCTCTGGAATCTTGTATCCTTGAGCGAACAAACTGACCGCGATCCCGATGGCACTGATGACGAGTAGTGCCCCGAAGAACGGGTAGATGCGTCCGATGATCTTATCGACCGGGAGAAGCGTCGCTAAGATGTAGTAAGCGAACACAGCGAAGATGACGATGGTGAGCGTCGTTGCATTCCCATCGAACAAGTTGTTGATCATGTTACTCGGAGACGTGACGAACACCGTCCCGACAAGAAGTAAAAGTAAAAGTGCAAACCCGTTGACGATATGGCGGAGCGAACGTCCGAGAAACTTCTCCGCTAGTTGTGGCAAGTGTGCCCCGTTGTTTCGAAGGGAAATCATTCCTGTCAAATAGTCATGAACCGCACCGGCAAAGATCGATCCGAAGACGATCCAAAGGAAGGCGACCGGTCCGTAGAGCGCCCCCATAATCGGTCCAAAGATCGGTCCGACACCGGCGATGTTGAGCAATTGAATCATCGAGTTCCGTTTTTTGCCCATCGGCACGTAGTCGATGCCGTCCTGAGACGCATAGGCGGGCGTCGTCCGCTCTTCCTTGATGCCGAACGTCTTCTCAACGTAACGACCGTATACCAAATACCCGACCAAAAGTAGTGCGAGTGCGACGAAGAATGTAATCATCTGTCAGTCCCCTTTTCCGTACATATGTAGCCGAAACCCCATCAGCTCTTCGGTTTACACGTGTCATGTAACCGATTACATGTTTGATTATACATAAGAGTTAATGATAATGTAAGGGCTTTCATTCACATTTTAGACACTTTTATTCGACAAAAAACGACGCCCAAATTGGACGCCGTTCCGTACTTATTTCAAGTTGAGAGTCGATTGTTTTGCACCAGAACCGTTCGATCCGCTTGCGATGACTTTGTAAGTCCCTTTCGTAAGGCCTTTTTTGAACGTGAACGTGTACGTTCCTGTCCAGCTCGCCTGTACTTTGGCGACTTGCTTGCCTTTCGCGTCTTTCAAGACGACCGTCGCACCCGGTGTTGTTTTCCCGATCAAGGCGCGTGTGCCGGCCTTCACACCTTTCGTTGTCTTCGGTGTCACGATTGATCCATTTTTTAACTCGAATGATGTTGTCTTGACTACTTTTCCTGATACATCTTTCGCTTCGATTTCATATTTTGCTGCAAAGAATCCTGTACTTCTCTTGAATGTGAAGTTCCCATTCTCGTCAGCTTTCGCATAGTCTACTTTTTTCCCGTCTCGTTTAAGGACGAGCGTAGCCCCTTCCGTCGTTTTTCCAGTCAACACGGTTGTATTCGTGTACGTCAAACGTTTCGAGATAGCTGGCGTTCCGACAAAACCTGCACCGACGACTTTCGTTTCCGTCATCGTCTTCCCATTCAATTCGCTTTCAATCGTCAATGACTGACGGAGTTTGAGCGGTTTGACCGTCAAACGGTACATGCCTTCTGCATCGGCTGTCGTTGTCGCGAGAACCGTTTTGCCATCTTTTAATGTCACGTTTGCAGATGGAGCCGTCTTCCCAGTCACGACTTTTGCACCCGGTTTGATGACATCGACCGCGAGCGTCAAGTCAGTTGGCGCCACTTCGAGCTCTGCCGTATAGGTCCGGAAGAGGCGACCTGCCGCATCTTCACGCGTCGCGTCCGTCGCTTCGATACCTTCGTAAAGGTTCAAGTACTGCTTACCCGCATCCGCTGTTTCAAATGTCACCGAACGTTTCGCATCCGCGACAATCTTCCAGTTGTTGTCGGCTTTGTAGTCTAAGTTACTGCCACTCGACACAATATAGTCCGAGATGACGTTACGTGTCTCATACGCTGAGCGATAGACGATGTTCTTCCCGCCACCGAGACCTGGGAACGATGAAGAACCCGCGCGATAGTTATTCGTCGCGACCAAGAATTCTTGGTCCATTTTGATCGGTTGTCCGTTGTACTCGACGTTCTTCACGCGGTTCGCGTTCGCATTGACGAGCTTCCCGCCGACATCGAACATCGCAGGACCCGTGACATCGATCTCATACGTCAAACCGTCGAGAATATCGAAGTTGTAGCTACGGAATTGAAGGTTGAGTAAGTTTTCGCCATCTTCTTCGATTTGGTCAAACGCACCCGCTGACATCTCGAGCCAATCCATGACATCTTTTCCTGTCACTTTGACGACTTCGAGCGTGTTCGGATACACGTAAAGGTCCGCGACGTTTTTCAAAGCAATTTGCCCTTTCGGGATATTCGTATAGTAGCTCGCATCTGTCAATTCACGACCACCCGCTTTGAACGGTGCGCCTGCTGACAAGAGTGGTAACTCTTTATAAGCAGAAAGTTCTGGGTTCGTCTCGAGTTCTTTCTCGACATACCACTTCTGTGCGTTCGTCACGAACTGAACCGATGCGTCGTCACGGACCAGTGCGAAGTAGCTTTGGATGTCATCTTGAATCTCACCGACCGGTTGGTTGATATAGTCGATTGTCGCCAAGTGGTCGTCTTCGATCAACGCTTGAATCGTCGGGTCGACCGCCGTATCAGCCGTCACCGTATCGAGTGCTGCTGACGCATCAACGATTTGCCATTTCCCATCTACGAGTTCAAGTTCAAAGTCGATGACGCCGAGGTCCTTCCCTTGGTTGTTCGCCATGACGACCGGTTTGCCATTGATTGTCCCCTTCGTCATATCGACGTTCGGGAACGAAGCGAACATGCCTTTCGCATCCGGGAAGCGACCGTGTTGGTGTCCCGTCATGACCATGTCGAGCCCGTCAATCTTCGTGAGTGCGTAACCGACGTTCTCTTCGCTGTCGAGTTGCTCATCCGCGAGCGCTGCACTGTCACCAATCCCTGAGTGCGCGAGGGCGACGACGACGTCCGCTCCCTGGCCTTTTAATTTTTGTACTGCTTCACGTGCGGACGGGATGATATCCTCTGCCGTCACACGACCTTGAAGGTTCCCCGAATCCCATGACATGATTTTCGGAGGGACGACTCCGAATACGCCGACTTTGATCGTATGTGTTTCCCCATCCAGGTCTGTGACCGTTCGTTCGATGATTTGGACCTCTTGTCCATCCACGTTGAACTTCGAGACGATCGGGTTGCCTTCTAAATCTTTGACGTTCGAGTTGACGAAACGCAGTTTCCCTTTCGACCCCTCCATCGCGTTGTATAAGAATTCGAGACCAAAGTTGAATTCATGGTTCCCGAGTGTGACGGCATCGTAGTTGAGTGCCGCCATCGCCTTGTACATCGGATGTTCGAACGCTTCATTTTTTCCAGCTTGGCTCTCACGGACGTAATCGCCGAACGGTGTCCCCTGAATCGTATCCCCGTTATCGAACAAGAATGTGTTCGTTTCCCCAGCGGCTGTACGATGTTCATTGATGAGTGTCGCGACTTTCGTCAATCCGATCGTGTTATCGACCTTGTCTTGGAAGTAGTCGTAGTTCGTGATGTTCGTATGTAAGTCTGTCGTCTCTAAGAAACGGAGCTTGACGATATCCTCGTCCACTTCTGCCAAGACGTTCGGTGCCTGTAGCGGCAAAACGGTTGGTAACACGAGCGCGGTCGCGATCGACCATTTCAATGCGGTTTTCATGTGATTGTCCCCTTTTTCTGGTTGATAATTGTCTAACCATATTCAATATAACACCAGCTGTCTTTCCCTCCTATTAATTTTTTGTATAAAAATAGACCTAATTCCCTTTACAAAAATTAGGTCTATCATCCTATTATTGTTTGATACGAACAGTAAACGGTCCATCTCCGTCAATTTCTTCAAATGTGACTGATACCGGGTACGCATGTTTCCCGTAGACCGACTCTTCGAGACGAATCATCGTGAAGCCGACCACGTCCTCCCCACTCACGAGTTCAAGCGGGAGTTTCTCAACGTTCAAGTGGCGGTCGTAGCCGTTGCGAAGGAGAATCGTCGCCGTGACGTCTGTCTCTTCCTTCTCCACCGACACGAGCATCAAGTTGAACTCGTTCTCTCCGACTGGCGGTGTCGAGATGTTCGTCCGCATGAGCTGTTGCCATGCACTCTTCGAGAACTTCGCTTCTTCTTCCGATGACACGGGCTGAAGCGGGTCAATCGGGTTCATTTGGAAGACGAGTCGGAGCGAGTCGTAGGATTCTATTTCTCCGAACATCTCATCTAAGAAGAAGTCCAAGTAGACCGGTTTGCTCGTCCACGCCTCAAAGCTCGGCAATTCAGAACGTCCGAGGACTTTCCGACCGATCGGGACGTTATTTGCGTCTAACAAGAGGACCGGCAATTCGTTGATCTCGAACGAGCTCGGAAGCGTGTTGCGGAACAACGCCACGATCGACAAGTCATGCCCGAGCGATTCGGCATTCAACAACTCAATCGAGAGCTGATTGTCGAGAAGTGGCGGGAGTCGTTTCGCATGATAACGGAAGACGTACTCGTCCTCTTTCGGGATCCCCATCGCATCGTCGATCACGAGCGTCAATTGGCGCCCTTCCTCTTTATTTCCTGTCTCAATCTGTTTACGTTTACGAAATCCTAGCATTATACTTCCTCCTCTGCCATCTCGGCGAAGTAGCGGTCGAGCTGGCATAGTTCCGTCGTGACATCTCGTGCGATATTGATATATGTCTGTTCGAAGATTTCGAGTCCTTCTTTTCCGAACTGACGGCTCGGGTCTTCCTGACCGTAGCTGCGAAGACCGATCCCTTCTTTCAATCCGCTCATCGTCGTCAAATGGTCCGTCCATTTCATGTCGACGGCACGGAGAAGCGACTCTTTCGCGAAGAGGACGATTTCATCCTGTTCGAGGCGTGACGCCGTCGTAGCGATGATTGTCTCCATCCAGTCGTTTAAAGCATCCTTCAGTTCACGTGTATCGGCGATGTCATTCGCCCATGTCGGCTCCTGCATCGTCAAGTAGCGCAAGTCTTCTTTCAACTCATCGATTGGCCATTCCTCAGGTACGAGTTCATCCGATACATGCATGTCGATGCTATTCTCGAGGGCGAGACGCATCATGCCGAGGACGTTTTTCGTGATGGCGTCCGCATCGGCGTTGACGGCCTGGTTACGAATCGTATAGATGATATTCCGTTGTTCGTTCAAGACGTCATCGAGTTTGAACAAGTAGTCTCGAATCGAGACACCGAGTCCTTCGATCGTCGTCTGCGCATATTCGATGATCTCGATCGCATCTTTCGACGAGACCTCACCTGTCGCACTCGGCTTCAACTTCTTCTCCACGCGTTCTAGTTTCTGCGCCGCATAACGTTTCACGATCTCATCTTCGAGCGAGACGAAGAACTCGGTCGCACCCGGGTCGCCTTGACGTCCCGAACGACCGCGGAGCTGGTTGTCGACACGTTTTGACTCATGCCGCTCCGTTCCAATGACGAAGAGACCGCCCGCTTCCTTCGCTTTTGCGTCGAGCGTGATGTCCGTTCCACGTCCGGCCATGTTCGTTGCAATCGTCACTTTGCCGAATTGACCGGCGTCCGCGATGATATCCGCTTCCTGAGCGACCGTCTTCGCGTTCAACACGTCATGCTCGATCCGCTTCTTCTTCAAATACTTGCTGATGGCTTCCGATTGTGCGATCGAGGTCGTCCCGATCAAGACCGGACGTCCCGTCGCATGTAGTTCTGCCACTTTCTCAGTGACCGCCGCATACTTTTGCTCGGTCGTCATGAAGATGCGGTCCGGATGGTCGACACGCTGACGTTCGCGGTTCGTCGGCACTTGGACGACGTCCATGTTGTACGTCTTCAAGAACTCTTGACGTGACGTCTGAGCCGTCCCCGTCATCCCACCGACGAGCGGATACATGCGGAAATAGTGCTGAATCGTAATCTCCGCCGTCGTCTTGTTCTCTTCGGTGATGGTGACGCCTTCTTTCGCCTCGAGCGCCTGATGCAACCCTTCTGACAGGCTTCGTCCTTCCATGATGCGTCCCGTGAACAAGTCGATGAGTTCAATCTTGTCTTCTCGGACGATATAGTCGACGTCAAGCTCAAACAAGACGTTCGCACGGAGCGCCTGGACGAGATAGTGATAGAGCACCTGGTGTGAGGCGCTGAACAGGTTATCGATGGCGAACAGCTCTTCAATCTTGACGATCCCTGCTTCCGTGAACGTCGCAGATTTCGACTCGAGGTCGACCTCGTAGTCGGTCTCCTCGAACTCAGAAATGATCTGTTGTGCCAACTGTTTCAACCGGATATGTGACCGGTCCTTCTGCGCGATGATGAGCGGCGTCTTCGCCTCATCAATCAAGATGCTGTCGACTTCATCGACGATGGCGAAATGGAACGGACGTTGGACCCGTTCTTCCGGCTTATGGACAAGGTTGTCACGCAAGTAGTCGAATCCGAACTCTGTCCCGACCCCATACGTGATGTCCGCTTGATATGCGGAACGCTTTTCGTCCGCTTCGATGTCCGGGACGTTCAAGCCGACCGTCAACCCAAGGAAGTCGTGAATCTTCCCAATTTGTTCCGCGTCACGTCTCGCCAAATAATCGTTCACCGTGATGACGTGGACGCCTTTTCCTTCGAGTGCCTTGACGTAACTCGGCAAAGCGGCGACGAGCGTCTTCCCTTCCCCCGTCGGCATCTCCGAGATGTTCCCTTCGAGGAGGGCGAACCCACCGATGAGCTGGACGTCATAGTGACGCATGCCGAGCACACGGACTGACGCTTCGCGGACGAGAGCGAACCCTTCTTCCGCGATGTCATCTACTTTCTTTCCATCCAAGAGACGTGCTTTGAGCGTCTCCGTATATGTACGCATCTCGTCATCCGAGAGGGCTTTCATCGTTGTCTCTAATTCATTAATACGCGCGACCCGTCGTTCGTACGCTTTCAAACGCCGGCTTTGATCATTCGTTAACTGTTTTACAAATTGGATCACACTAATAGCCTCCATCTTTCTATCAATTCATCACTTACATACTCGTCTATTATAACGAAAATCGAACCAATTCGGAGACTTTTTTACGAAAACTTCCTAAAAGTTGGTTTTTAGACACGTGAAAACCTATAAATTTTGGTTAATTTTCAAAAAGTATTTGTAAAAATATTTTCAATTCACTATTTGAGATGACGTGAGACCGTGTTAAGATGAAAAAAAACAGAACATTTGTTCGTAAAAAGGAGTGGTGACGATGCGCAGACGAATCTTTTGTATCGACAGCGTCTCGTTCTATGCCAGTTGCGAGTGTGCCGCGCGCAACAAAAATCCTTACAAGACCAAGCTCGTCGTCCTCTCGAACCTACAGGACAGCGGGGCACTCGTCCTCGCGGCGACCCCGAAGATGAAGCAGCTCGGCATCAAGACCGGGGCACGCCGCTTCCACATCGACCGCCTCCCGTGGCACGAACGACGGGACGTTTTGTATGCCGAGGCACGGATGAGTCATTATTTGAACGTCTCCATCCAAATCATCCACATCCTGCATCAGTTCGCCCCGCCCGAGGCGATTCGCGTCTATTCGATCGATGAGACGCTCGTCGACATGAGCGGGACGGAGCGGCTGTTCGGAAATGACGAGCACGTCGCCCATCTCATGCGAGCGACGATTTTTCGCTATACGGGCATTCCCGTCACCATCGGCATCGGACCGAACAACGTCCTCGCCAAGCTCGTCCTCGATTTGCATGCGAAAAAGGAAGGGGTCGCCACGTGTCTTCTCCACGACGTCGAACGGCTCATCCACCCGGCGCCGATCGAGAAGATGTGGGGCGTCGGGACGAAGATGGCGGTCCACCTTCAGCGGCTCGGCATCTGGACGATCGGGGACTTGGCCCGCTATCCGCTCGAATCCCTTCATGAAAAGTTCGGTGTCATCGGTGCAGAACTTTGGCATCACGCTTGGGGCATCGACGAGTCGCCGACCATCCTGCCGGCGAGCTCCCTGTTCGGTGCGAAACGGACGCGACCGAAGTCGATCGGACACGGCATCACCCTCATGAAAGATTACACGACGTATTCCGCAATCCGGCTCGTCTTACAGGCAATTGCGGTCGAGGTCGGGATGCGAACAAGGCAAGCGGGACTCGTCGGAGGAACGATCCATCTCGGGGTGCGCTATACGCGGACGAGCGACCGGGGTGGCTTCAGTAAACAAAAGAAGCTCCCCCGCTTCACAGCGGACGAGCAAGAGTTTCTCCCGATCTTATTGCAGCTATTTTTAGACGGCTGGGAAGAGACGGAGGCCGTCCGTTACGTCTCGGTCGCTCTCGGCAAGCTCGAGCCACGGAGCAATCACGTCCAGTTATCGTTCTTCGAAGACGAATGGGCGAAGGCGAAACGGCTCGACTTCCTCGATTTGATTGATGGCCTGAACGTCCGGTTCGGTCGCGGCACGATCCGACCGGCGTCGAGCCTACTTAAAGACAGTCCGCTCCGGACGCGCCAACGTTTAATCGGCGGACATAAACAAGGAGGCGATTCCTCATGAGCAAGACCCGCTATCGTGACCGAGGTGAGTTAAAATGGATCCCATTTCTCATGCCCGAGCACGTCGCCCTACTGAAACGTTATTATGCCCAAATCCAAAAGATCGAACTACCCGACTTGGACGAACAGCTCCTCTATCTTTGGCAGACTGAGCTCGAACGGGCCATTCGCGAAGGCGACCAGGTCGAGGTGACCTTGTTCGTGGACGGCTTGACGAAAAGCATGCGCGGCTACGTCCACGCCATCTATTATGCCGAGCGCGAGGTCGAGCTGTTCGACGGCGAGGTACGCCGCGTCCCGTTTGGCGATATCTTGTCCGTTCGTTAAGACGCCTCGATCGCTTCCTGGGTCGTCTCGAACGTTTCAATCCCGTCGAGTAGCCCATAGTGAGCAAGCGTCGCGCGGACCGAGGGAGACAGATGCGCGAAGATGACATGCCGGTCGGCTGCTTTCAGCTCGGTGACGACACGACGCAACTCTTCGACCGCGGTCACATCGATGACCGGGCAGCGGTGAAAGTTGAAGATGAACACGTTCGGTTCCCGATGAATGTGATGGAGGACGTGCTCGAACAACTCGACTGCACCGAAGAAGAGCGGACCTTCGACACTGAAGACGATTTGGCCGTCTCGCGTGACGTACCGTTCTGTCCGTTCACGCACATCGATCGTATCGGCCATTCGTTTCGCGAAGAGCGCGAGCGCACAGATGACCCCGACCTCGACGGCGACGACCAAGTCGACGAAGACCGTCAACAGTAGCGTGACGAGTAAGACGAGCGACTCGGATGAACGATGACTCAACATCGCCATCACGTGATGACGTTCGGACATGTTCCAGGCGACCCGCATCAAGATTGGAGCGAGTGCGGCGAGCGGCACGTAACTCGCAAACGGCGCGAGGACGAGGACCGCAACGAGGACCATGATCCCATGGATGACACCGGCACGTCGACTGACCGCTCCGGCCTGAATGTTTGTCGCCGTCCGAGCGATGGCACCTGTCGAAGGGATCCCACCGAAGAATGGCGTGATCACGTTCGCGAGCCCTTGCCCGAACAGTTCCTTGTCCGGCTTCATCTTCGTCCCTGCCATCCCGTCGGCGACCGTTCCAGAAAGAAGTGACTCGAGTGCGCCAAGGAAGGCGATGGCGAATGCGGACGGGAGGAGCGTTGTAATCAAGTCTAGGTCGATTGTGAGCCAGTTGAATGTCGGCAGTCCACTCGGGATACCGCCATAGGCACTTCCGATCGTCGCGACCTCACCCGGGATGAGGAGACTGACAAACGTTGGGACGAGCATCGCCATGAGTAAGAGCGGTAAACGGAACGGCAGCTTTGGGATGATCCAAAGCGTCAAAAAGCCAATCCCAGCAATAACAATCGGCCAAGGACTCGCTTCGGGCAACGCCTGACCGAGGCGAAGCAAGTTCTCGTGAAAATGTGGTGCCTTCTCAAAGGTGACTCCAAACAACTCATCGAGCTGGTCGACGAAGATGACGACAGCAATACCGGCCGTGAAGCCAATCGTGACAGCACGAGGCATGAAACGGATGAGCCGTCCGACCCGGAGCACGCTCATAAGGAGTAGCAACACACCGGCGAGAACGGTCGTGACAAGCAATCCCTCATATCCGTATGCGAGGACGACACCCGAGACGATCGGGATGAACGCCCCCGTCGGTCCGGCGATTTGGAACGTCGAACCCCCGAACAGGCTGACGAGGATTCCGGCGAAGATGGACGTGTAGAGTCCATATACTGGCGGGACTCCCGAGGCGATGGCAAATGCCATGGCGAGCGGGATGGCGACGACGCCAACTGTAATTCCGGCCGAGATGTCCTTTTGCCACATCTCACGTGTGGAGAGTGAGTCTTGCATCATACATTCCTTCTTTCCAATCAGTTCAAAAACGAGTTCAGTGTACGCCTGGAAAGAGGGCTTGTAAACGGTTTGAGAAAAACGTTAACAGAATGTACAAAAGAAAAAGACGCACCTTTCGATGCGTCTCCCTTCAATTCGTCGGAGCCTCTACGACTTGATTGCCATCTTCCGCGTCTTTCGCCAGCAACTTCACATGACGACCGAATAACCACATGACCACGAGATGGGCTTTCGCCTGTGTCTTCGTATAGAACCACCACGGGAGGGCCGGTACGAACTCATGGATGGCGACGAGTCCTTCATCCGACTCCGGTAAGCGTCTAAACTCGAGACGCCCTGTCTGATCCTCTTCACTTAACTTGACGAACTTGCCCCCGTCAATCGCAAAGGATGCCATATCGTCCGTCGCTTCCTGTTCAAGCGATAGATGAAGCGCGACGAACGACGGATCGAGCAGCGCAATCTCCCAATTATCGTCTTCTTTCGTCGTCTGAATGAACGGATACATAAAACGACCGAGCCACTCAAAGTACGTGTCCGCCATCCAAAGCGCCGACTTTTCTTCCGGCAGACCGAACCGCTGAATCGAACGGACGGTATACGATTTCGGTTGCTTTTTCTTCTTACCGCCCGAGGATTGCTTCTCTTCTTCCTCAAGCGCATGTTCGACCGCCTGTTTGAATGGAATCTCACCCTGTCCGATACCTTCGACCGTATCTTCTGCCACCATCGCGTGCCCCATGCTCTCGACGAGCGGATAGACGGTCGCCTTCGGTTCACCCGTGACCGCCATGACCCACAGGCGCGACAGTTTGATTGTCGGGAACGGGAAGTCGATCAAGACGCGACGCTTGTCCATGACTTCGGCTGTCTGTTCGATCATCTTCCGATACGTCATCACCTCGGGACCCCCGATGTCGATATGACGGTCATAAAGCGACTCGGCACCGACGACCGAGATGAGCGCCTGAACGGCTTCACGGATGTCGATCGGATGTGTTTCCGTCTTCGTCCATCGTGGCAAGATCATCGACGGCAAACGCTTGACGAGCTTCGCTAAAATCGGGAACGACGAACCTTCCGGACCAATGATGAGTCCCGCCCGTATCGTCGTCACCGGCACGCCCTGACCACCGAGAATGCGTTCGACCTCAAGTCGACTCTTCAAGTGACGCGACAACGTCTTCTCTTGTTTCGGGATGATGCCGCTCAAATAGACGATTTGCTCAATGTCGTTCGCCTTCGTCGCCCGGGCGAAGTTATCGGCAATGAGCGCGTCCATGTCCTCGAACGTCGCCTGCGTCAAGCCGCCATCCGGAATCATCGAGTGCACGAGGAACATCGCGTAATCCGCGCCCTCACATGCTTCTTTTGTTGCCTCATATGAAAACAAATCACAGGCACGCCACGTGATATGGGCCTCATCTTCTTTATTCTTCGTCGATCGCGATAACGCGATGATGTCATACTCTTCCTTCAGCTGCTCCATCACGTTCGAGCCGATATAGCCGCTCGCCCCCGCAATGACAATCGTTTTTCGCATAATGGTCACTCCCCTAATTATTCGCATAGAGGTAATGTACCCTTCTTTTTTAAAAGATAAATCAGTCTAAGTATGTAGAGCCTGCTCGACCGATTCATACTAAAATGAGAATAATTAGAAAAAGGAGGGATATTCATGGGATTTTGGTACTTTCTTTTGCTTGGATTGGGAGTAATCCTCATCGTGCGAGGGATTGCAAGTAGCGCGAAACAAGGTGGACTGATTTTAGTCGGACTTGTGATGGTCGGGGTATCCATATTTATGTTCCAAGATGGCAGTGCGGACTTGGTCGCGAATTGGTTGGATCAAATTACCGGTCGATAAGTCATGTCCTGCGGATCACAGCAAGATAAATTGACGATCCGATGCTTTGTATGAAAAAGACAAGCATGACAAAGTAGATGAAATAATACTGATCGAAAACTTGAAAAATTGCGACGAGGGCGACACCGGCATAGACACCAATCGACAACATCGAATAAGAAATCGATTTGACTTTTAAGGCGAGCTGTCGCCCTCGTTCGTCTTGTGATTCGATTTTTCGTTCAAAGTTCGCCTTATAAAGTTCTGAGACAATTACACCAACAATCAAGACAAGAATTCCATACAACAATACTTGATCCATCTTCACTCCTCCTCATATGTAAATAATGCGGGTAGTTCTTCATCGAGTACCGCCGCAATTTTGAACGCAAGGATGAGCGACGGGTTATACTTGTTTTTCTCAAGTGCAATAATCGTTTGACGACTTACTCCGACTGAATCAGCCAATTGCTGCTGGGTCCAGCCTTTCTTTGCACGACTGAGGAATATTTGATTTTTTAACATCACCATCGCCTCCTCATTGTATTCAAGTTCAGTGTAAACTATTTTTTACTAAATGTTAAGAATATATTACATAAAAATGATTAACCAAATATACCCTTTAGTATGTGGCTATTATCTCAAGTTGAATCGTCTGAAATGACACTACATTACAATGTGACTTTTATATGGAAGGAGCTCGACAATGAAACAGTTCAAACGAGTAGGTGTTGTGGCGTTATTCGCCTTGATTGGATTTGCTCTTTTCCATTATGCGACCGAGTCGAAGACAGGTTCCGCTGCATGGACGACAGAAGCTGCGACACATCACTTCAAAGATATCTTAGAAGCGCAGCGAGAGGCGATTGAAGCGCATACTCCTCTTGAGAATATCGAGCGAACGAAACTGTCACACGAAGATGACGTCGTCCGGCTCCTCCTCGGTCAGCGGGATTGGGTCGAGCAATTCCACTATACGATTCAGGAGGTACAAGTGGACGAAAAAGGTGGACTTCTATACGCAAATGCTTATGTGACAAGAAATCTTCAATTTGAGAGTGGTGTCACGACCGGGCTTGGTGACGAGATGACGATTCAATTGAGGTCTCCGAATGAGACGATCGAAGAGGTGGAGCTCGACAATCATAGCGTGACACAATCAGGCCAACCCTTTTTCAAACGCTGGATCAGTCGAGTGTTTGACTGAACAAATCCCACTTTCCGATTGGAGAGTGGGATTCTTTTTTAAAACGATAAATCTAAACCAGTACCATCATCAAGAAGTTCTCCGTTTTTAGCGGTATAGTCAACACGAATCTCGGCTCGCTTCAGGATGTCGTTCTCTTGTAACGCAGACATCCACGTCCGAACGCGCTCTTCGTCATCGGCTTCCGGCTCCCGATGAAGCGTCAATATGATTGTCGGCGAAACGTCGGCTGTCTGATAGGCGATTGGATTTGCCGAGGAGACATCGAGTTGTCGGATACTTTCTTCGTCATATAGGACGACATAGGTGACGTCTGCACCAAACGCCGTATCAATCGAATCTTCAATCGCCTCTGTGACCGCATCTTCCCATTTGGATGAGAGAAACGTATCAACGATTTCTCCGGTCGATTCATTCTCGTAAACATAAAATTCCGTTCCCGTCACCGAATCCACCACAATCGCCGCATACTCAAACGGAAAGTTTCCCATGTTGTCGAATAATACGTCTTCTGTCACTTCAGCATCTTTGAATCGCTCGAGTACATATGATTCAGCCATCTTCATCACTTTTGCTTCCTCATCGGGATCTGGTTGCATCGACCGATAAAAGGCAAATACTAACCCCGCCACCCCAATCACAATCACACCAAATCCGGCCAAAAGCCACTTCAAGTAACGTTTCATGTCGACTCCTCTCATAACTGTTTGTTCATGGCGATGGACGCTTCTTGGAATCCGAGTCGTTTATATAATCGCTGTGCGTCTGGATTCGTACCGAATACACTTAGTCCAATGGATGTTGCGCCAAGTTCTTCTGAGGCAACTCTTTCAAGTTTCTCAAACACTGCTGTCGCATTCCCTTGCCCACGGTAGGTCTCTTCAATCAAAATGTGATAAATGAAGATGCGTTTCGATTCAGCTTGAAACGCATACCACAAAATTCCGACACGAATATCTCCGTTCATCACATGAACAATCGTCTGCCCTTCCCCGGGTTGATTGTCTGGGAAGAGGTCCCGAATCAATTGAGTCGATTCCTCTTGTGCCAACACCATCGGAAGTTGATAGTTGCGCGCGACATCTTTTGCATAATCGTCAATCAACCAAGTCACATAATTCGCGATTTCTGGTCCCGTCATCCTGGCAAAATGAATGGTCATCTGTTTACCCCTAATCGTTTTCCCTTAGTGTAACATACAATTTTTGGAATCACTGTTTCTAGTGAAGTTCAGGATTTTGTAAGGTTGCCGCAGATTATATGTAAGGTGCTCCCTTCATACTCGGAAGAGGAAATTGAAAGGAGACATCTATATGAAAGCCACACCATCACATGAACGAATCAATGTCCTCGATACACTACGAGGCTTCGCCTTATTCGGGATTGTTTTTATGAACATTCTCAGTTTATTACGTCCGAGCGACCCAAACACCGTCATGGAACATTACTATATATACGCCCTTCACATCTTCATCGACGGGAAGTTCTTTATGATCTTCTCATTTTTGTTTGGCGTCGGGTTCTATCTCTTTATCCACCGAGCAATAGAACGTGGAGATCGCGCATACGTTTTATTTACGAAACGATTGCTCCTCTTACTCGGCTTGGGCTTGATTCATATGCAATTTCAGCCGGGGGAGGCGCTAACGATTTATGCCGTGAGCGGGCTGCTCCTCCTGTTCGCATACCGTCTTCCTCGGTCAGTTAATTTGATTCTAGGTCTGATCGGACTAGCTGTACTCGCTTATACCGGCACGAAACTGTTAATGCCGCTTGCTCTCATCTTGCTCGGGCTTGCAGCGGGGCAGTATGAGGTGTTTCGTCACGTCCATACGCACCGGGTACGTTGGCAGGTCGGACTGGTCGTTACCGGTATTTTATCCGCCGGATTTGTCTGGCTACAATATACGAATTTACCAAGCTTATCGTATTTCAATGTCGGCTACACCCCGACTAATGAAGAAATTCAAGCATATATCCGTATGCTCGACTATTCGAATTGGTCAGCTCCCTTTTTAGCGGTGTTCTATATCACCATCCTTGTCAATATGAGTCAACTACGGACGACACGTTCCTGGTTCGCCCCACTTCAAGCGTTTGGTCGTATGGCGTTGACGAATTACTTGCTTCAGACTGCACTTATGGTGACTGTTGCTACATTCGGACAGACGTTCACAACGATTGAAACAGGACTATGGGCAATCGTCATCAACGCCGTATTGATCGTATTCAGTATGGTATGGCTTCGCCGTTTCACATACGGACCGATGGAAAAGGTATGGCGGCTTGGGACATACTCTCGCTTCAGACAAGGTATCCTATCGTCAAAATAATGTAATGTTGAGGAAGGACAGCTGTCAAAAGTGTCCTTCCTCAATTGTGTTTGCAGGAGTGAATTCAATTTCATATGCTTCACCAAGCTCTCCTTGTAAACGCTTCGAAAGTAAGTCTCCTTCACGATTATGTTGCTCCACCTTGATTTCCCATCCTTTAGCAAGTGCATCCGTGTCCCAGTCAATCCATTCTCCGAATCGACTAACCCATTCATAGAAATCACGCTTCAATTGGTCAGAAATCGTAAACTCATTCAATTCTATATTGTATCGACAGGTCGCACACCATGTCGGGTCCGCCCCCACATCCGCCTCTATAGTGATTCTTTTCAAATTTTCACAATCACAAATCCTTTTCATTCATTCGCCCCCAGGTTTAAGGTTAGATTCTGCATACGTATTCAAAATTAGGAGGATATCCTTTTGATTTATTCAGTCGAGAAACGTAGAAATGAAAATGGTGTGCAGATTATCTTTCATACAATTGATGGCTTAAGTGGATTAGATGAGACTAGTTGGTTATTCCCTTATTCAGTGACACGAACTAAAGAAAACCATTGGTCTACGCGAACAAATGATTTTCTAGGTTTAATATAAAGTGTCTTTAGCAACTTCATTTGTTGGATCTAGAACAAGAATTTTTTCCGCGATGGACTTTGCTTGTTCATCACTTACAATCTTTTCTGGGACGATGTTCAGAAATAACAGGTTCTCTAAGCGCTTCACATCTGCAGCATCAGTCAAATCCACGGCTCTTTGAGCATGGTATAAGGAAGAGGTATAAGCCCCTTCAATGTGGCCAAGGGGCTGTGATAGGACTTGAAAAGCTAAGTCATGTAATTTATCGTCCTCTGTGTCCAATAACAGATAGACGAGTACGGAGTAATTCGACAGATTTTCATTATCATACGCCAAAGTTAATAAATCATTTTTAAATGTTTCAAAATCAGTAGTTTGATAGATGTCTTTTACTTCTTTAAACCGGCCTGACACAATTAAAGTTTCTAAATTATTTGACACTGTTTATTCACCTACGCATTACTTATTTCTTTTTCTCCATGGATTATGGTAATGAAGCATTTGTGCACTTATAAAGATTAATTTTGGATATAATGGGTTTAAATGTTAAAATTAAAAATCGAAGGGGGACTTTAAATGATCAAAAAAATCTTATGGATACTATTGATGATGGGGTTAGCTCTATTTATTATTACTTTACAAATCAATCGATTGGGTGAAATGACACCGGAGATACAAATGACATTATTTATGTCGCTAGGAATTGTTGTCGTATTATTTATTCCACCACTCATCATGTCGTTCTTTTCAAATCCAATTATTTCATATCTAAACATTGCATACCAGGGAGTAATCGCTATATCTTTTTTAGGAATGTTGCCTATTGGTTTTATGATTCCAAACGGTATGTTTACAGCGATTATAGCATTGCTTGGGGTCGGGATTAGCTCGATGAGTATCATAACAATTTTAAGAACTAAAGAACTGAGTATTAGAAACTAACATACAAATATTCAAGTGAAAGTTAAAAGTGATGTGCTGATGTCTATGCTGTTCACTATAGTGAATACTAAAACAAAAGTCGAACCTGTTTAATTAGGTTCGACTCTTTTCATGCCTTCGGAGCCCAATTGTTTTCATAGCCATTTTGAACGGCATAGTGATACAAATGAATGAGTTTCGATTCTTTGTATGTAGACATGTATTCTGCCGTACGCAGTTCATGATTTCGTTCTACCAAATTGTAGAGATAATCGATATTCGCTAATCGATTATTTTTACTCGTATTACATGTCGGGCATGACAGCACAAAATTCCATAAGACATCATTTTGCATATAAGACCACGGAATGAAATGATCCACGTGAACTTGTCTCACAGGCTTTAGGCAATAGAAGCACGTTGAGTGCCCGTGGCTTAATAGAATTCGTTTAAACTCCTCAAGCGATTGGCGGACAGACACAAACTCCAGCTTGCTCAAGATTCGTTCCATCGCATCTTGGGAATTGTATTTTTCTAAAAAGATGGCTAACTGATAGTTTGTCACGTTCATGAGAACACGCTTATATTTTTCAAAGAAAACGACATACGCTGGAACGAGTTGAATCCATTCTTCTTTTCGATTGAAAGAGTAAATCGTTTCGTTAAAAGAGCGATAGAAAGAACCGTATACGTATTTTTTATAAAACTGATTCACGTTCCGAATCAATTGATTTTGTTGATGCTCTGGTAAGCGGTCGAAGTTCCAAACTGGCGGAATGTTGTGTTCTTTCTGAAAGGAGACCATCACGTTTTCAACAGCGCTCTGCTTCCCTAGTTGATTCATCTGTGTCAGCCCATGCTTGACGATGAGATTCCAATAGATTTTCGTCACATGCTTGGCAATCTGGTGAAATGACACGGCCCCTGATTCATTTAGTTCTGTCGTACATTCGAGTAACGCTTTCATCAATACATGTTTGTACGTAGTCGTATGAGAAGCGTTCATCAGAAATTGTTGCGTAAAGCGCCATAGGTCTGATTCGGTTAAATACACATCTTTTGCCTCAGCGACGCTTAAATCCCATGCCAACGACCTCACCTCCATCCATTACACTATTGATTATAACGAATGCAGAAAGGAAGTGGATCACGGCGCATCAAACAGGAGCAGAAAACTCTCTTTTGATTTGTTCGATATCAATCATTGTCTTTTCATGAACATACTGTACGAGCGCATCATACTGTTCGACCGTATTGAGTTTTTTGAACTTCTCAATATCCCCTTCAAAGCCCGTGAAATAGTCACTTTGATACTCTGGATTGTTAAAGAGTCTTAAAAATTCCATATAGTCCTTGATGTTCATTTGA